>CAZJDL010000184.1:0-1561 GCA_964544755.1 uncultured Pseudomonadales bacterium | reverse complement strand
GTGATATGACACTGATTAATCGACAGCGTAGCCAGTGCGCTCCAGGTTCAATGATTTTTACCCAACGGGTGTTGTAGGTATCAATGTCAGCAACTTTCTATTGGCACGACTACGAGACTAGCGGCACCGATCCGGCGCTGGATCGGCCGATACAATTCGCCGGTGTGCGTACCGACGAAAACCTGACAATTGTCGGCGAACCCCTCGAGCAGTTTTGCAAGCTGCCGCCCGACTGCCTGCCGCACCCGGCGGCCAGCCACGTCACCGGCTTAACCCCCCAGTTGATTAACCGCGAAGGCGTTAGCGAACGCGAATTTATTGCGCGCATTCAACGCGAAATGAGCCGGCCTAACACTTGCACCGTGGGCTATAACAGCATTCGCTTCGACGACGAGTTTACCCGGCACACGTTGTATCGCAATTTTTACGACGCTTATGAACGTGAGTATAAAAACGGCAATTCTCGCTGGGACATCATCGACGTCGTGCGCCTGTGCTGCGCCCTGCGGCCGGAAGATATCGAATGGCCGCGTCACGAAGATGGCAAACCCAGTTTTCGTCTCGAGCATTTAACTGCCGCCAACGGCATTGAACACGGCGCAGCGCACGATGCCCTGGCCGATGTGCGCGCCACGATTGGCATTGCTAATATACTCAGACAGCGCAAAAAGAAGTTATTCGATTATGCGCTGCAACTGCGTAACAAGAAGTTTGTGGCGCGGTTGCTGGCCACCCGGCACCCGCAGCCCGTTGTGCATGTTTCGTCCAGGTTGCCGAGTGAGAACTATTGCACCAGTCTGATGCTCCCGGTTGCGCCTCACCCGGTGAATAAGAATGGCGTGATTTGTGTTGATTTGCGCCACGATCCCACGCCGCTGTTTGATTTGAGCGCCGCCGACATCACGCACTACCTGTATACACCGGGCAGCGAACGTACGGCGGAAATGCCGCGCATTCCGCTGAAAACCATTCATCTCAATCGTTGTCCGATAGTCGCCACGCAGAAATTGCTGGACGACAAAGTCGCCGATCGCATCAATCTTGATTTGGCTGCCTGCGAAAAACATGCGCAAGCCTGCGCCAAACAACGCGGCTGGCTAACAAAGCTAAGCGCTATATTTGATTCCCCGTTTCAAGCGTCGCAACAAGACCCGGAAGCGCAGCTTTACTCGGGCGGGTTTTTCAGCAAAACGGATCGTCACTACATCAATGAAGTGCGCTCCGCGTCGGCCGAGCGGCTGGCCGGGCAAACGTTCTGCTTTGATGATGCGCGGTTGCCCGAGATGTTGTTTCGCTATCGCGCACGTAACTTTCCGGCAAGTTTAAACATGCAGGAAAAAGCCCAGTGGCGTGAGCACTGCCAGCAGCGCTTAACGTCTGCGGAGCATTTTAATTTTGCCGCGTTCGATCAGGAGCTAGAGCGAATCAAAGCCGCAGGCGCGGCGCCCGGATTGGTGCAGGAATTGCGGTCTTACGCCCAACAGTTGAGTGAAGAATGCATGATTGAGCAGGGCAATCGGGCTTAAATTCACATGCCGATTACTCTGAGCAAGTACGCATT
>CAZJDL010000183.1:0-1715 GCA_964544755.1 uncultured Pseudomonadales bacterium | reverse complement strand
ATTGAATGATGAGCAGCTTCCAAATTCAAATGATATTAGCTTTTCAAAAGGTTGGGATAATAAGCCAATCGCAGATAGTGAACTTAGTACTATCGTAGAGAGGTGGTGTAAATGACACCAGAACAACTTCCAAGTATTGCAATTTTAGGCGGCACTGGCGCGCTGGGAACCGGCCTGGCGCGGCGCTGGTCGCAAGTCGGTTACCCGGTGATTATCGGCTCGCGCAAGGTAGAGAAGGCCGCGGCGGCACTGGCTGATTTGCAAAAGGTGATGCAAGCTCGGGGTACGTCGGTCGAGCAAGTCAAGGCGATGGAAAACCTCGCGGCGGCTGAGGTGGCAGACATTGTTGTGTTAACGGTGCCGTTTAGTCATCAGCTCACTACGCTGGAATATGTTAAGCCTGCGCTGCAAGGCAAGATTCTAATAGACGTGACCGTGCCGCTGGTGCCACCGACAGTCGCGCGCGTGCAATTGCCGGACAGCGGCTCGGCGGGGCAGGCCGCGCAAGATTTGCTGGGCGACGGCGTCAGCGTGGTGTCGGCGTTTCAAAATGTGGCGGCGATTCATTTGCAAGAGGGGCACGGTCTTGACTGCGATGTGCTGGTTGCGGGCAATAACATCGAGGCGCGCGGCACAGTGATCGAATTGGTCGCAGCGGCGGGCATGCGTGGTATCCATGCCGGACCGATTTGCAACGCGGCGGCGGCGGAGGCACTGACGTCTATTTTGATTACCATCAACAAACGTTACAAAACCCATGCCGGCATTCGAATTACGGGTGTTGAATAGTTGTGCTATCGAGTCGTAAATGTCACGTTGTCTCGAGCTGATTGCGGTTGCGGATTTCCCGCTGGTAGAGCCGGGCAACGACCTCGCGCAACTTGCCATCGGTGCGCTGGATAAAGCCGACCTGCGCTTGCAGTCGGGTGATGTTGTGGTTGCGGCGCAGAAAATAATTTCCAAGGCCGAAGGCCGTTACCGCCTGCTCCGCAGTGTGACAGCATCGACTGAAGCGCGGGAGTTGGCGCTCAAGGTAGACAAAGACCCACGGCTGGTGCAACTGATTCTGGACGAGTCGAAAGCCATTATACGGCATCGCCTCGGCGTGCTGATCGTCGAACATAAGCTGGGTTTCGTGCACGCCAATGCCGGTATCGATCAATCGAATATTGTGCAACGCGAGGGCGAGCAACAGGTTTTGCTACTGCCCGAAGACCCTGATCACAGCGCCGCAAAGCTGCAAGCGGGACTCGAGCGACACTATTGCATAAAGTTGGGCGTCATTGTTAACGACAGCACCGGCCGCGCCTGGCGTAACGGCACAGTGGGCATGGCCATCGGCAGCGCCGGTATTGAACCGCTGCAAGATCTGGTCGGTACGAGTGATTTGTTTCAACGCAAGTTACAAGTGACCTCGGTCGCGGTAGCCGACGAACTGGCCGCGGCAGCATCTTTTATGATGGGCCAGGCCGGGGAGGCGACCCCGTTGGTGATTGTGCGCGGCGCGCAGCTAAAATATAGCAACGCGCACACGGCCAGCGATTTACTGCGGCCAATAGCAGAAGACCTTTTTCGCTAGTGCACTGTAACGCATAAACTGCACATATCAGCGAGCCGCCAAATGCCGAAAAATCCGTCGTTGCCTCATGAAGAACAGAGCATTATTGATCAATTTCCGTTACCAGAGCGACATTTGGCGTCTCGCCGCAAGGGAA
>CAZJDL010000182.1:0-1721 GCA_964544755.1 uncultured Pseudomonadales bacterium | reverse complement strand
TTTATCCGCTTGGCCCGCAGAATTCGCGCTCTTATGGCTTAACTAAGTGCCATTCACGCTAAGCTTATTTGCAGAGGAATTACGAACTACGTCGGTATTTTAATTTAAAAATATAAGCCGGATGTTCCAGTGTCGAGATAATAGTTTGAATCGTCACTTCAAGCGATCAGCCAAGTACAGGATTACCGGGGTATTGGTATATAATTTCCTGTCACGCTTGTCGCCAGTTTAGCGCAGATGTGTTCCGCAGATTGGCAGCGTGTAGACGGCGTCGTCGGTTACCGCCATAGCTGATTTTTCCGCGTTGCTAAGCGAAGATTCCTGCAACTGATTGCTGCCAAAGGGAGAGTCCCGACGCAGGGCACTGGGTGCGGGTAAACTGCGTAAGTGCGCTTCAACATCCGAGGCAACACCGGGATACATTGCATTAGTGATCCACGCGGCACGCTCAATCAAAGCGGGATCGCTAATGCGACCGCGCTGGCCCGAATAAATAATGTAGTCGCTGGCAAGTGCTCCGGGTCCCGGATTATTGGTCACCGCCACTTCTTCCTGAATACCAAAATGGTAGCTCATCATTAGTGTGTCAAATATCGTCGCCAGGTCTTCCCTGATGCTGCTGTAGCCGTAGTAAGTGCTGGCGCCATCCGGCGTAAACTCGTCGCTGACTGCCGGTGGTTGCAACGCCAATTGAGAGGCCGTCGCTTCCTCGCCGGCAAATGAGACGGCGGCGAGATTGCGCATTAGTTGTGACTGCAAGGGGTAGCGATTGGCCAGCGCTATAGATTCGCGCGCGCCGGTGAGCCGCGTGTAATAGTTAACGCTGCGTGAATCTTGCAGGGTATCGAATCGAGATGGGTGCATAAAATCTACCGCATGTGCCAGCTCGTGGTAAAGCAAGAACGCCAGCGGTATGCGCACATTGGTCGCGCTGCGAGTGCCATCGCTGTTGGCGGCGGGGCGTAAGCTTACCGAGCTATCGTTCTGCACAAAACGCCACGGTAGGGCCACCTGCAGTGAGTCGCCAAACCCGCTGCGAAAATCTTCCTGCTGGCTAATCTCAGCCTGTTGTGCCGCGGTCAGCCACACGTATTCAGCGTCAAGATAAATGGCGCCGGTGTCAGGGCGGAAATACGATGGGCGAATGTCGCTGGCAACGACCACAGCCGTGACCGAGCGCAGCATTAAAAGCAAGTCGTCGGGCAGGGTCTCGAGCACGGTACGAAAGTTGTCTCCCATCCAGCGATGAGAGACGAGTACGCGCTGCATAATGGCGTCAATATCGGGTGTGGAGTTTTCCTGGCCGAGAAACGGCAGGCGTTGCAAGGCGCATTCTTCGGTGTTGTTTCCCTGGTATACGCACGGCTTTAAGGCCTGTGCATAGGTGGCTTCCGGGCTATACGGGAACGTGTCGACTACAACGTCGGATAGCGGTGAATTCGGGTTGCTGTCGCGCTCACCCGAGCTGCCGCTACCGCCGCTGCAAGCGCTTAAAAGAGATGCCGCTAACAGTAAGACGAAAATGGAAAAACGCTGGCGCATGGCTTGCTCGTTCGGTTGGTTTCCGTCAGCGATGACGAAAATTGGGTGCTAGTACAAACTAATATGACCGTGTGCAAACTATAGCGTTCAATACGTCTTTTAGCACGCCTTTACAACGATAGCTGCTGTTGTTAGCGCCACAGTAAACCCGCAGGTATTTGCCGCAGAACAAAACGACG
>CAZJDL010000181.1:0-1826 GCA_964544755.1 uncultured Pseudomonadales bacterium | reverse complement strand
CTATGCAGTTACGGAGTAAGGTATTACGGCGCTCGGATTATATCGCGCCTAGTTAAGGCATGCTTTGTGTTCGCGCAATTGTTGCGCGCTGAGCAGAAACACACCATGACCGCCGCGGCTGAAGTCTATCCAGGTGAACGGCAGTTCGGGAAACTCGCGCTCCAAAGCGGCAGCACTATTGCCCACCTCGACCAGCAGCGCACCGTCATCGCCAAGATACGCCAGCGCTTGCCGCAATATTTTACGCGCAAAGCCCAGGCCATCGGCGCCTGCCTCGAGCGCAAGTTGCGGTTCGTGCTGGTATTCCGCCGGCATATTCGCTAGATCTTCGGCGTCTACATACGGCGGATTGCTGATAATCAGATCGTACTTCTGCTCCTTGTCCAGCGCGGCAAACAGGTCTGAACATTGAATGTGTACGCGCTCTTTGAGTTCGTGCCGCTCGATGTTCATCTGCGCGACCTCCAGCGCCGACTCCGAAATATCGACCAGGTCTACGCTGACTTGCGGCAGGTAGGCCGCGGTTGCAATACCGATGCAACCCGAGCCACAACACAAGTCGAGCACGCGATTTAACGCCGTGCCGTCTAGCCACGGCGCAAATTCCTGTTCGATCAGCTCGGCCAGCGGCGAGCGCGGGATAATGACGCGTTCGTCTACCTTGAATTGCAAACCGGCAAAGCCGGCCAAACCGGTGAGATAAGCGGCCGGAATTCTTTCCTTGATGCGGGTTTCCAATACCACCAGCACAAGGTTTCGCTCCACCGTCGTAAGCCTGGCATCCAGCACGCCCGGGTCAACATCGGGCGGCAAATGCAGCGTGTGCAGCACCAGATGCAACGCCTCGTCCCAGGCGTTATCCGTACCGTGGCCGAAGCACAGGTGGCTTGCCGTGAATTTTGAAACGCCCCAACGTACGTAATCGCGCACGCAGATAAGTTCCTTTAGCAGTTGCTGTCTACTTTCCATACTAGTGTCCGTGATCCGGGCGAACATCCGCTGCGTATTCCAAACCTGACCCGTGCCTTACAATCGCTTTGATATCGGCACAGAAACTTTGCTACCATCCAGCCAGTCGTTGCCAGGTGAACTCTCATGAAAGACGCGTTTGCACATATTATCACGAGTATCGGCGAAGATTTATCGCGCGAAGGTTTGCAGGATACGCCGCAGCGCGCCGCCAAGGCCTTTAAATTCTTGACTCGCGGCTATCAGCAAACGGTAGACGAAGTCGTCAATGGCGCCCTGTTTGAATCCGATTCAAACGAAATTGTGCTAGTGAAAAACATCGAATTGTATTCACTATGCGAACACCACATGTTGCCGTTTATTGGCAAGTGTCATGTTGCCTATCTGCCCAAGGGCAAAGTAATAGGGCTGTCGAAGGTCGCACGTATTGTGGATATGTTCGCCCGCCGGCTGCAGATTCAGGAAAACCTGACGTTGCAAATCGCCAATACCGTTGAACGTGTGACCGAGGCGGCCGGCGTTGCGGTGATCATTGAAGCCCAGCACATGTGCATGATGATGCGCGGTGTCGAAAAACAAAACTCGGAAATGACCACCTCCGCCATGCTGGGGGCATTTCGTAGCAACGAAGCCACGCGTATGGAATTCCTTGCGCTGGTGCGTGGCTAGGCAGGCACTGTTTGACAAAATTTAATGCAAATACTAGTTCTTACTAAGCTAACGCCCATGCTAACCAGCCATTTATACAGAGTGCAGCGAAGCGAAACGGCGTATAAATGGCCAGGGTGAGCTACTTGTTAGCAACGGGTGTAGCTACAACATGATGTACTCATTTAGCAGCCTACCCCAAATTGGCT
>CAZJDL010000180.1:0-1855 GCA_964544755.1 uncultured Pseudomonadales bacterium | reverse complement strand
GCCACCGGATTTGTGCCGGCGTTCTATGAGCAACTGGTGGAAATTGGCATGGACGTCGACTTGTCTATCTTTAACAACAACGGAGTGCGCGACGCATGAGCATTGCGGTGCTGCTCGTCCTTCTCTTTGTCGCGCTGACGGTCGCTGTGTGGACCTTGCTGCGGTTTAGCGTGCTCGGTTACGACCGCTACCAGACCGTTTTTACCACGCGCGCCGAAGACAGCTTTCAGCAGCTTTTCCTGTTCATCGATTCGCGCAAGGTTTTCCTCAGCAATATTGTGCTATTGCTGGTGCTGCCAGCAGCAATTTACCTGATGTCGGGCTCGATTTTTTACGTGTTACCGGTTCTTGTCGGCATTTTCGTATTGCCGAAGCACCTGCTTCGCCTGCTGGAAGCACGCCGCCGCAAGGCCATCAATGCCGCGCTGCCCGATGCGTTGGCACAGATTGCCGGCGGCATGCGAGCCGGAGCCACCTTCTTGAACGCAATCGAAACCATGGTGGAAGAAACCAACGGCCCGATCAGCCAGGAATTTTCGCTGCTGCTGCGTGAACAACGCATGGGACTGACACTGGGCGAATCGCTGGAGAACGTCGCCGACCGGGTGCAAACCGAAGAAATGGATCTGCTGATCAGCGCGGCGCAAATTTCCCGCGAACTGGGCGGCAATCTGTCTGCCATCTTCGAGCGGCTGTCGAGCACGCTACGGCGCAAGCTGGATATGGAAGGCAAGATCAGCGCCCTGACCTCGCAAGGCAAGATGCAAGGCTGGGTGGTTGGCTTGTTACCGTTCTTTATGATTCTGGCACTGACGCTGGTTGAGCCTGAATCGATGCGGCCGATCTATACCTCGTTGCTGGGTTGGATTTTTCTAGCGGTGATCCTCACCCTGGAACTCCTCGGTGCCGTGATGATCCGCAAAATTGTTAACATCGACGTGTAGCGCATGGAAATACTCATTATCAGTCTCGTCATCGGCGCTTTCTTCGCCCTCACCGCGTGGAACATCTACCGTTTCTTCGCGGTAGTTCCCGATCAAGACCGCTCCTACCTCGACCGGCCGCCATTGGGCTTTCGCTTGTTCTGGCCCTTGATCCAGACCATCGTGCATTACCTGGGAGGCACGCTGTCACGCGACTATCGGCTGGCAACGCATACTCGCCTGCGCCGCGCCGGCCTGGATTTTATGCTCAGTCCCGAACAATTCTTCGCCGGCAAACTGATATCAGCCGTCGTTATGACAGCACTCGTTTATTTGCTGTTGGCATCGCTTGGCAAAACATCCTGGTTGTTGCTGATAGGGGTGGCACTGGGTGGCTTCTACTACCCGGAGTTGTGGCTCAAGGAAACCACCGACAAGCGTAATACACGTATTTTCCGTGACCTGCCGTTCTACCTCGACATCATCATTCTCGCGGTGGAATCGGGCACCAACTTTACCGGTGGCCTGACACAAGCCGTGCAGAAAGCACCCGACGGGCCACTGCGTTTTGAATTCGGTCGGGTACTGCGCGATGTACGGGCGGGTAAGTCGCGCGCCGACGCCTTGCGTGAACTCACTACACGGGTAAGCAGCGACGGCGTCAAGAACGTGGTCAGCAGTATTATTCAGGCTGAGAAAACCGGGTCCAGCCTGGGCACCGTGCTGCGGGCGCAGGCGGAAAACCTGCGCAACACAAGGTTTCTGAAAGCCGAAAAGATGGCGATGGAAGCGCCGGTCAAGTTACTGGGCCCGCTGATTATGTTTATTTTCCCGAATACGTTTTTGGTGATTGCGTTCGTGATTTTGAGCCAGGCCTTGAACGAAGGGGTATTACAGTTTGCACCTCTGGTATGGGCCTACAACTTTCCGGG
>CAZJDL010000179.1:0-2069 GCA_964544755.1 uncultured Pseudomonadales bacterium | reverse complement strand
ATATTTACCACGCGTCGCCCGCGAAGAGGTAGCCCTTGCCGCGTACCGTTTTTATTTTGTAGGGTTGATTGGGGTCATCTTGCAATTTTTTACGTAAGCGTGAAATGCGAATATCAACGGAACGATCGAAACCATCGTAGTCGATACCACGTAATTGGCTGAACAGTTCGCTACGGCTGATGACTTTTCCGGCTTGTGATGCCAGTAGCCATAAGACCTCAAATTCATTGACCGACATGGCAACGACATGATCGTTCATGCAGACTGTTTTCGACGCCGCATCTATTCGTAACCGGCCGAAAATCCGCGTGCTAAGGTTTTCTTGCTCCGCGCCACGGCGCAGCAAAGCATTTATTCTGGCCAGCAGCACCCGCGGTTTTATCGGTTTGCTTAAATAGTCATCGGCGCCCAGTTCAAGGCCCAGCACTTCGTCCAACTCTTCGGTGCGGGCCGTCATCATCAAAATTGGTCGCGGATAAAAGCGGCGGACTTCTTTGCAAACATCGAAACCGTTTTTGGCCGGCAGCATAATATCGAGCAGTACCAGATCCGGCATGTCTGTCTCAATCAGTTCAACGGCGACATCACCCCGGTTGGCGACACTCACCTGAAAACCATGGCTACATAAATAGTCGCTAATCCAGGCAGAAAGAGAGGCGTCATCTTCCACCACCAAAATGTGCTCGCCGTTGTTTGTCATGCTCAAAATAACCTCCAACCACTGGCGCTTTTGCGGCTCGAGCGGTATACCCAGGCGACTTTAACCTTCACAGCAGACAGGCTTCTGTTCTGATTCTTAATGCGAATCTGGTAGATTATACTGCGATCTGACTTAAACTCCTGCACGAACGACGCTTGCTGCTTGCCCACCCAGCACACTAATGGTTCTGCTTCGGAAAGTTGAAATAGGCAATATTCTCTGCTTGCCGGTGTCCGCCAATGAAACTTCAATTTTTGATAACAGGTTTGCCCCTGGTGCAAGGCGATACAGCGGTCAGGCTTGACGCCGAACTCGATCTGCTGGTCATCAGCGCTTGCGTGGTTGGCAAGAAGAGCCAGTATCAGGCAAAGCTTTGCGACTCCACTTTTCATTGCCACAGCCATGTGCCCGCTAGCGTTCCCGGTTAAAAAACGTAACTGATAGAATTGACAAACAATACCCAGTCGTCATCATCCGTTAAGGGGCTATTTTTTGCTTCACTGGATAAGAGACCATAGCGGGCAAACGAGCGCAATACCCAGTCTTTACCCAGTGGATAGGTCACACCAACTTCCACGTTAAACGAGACGGAGGCGTCAGGATCGTATTCCGGAAAACGCGTGGTGGCCTCTGTCGCGCTGATGCCATACCAGTATCTATTGGTTGTCGCTGAAGTGTATTGCGCACTGATGACGCCGTGAAAATTCCAGTTTTTCACCTGCCAACTTCTGCCCAGGCGCGCGGTACTCACGACACCGTTGCCACCGTGGGTGTCTGTGACGAGCCGATACTGCAAAATATAGTCATCGTAATAGCCGGTCAGCCGCATACCGGCGCCGCTATAAAAAGTATCTCGATCTATAAGCTCTGAGTTGCGTTGTGCTTCCGTCAAACTGCTGTCAATCTTATCCGCGTTGGCGGTATCGATCGAACCGTTAAAGCTGGAAGCGAGAAGATCGACCGACCAATGCGGGTTATTCCAAAGGTTGTATCCCAGATTCAAACCGTCAAAGGTGCCTTGCGATGCTTCAATAAACAATCCTTTGTAGCGGTAGCCGCCAGCCAGTGACAGACTACCTCCCCAGCCCTCGTCATAGTCGATGACTTTGGGGTCATTTGCATAGCCCGCTTCCACACCGATTTCAAAATAGCCGCCGTTGCTATTGTCGGGAGCGCCATTGCCGCTGCGCACGTCGCTTGCAATATCGGCGGCAAACACCGATTGCACCTGCAATGTTGTTACTAACGTTAAAAATAGTCTGCGTTTCATCGTGAGTCTCTCGGCGGTTGTTTGGTATGTTCAGTAAACAACGCTTGACGCTATTAAGCCGTAACGGCGGTTATCTGTCTGTAACGGCTTGTAACATTC
>CAZJDL010000178.1:0-2211 GCA_964544755.1 uncultured Pseudomonadales bacterium | reverse complement strand
TGCACATTATTTTTCTCCTTCTCCCGGAATGCATCGCCCTCTCCTCTCCTCTCCTCTCCTCTCCTCTCCTAGTGCATTCATACAAGGCAGCTTTCATTGGCATTGGACGTTCGAGAGGGCTCTTAGCGCAACAAGCAGGCCCAGTACGCAGCTATTCTTCGACGCGGCGGTGATATTAATGTCTGTTTAGACAACAAATTGACTAACAATTATACAAAGCGGGTGCTACGCATAGCGCCGCGCGCCGCGACTTCCTTCCGTATAACTAACATATTAGGTTAGTTTGCGCTTCTCACAGCCGGCCTGTATTGATTCAAATCAACCGATCAGATGTTTGATCTGGATCAATACGATTGCCCACCCTGCGTGCTATGTTAATAAACGGTTGAGGTGGCAGAGGTATGCAGCATGACGGATAATGCCTTTGTGCACGGCTTGATGAGTCCGCATGTGTACCCGCACCCGACGAGCGAGATTCGCGTTGTTGAAACGCATATTTCCTGGGTTCTGCTTACAGGCAAGTATGCATATAAAATCAAGAAGCCGATAAAGCTGCCCTTCCTTGATTTTTCAACACTTGAGCTGCGCAGGTTTTATTGCAACGAGGAGTTGCGTCTCAATAGCCGGCTGGCGCCCGATCTGTATTTGGATGTGGTTGGCATCTATGGTTCGTATTCCCGGCCAAGCTTGACCGGCACCGGTGCGCCGCTAGACTACGCAGTGAAGATGTGGCAGTTCCCCGGCGACCGGCAACTGGATATATTGCTGCGGCATAACACCCTGCCGAACGAGAGCATCGACGCTCTGGCGGCCTATATTTCTGTTTTTCATCAATCCAGCCTGCCGGTCACCACGGGCGGGTTCGGTAGTCCCGATAGCGTCGCAAAACCGGCACTTGAGAATTTCGAATTGCTCGCGACAGCACCTTTCAATTCACTGCTGGCAGGTAACGAGAGCGCCTTACGGCAATGGTGCGAGCAACAATGTAAAGCGCTCAGGCAGGTATTCGCGGCACGCAAGGCAGCGGGCAAGATCCGCGAATGCCATGGCGATTTACATCTCGGCAACCTGGCGCTGACCGGGCAAAAAATTATCGCGTTCGATTGCATAGAGTTCGATGCTGGCTTGCGCTTTATCGACGTGCTGGACGAAATAGGCTTTTTATATATGGACTTTCTCGCCCACGGTCAACCGCAGTGGGCGTATCGACTACTGAATCGTTATTTGGAGATATGCGGCGACTATGCGGGGGTCGCTGTGTTAACTTTCTACGCAGTATACAGAGCCATGGTGCGCGCCAAAGTGATCGCGCTGCGCTTGCAACAAGCGCCGAACGCCAACGAGTTGCAGAGAATAAGATGTGATTATGAACGCTATGTGACAACAGCAAGCCAGCTTATGCAAGCGCGTGAACCGACGCTTATTCTTATGTGCGGATTGTCGGGCAGCGGCAAATCTAGCGTTGCCGAACAACTGATGTGCGAGCTGCCCGCCATACGTATTCGCTCGGATTTGGAGCGCAAGCGCTTGCACAACAAACATCAACTGCGACATGCGGCGGCAAGCGTTAACAGCGGCATTTATTCCCCGCAGGCGACGCGGCAGCTGTACCAATACCTTGAGGGGTTGACGCGCAAAATCACTAGCGCCGGCCATGCGGTCATTGTAGACGCGGCATTTCTGCAACGACAGCACAGAGATCGCTTCGTTAAGCTGGCGCAAGAACTGCAATTACCCGCTTTGGTGCTCTGCTGTCAAGCCGGTGAAAGCACGCTTCGAGAGCGCGTCGCGCGCCGGCTGGCCAGCGGATCAGACCCCTCTGACGCCGATTTGAGCGTGTTAGACTACCAGCTGCAACATGCCGATCTGCCCCACGGTAGCGAGCTGACCTACACACTTGAAATCGACACCACCACCGACCGCGCGACCAATTTGTCGGCAGAGGTTCGGCGCGCTCTAACGCAAGCTAGCGGAAATAGTGGAACGCCTACGCTGTCACCGGCGATACAAAACCGTCCAGGCACGTAAGGGAGTCAAAGGCGAATATTTGACCTATCTTATAATAATCCCTTTGCTTGCCGGCACGAATTAATTATCCTGTATTTTGGATAACTAATACATGCTGCCATGCTTGAGTTCAAACTGCTACTGCTACTGTTTGCCGCCAACAGCGCACCGGTTTTGGCGCGCAACGCTTTACACGAGCGCTGG
>CAZJDL010000177.1:0-2385 GCA_964544755.1 uncultured Pseudomonadales bacterium | reverse complement strand
GGGCGGTCACCACGATGGCATCGATCACCACTAACGTTGCATCACCCTGAGCATAGGCCTTGTCACCAGCAAGCAACAGACCGGCATAAAGGAAAAACAGCGAATTAGTTCCTAAGCGTAATTGGGGGTTCATTTGTTGTCTTCGACTGGGTGGCTTATTATAGTTGCGCAGATTTTAACAGGATTTTCGTTACAAGCGTATGTGCTGTAGTGAATTAGGCGTCCGTTCAAAATTGGGTCAACAACTAGCAAATTGCGTTATTAATACCTCTGTCACAAGCCTGGCGGCGGCTTTTTGCTATGCTAAGCGCCTGATATCGTTTAACACTGGAGAAAAAAACATGCGGAAGCATATTATTCTGGCAGTAAGTTTGTTTGCAGGTACTGCATCCATGGCGCACGCCGATACCATCCTCGGCATCTACGCTGGCGCGGGTATTTGGCAAGCTGAAATCAGCGGCGATGTGCAAGACGGCACGACCAAAATCGACACCGAAGACGATATTGGGCTGGAAGACGACAATAATAATTACTTCTATTTCGCGCTGGAGCACCCGATTCCAATTCTACCCAACATCAAGCTGCAGCACACTCGGTTGACCGTCGATGGTGACAATTTGTTAACGCGCGATATCGACTTCAACGGCACGGTGTTTCCCGTTAGCGACAATGTCAGTGCCGAAGCAGATCTTACCCATACCGACGTGACGCTCTATTATGAACTGCTGGACAATTGGGTATCGCTGGACCTGGGTCTCAGTGTTCGCCTGTTCGACGGCTTCGTCGAGATTCAATCGACGACCGATTCGGCCCGCGAAGACCTGGATGCCCCGATTCCCATGCTATACGGTAAGGCAAGGTTCGATTTACCCCTGACGGGGTTGTCTGTCGACGTGGAGGCTAACGGCGTTGGTTACGGCGGTAACACCTTGCTCGACGCCAGCGTGCGCCTCGCGTACGAATCGAATATCGGCCTGGGGGTGGAGGCAGGCTACCGCAGCATGATATTGGATATCGACGAAGATATTGAGGGGGATATTGATCTCAGCGGATTTTTTGCCGGGGTCAACTTTCATTTTTAGCGGCGTGCTGAGCCCCTAAGAAAAAAAATCCCTAATGCCTTCTTCCTGTTCCATGCCATCGCGATAACCATGCTCAATCAGTTCGCGGCAAAACCCGCTTTCAAACAACAAGTAGCTGGCCATGCTCGAGCCACCGGCTCTGCCGGTGGCTCCGGTAACTCGCATTATCTTGCGCATGGCGTGCGGCAGGTCGCCGACATGCTTGGCAGCAACTTCATCAAACTCGATGGAGGGGTTAATCCGCAGCAGGTCGATCGTGCGCAGCGGGCTGGTATCCGCGTACGGATTTTCCAGTTGAACCATGCCCACCAGATCGTTGATACGCACCAGATGGTCAAGATCAGTTTCCAGGCTGTCGATGAATGCGCTTTTAAAAATATGACCGGCGATTTGCGCCAGTGACGGCGAGTGCTTTTCGACCTGGCTTTTTATGGGATGAGTCGGGTTGCCGCTCACTCCCACTACCAGCACCCGGTCGGCGCCCAGATGCAAGGCCGGACTGATCGGTGAGAGTTGGCGCATAGCGCCATCACCAAAGTATTCGAGGCTGATTTTCTCCGCCGGTAGTATGGTGGGAATTGCCGAGGAGGCCAGCAGATGGCTCACCGATAGCTCTGCCGGAATACCGATGCGGCGCGCGCGCCGCCATTTTTTCAAGCCGGGCCGACCCTGAAAAAAACTGACTGACTCTCCTGACGTGTACCCCGTTGCGCTAATAGCAACAGCTTCGAGAAAACCACTGTCAATTCGCCGCTGAATATTTTTGAAATGGATGGCATGCGACAGTAGATCGCGCAAAGGGTCATTGTTTAGCAGGGCCAACGGCTGACGCCGGCCGATGCCTTCGTTAAACAAGGAAGCCAGTAGCCGGCCGATACTAATGATGATATCGCGATGGCGTGAGCGATAAACCATATCGACGTGCAAGTCTTTCCAGATGCGCTCGACCTTCTTCACCGCCAGGCGAAAGTTATTGGCGGAGGCCGCCAGCGCTACTGCGTTGATGGCGCCGGACGATGTGCCGCTGATAATAGAAAAGGGATTGTGCGCATGCTTCGGTCGCAGATCGGCAATCGCCTTAAGCACGCCGACCTGGTAGGCGCCGCGTGCGCCACCGCCGGAGAGCACGAGTCCAGTCTTCATGCGCGGGATTTCTTATTGCTCAAGCTTGTTTTCATTATTCTCAAGGTTTTTCTTTCTCATCGCTCTCGCTCTTATGGTAACAGTTCCGGCGGCGTTTGTTGAATATGAGAGTTTTCCAATACAGAATGAGTCTGAAAAGTCCGCCGGTTTCCAGCACAGA
>CAZJDL010000176.1:0-2442 GCA_964544755.1 uncultured Pseudomonadales bacterium | reverse complement strand
AAATCAAAAAATCCTCGCTGTGCGAGAAAAAAGAGGGGTTTTCTGTCAGGCACTATCTAAAGCATTGTGTATGCGCATAAATAAGGAGTTAAAGTGAATTATAGAATCGTGCATTGAGAGGTGCTACCGCACTAACTTTGCCCGCAATGCAGCGTCCGTCTCAGGGATCCAGCAGTGTCTTGGTCCAGCCCTCATCGTCTTTTTTATAGCACACCCGGTGTTTCATACGTCGCCAACCCGTACGCCAGAACTCTATGCGCGTGGGCAATGCCCGGTAGCCCGCCCAGTGCTCCGGCAGCGGAACGCGCTCATCGCTGAATGCCTCCTGGGTTTCGGCAACGCGCGTCGCCAGCACATCGCGGCCCGATGATTGTTCCGATTGGCGCGACGCCCAGCCGGCGAGCTGATTGGCGCGTGCTCGTTTTGACCAGATTCTGCTGGCTTCGGCGTCGGCTTCCTGTTGAGCAACTCCATCAACAACGACTTGTAAGCTCATGGACG
This sequence comes from uncultured Pseudomonadales bacterium, assembly GCA_964544755.1. Taxonomy (GTDB): domain Bacteria; phylum Pseudomonadota; class Gammaproteobacteria; order Pseudomonadales; family JAUIET01; genus JBBKXJ01. The sequence goes on along the minus strand of CAZJDL010000176.1, from coordinate 1,941 downwards.
GCCAGAAAAAGCATATTGCAACGTTGGGGTTGTTCGCCAGTTGAATGCCTTTGCCGCTTTTCTTGTTAACGAAAAAAAGCAAGCCCTGCTCATTCACATTGGCTAACAGGATGGAGCGCACCGATGGCTTGTTGGCAACGTCTACCGTCGCCAATGACATGATGTACGGCTCTGGTGCGTCAGATGCCGACGCCTCTTCCAGTGCGTCGGTTAATTTTTGCAGTGCCTCGGCGAGCAGTTTCGATGATTGATTGTGCGACATATAAACCCTCTTTGTATCACCGTAATCATACCGCGTATTTGTTTGGCGGCATTGATATTGATCAAACCTTGATTCGCCCCCCCCGAGCCCCTACAAGAAGCATTCGCTGTGAGCGCCACCTCAGTCGCGAATGTTACGCTAGGTTGCCGTGCCCCTTGCGATTACATCACTGCTTGAAGTGTGCCGCCTGCGGGTTTCCCTTGGCCGGTTTTAACCGTCTTAACTTAGCGGTTTTTCCGCATTGGTTTGTGACGCTTTTCGAGATGGGTTGCGCTCCAGGAACCGATAACTAAGCGATCCCAATAACATCGCGCCGATGAACACGAGGGGTTCCCAGCTGGCGCTGCTTAAGGCGGCCAACGCAGGTCCCGGACAGTAGCCGCCAAGACCCCAGCCGACGCCAAAGATTGCGGCACCCGCGATCAGTCGGCCATCCAGATCGCTACGCGTCGGCAGATGAAACACATCGTCGAAGACCGGTTGGGTTCGTCGTATGGTCAATCGAAAGCCAACGAAGTTGACCGCAACGGCGGCCGCCAACACCAGCAGAAGGGAGGGATCCCAATCGCCGGCAACATTGAGGAAGCCGATGACCTTGTCGGGATTAATCATTCGTGACACAGCCAGGCCGAGGCCGAACAACAAACCGGCGAGAAATCCAGTGGCGTTTTTAGTCACCTCAAACGCCCGCAATGTGGCGTGTAACAAGGTAGACTGTCAGCATGCCGGTCGATAAAAATACCGCGGTCGCCACCAAAGAGCGGATGGAAAGGCGGGCGATACCGCATACGCCGTGGCCGCTGGTGCAGCCGTTACCCATCCGCGTGCCAAAGCCAACCAGAAATCCCGCCAGCGCCAGCAGCGCCATGGGAAAACCGCTACGCAGTTCAAAGGGCAGGGTGGCGAAACTCAAATAAAGACCGCCACCGACAACCAGGCCAATCAGGAACCAGGATCGCCAGCCGATATCGCCGCGCGAAGGTTCAAGCACGCCGTTAACAATGCCGCTGATTCCAGCGATACGGCCATTCATCAGGAGCAACACCGTCGCCGCCAGCCCGATCAATGCGCCACCTAGCAGTGCGCTGTACGGTGTAAAGTGCGTCATTTCAATAGCTCTGCTTAGTATATGATTAGAGTCTAATTTAGAATTAACTTATGTTATATCGTTAAGCTAGTCAATACAAAAATTTTCTGTACTTGAGTAGAAGGCGTTTGTCGGCTTTTCCGGCACGCGTATTAGCCGTGAGACCATGGCAGCGACTAAACCGCATAGAGGAGAGGTAGTAGCCAAAACGGAACTGGCTAGCGCTACCTTGCGCCAACGGGTAATTATAAGCGTAACGCAGCGAGCCGGGCATGGCCTGATATAAACCAAGCCTCGACTTGTTTGAGTCGATATAATGCGCAGTATGAATCGCGTGGGACGTCTGATCTGTTTGCCGTTGGGTGCGTTGCTCGCATTAGTGCTTGTGGATGGATCGCGCCGCTACCCCGCCAGGGCGGCTGCCAGTCATGCAACATCTCACTAACTCCGTGGCGTATCTGACTGCCGGAGAGTCACCGGACGCAGCGCAGGGAGAGGAGGCAATACTAGAATCTGACTCTTGTTTATAACGAGGCGTTAACTCAACAACCACCAGCTAAAGCTGGTGGGTTAGTTTAAAGGACTGAAAGTC
>CAZJDL010000175.1:0-2493 GCA_964544755.1 uncultured Pseudomonadales bacterium | reverse complement strand
ATAAATCTGACCGCCTGAAGGCGGTGGTTTCAACCTTAAACGGGACTAATGAAGAAAACGTGCAACTTTGTTGACAAACACCGTGAACGGCTCCTTACTGAGCCCATCGTTTCCAGCTCAATAACCTCAGCACCGATACCATACGCAACCAGGGGTCGTGGTTTGCCCACCGCATCGCCTTGCGCGTAATCCACGCCGATGTCACGCAACAGGTTCAATATCTCGTCGCTCTCGACGTACTCTGCCACGGTTTGCTTGCCCATAACACGGTCCACTTCATGAATCGACTTGACCATGGCGCAATCGATTTTGTCGTCGACCATATCACGCACGAACACGCCATCAATTTTGATGTAGTCGACGGGCAAGTTGCGTAGATAACCGAACGACGATAATCCAGTACCAAAGTCGTCCAGCGCGAAGCGGCAGCCGAAACGACGCAGCCGTTCCATAAAACCGATGGCGGCACTCAGGTTGGTCATTGCGGCCGTCTCGGTAATCTCGAAACAGATCTTGTGGGCGGGCAATGCCTGCTCGCAGAAGCGCTGCGAAAGGTAGTCAATGAAGCTTTCATCCGACAGAGAATGTCCGGAAAGGTTGATTGCGCACATATCGACTGCGTCGAGGCGCGAACCGGATGCGAGCAGCGAGCGGAATGCCGCATCGATAACCCATCGGTCGAGACGTGTGGCCAGGTTGTAAGATTCAGCCGCCGGCAGAAACTTAGCGGGAGCAATGAGGGAGCCATCGAGATCGCGCATCCTTACCAGCAGCTCAAAGTGAGAATGCTCGCAATCGGCCGCATGTGATCGTTTGCTCAACGCCAGCACCGGCTGCGCAACCAGCACGAAGCGGTCGTGATCGAGAGCATCGGTGATACGCGTGACCCACTGCATTTCCCCATGTCTTTGCGACAACATGTGGTCATCGGCTTCGTACACATGGACACGGTTTCGACCACTCTCCTTAGCGGCGTAGCAGGCCGTGTCGGCGGCCATCATAACCGCGGCCAGGTCTTTGCTATTGGCATCGACGCCCACGAGGCCGATACTCGCGGTGACATTGAACACACTTTCTCCCCACTGAAACCGGATGGCGGCAATTGTGCTGCGCACCTCGTGCGCCAACGCCAGCGCATCGGCTGCAACACAGTGCTCGAGCAAGATACCAAACTCGTCACCGCCCAGTCGCGCCAGCGTATCACGACTGCGCAGCCGCTGCCGCAATTCTCCCGCCATGCGGCGTAGCAAAGCGTCACCGGCCGCATGGCCGCAGGTATCATTGACGACCTTGAACTGATCGAGGTCGATATAGCACACGGCATGTATCGAACCGCTTTTCTGAGCGCTGCGCAGCATAGTGCTAAGCCGGCGCTCGAATTCGCGGCGGTTACCCAGTTCGGTCAGGTCGTCGTGGGTTGCCTGGTGCTTGAGTTTTTCGGCTAAGCGGTGTTGTTCGGTGATGTCTCGAACGGTGCCGCGAAAGCCACGAAAAACGCCTTCGCCATCGGTGACTGGCAGCGCATTGCTGAGCAGCACCGCGGCGCGACCGTCGGGCAGTTGCCAGGCGATCGTATGGTCGTGCAAGGCCAGGTGAGCACCCGTGGCGTCGGTGATTTGCAGGTGATTTTCCGGCAGCAATGGCGGGCTGCCGGCATGGCCAATTGGCTGTCCCAACACCTTCTTCGACGCGACACCGGTCAGCGTTTTGTACCCTTTGGAAAGATACTTGAAACGACCCTGCGCATCCGACTGCCAGAACAAATCAGCGCCCATTTCGGCAAAGTCCCGCAGCCGTTCCTGTTGCTCGCGCAGAGCCTGGTTGGCGGAACTGAGGATCATAATCCGCATCAATGTGCGGTGGTGGCCGCGGCCGGTAGCGACCATGGCAGCGAGGAAAATCAAAGTGAGGCCTGCCATCACCATATAGGTCGACGAACCTTGGAGCAGCATCCATAACATTCCGGGCAAGCACAGCAAGGCGATGTACGCGACGTAGACGCTGAACGCCGCCCCAAGAACCGATATGGCACCAAGCGACAAGCCGCCGAAGATGAAGGCTAGCATCACATGCTGCTCGAAGTTGCCAAATGGCGCTATGACCCACCACACAGCGCCGAGTAGTGCCGCTGTGCCGGTCGCCCCGAATAGGAATTTCCAACGCCAGCGGGCCAGGTCCGCGTCGGGCGGATTGCAGCGTCGAAAACGCACAAGCAGCAAACTACGCCAGCCGGTCAATAGCAGAATCGGGCACAGCCACGCGGCCAACCTTGCAGTCGGCACTTGTTCCCAAGAAACGAGCACAATGACGCATACCACGCCAATAGTGGCCACCTGGCCCGTTTGGCCCTGGGTGAACAACAGCCGCGTCTGCTCGCTCGCGGCTTCCACTCGGACGCCGTTATCACCGCGTGCGAGCGAGTTCAACTTTGTCTCGGTTTCGCCGTCGATAGACATATCCAAGAATAGGAAAAATATATGTTCTTTTTAGTAA
>CAZJDL010000174.1:0-2620 GCA_964544755.1 uncultured Pseudomonadales bacterium | reverse complement strand
GCACTAGCTAATGAACGAGGTAGAGGCCAACCGGCAGCTCAAAGAACTGGCTGCCGAGCGCAGCAACGCAAAGCTTGACGCGCAAGACTATCGCCGGCAGCGAAGGCTTATTCTAGCGCAGTTCTCTGCGTCTGATTGTGCAGCCATGGACGAGACCATAGAGTGGCGCGAACCCAGGCGGCAGGAAGATGATACGGCGGAGCTGAGCACGCCTGCCGAGTCTGATGATACTGCGGAGCTCAAGCTCACTACTAGCGGCGTGCGTATCTATAAAATACTTGGTGTTACCGCCATTTCGCTGCTTGTGGTTTTATATTTCGTCGGGCGTGCGATCTAGTGTTCTGTGTGATTTATCTTTGCAATTTTTTCCAGCAACCGCCGTCGGGCAGGCGTTTTTCGTAACGTAGCTAATTGGCTAGTCGCTGCGTCAAATAATTTCCGCGCTTCTGCTTTTCTTCTCGCCATTAACAACAATTCACCCATATCGGTTTTCCAGTTCGGGCTTGTGCCAAGCATGGGTTCGAGGCTGCCGAGCCGGGCTATGGCGTATGCGATTTGCTGCCGTTGCAGTTCGAGTTTAATCGCGTAGCGTTGTAACTGTGGCGCCAGACCAAGCTGGCGCATGCCTTGGTCGAGTATTTCGATGGCGGCCGTTAACCCCTCGTCGTCCACTTCTGCCAGCATTTTTGCCGCGGCAATGTAGTTACCCGGATTATTATGCTTCCGCAGCGCGAAAAGCGCCTTATAGTCGGCCAGCGAGGCCTGGTAATCACCGGCGTCGCGCAGCAGGCGTGCGCGGTATTCCAGCGCCGGCGTGTGCTTCGGCGATTGCTTCAACCAGGAGTCAAAGTACGCGCGCGCCGTGTCAATCTCACCTGTGCGGTAATACAGCACCCCCAGTTCGAAGGCCACGGCCAGCGAGTCGCCCAGCGTCTCGGCCGTGCGCAAGTCGGCCAGGGCGTTGTCAAATTGCCCGTCGTTTGAGTAGGTTGAGCCGCGCTGGATGTAAAGCTGCTGGTCTTCCGGCTGTGCTTTGAGTCGCTGACTAATATATGCCAGTTTGTCATGCGCGCCCGGGTGCGCCAGCGTGGCAGTTACCGGGAGCAGGCAGCAAAAACTGATAGTGGCCGCACAACATTTCATCGGAGTTGATTTAAGCAATTGAGCCTGTCAGCGTAAAGTTAAGTCATCGCGTGATGACGTTGAGACGAAACGATAAACGACTGAACCTATCAAAATTGCGGCTGTGCCGTTTCGGCCTGCCATTCGAACACATTCATTTCTATAAATACAAAGGCCACTATCCACAGAAAGGCGTCCCAAAAGTCTACAAAATTGCCTGCCAATCCCCAGTAGACTGCGGCGCCCAACAGTGTGGTATAGAGTACGGGCTTTATCAGCTTGCTGATCGACACTAGGGAACACTTTAGCTGGCCTTTGAGTTGTAACCGAACGTCGATCTCAAGTACCAACACCACTAACAACCAGGTAGCCGAGTTAATCATGTCGACCCAGGCCAGGCGTATTGTAGCCGCGAGGATGCTTGCGTCGGTAGCGACAGCCGCCGTGTCGATGCCGAATAGCGGACTCGATGTGCTTAGCGATGCGCAGTTATTGCCGTTAACTGTAACGAATTCGTCCAGGTCGACCATAAAGGAAAGAGCGCGGTCGGCCAATAGCAGGCATAAATCGGTGGCCGGCAAGGCGGAAAATTGGTACAAACCCAGGCACTTCACCGAGTAACCGTAGAAGGCATAGACAATAATTACGTAGCACGCGGTGCAAAGCCCATTTAAGTGCCATTGCCGTATAGGCAGGGAGATTCCTCAGTGACGCCGTGCTTCTATCTCACCGTGGTAGTAAGGGCGTCCAAATGGGTGGTGGAGCAGAAGCCTGGCAAGGCCGCATTATTTGGGTCAAATGCTGTCAAGCTTTTTTATGCTTCTTTATGGGGTGAGTAGTTATCAGTATTCTTTCATTAGTTGCTTCAAATGAAATTACGAGCCAATCACTTCTTCAAGCCTACGAAGAAGTTCTTCACACGTACCGTCACCAGATTTATCAAGGTTAAGCTCTCGCCACCTGACAGCAGGTAAGTTTTCTACCCCGTCAATGCCAAGTAATGTCCAAACCGGTTTACGACGATAAAAAGAGCGCAAAAATTCTTTATGGTTATCGAGCATATTTCCAGCCACATCGGCAATCAATTTTTCTCTGGCCTCAAGAAGTATATCTAGCTCTATGTTCTCAGTTGTCATGCCAACAAAGTTTTGCTCAAAATCTTGGGATATATCTCTTAATATGGGTGCAAGCAATGAATGAGGCGAATGATCATGACTGATCAGATAGACAATAAGAGCCGTGCGCAGCTCATCTGTAATACCTTCATTTTCCAGCAAATGGTGAACATCAAATAAATCGCGCGGATGCTGGCGATCAAGGGCTGCCATAATTTTTCCTGCATAAATATCAGCGAAAGACAGCACATTAATTTCTGCAAAGCCGAACTCGTCTTCGGTCTTCTGTGCAACGGTCATATTGACGGGGTCATACACGCAGCCCCGAAGTACCGGCGTGACCTCAATTTTTATCTGGACGCGCTCTTTTGTGCGCACCACCA
>CAZJDL010000173.1:0-3460 GCA_964544755.1 uncultured Pseudomonadales bacterium | reverse complement strand
GTGCGGGAGGGTTCGCAGTTCTTTGATCAGGCCGATGCCGTCGAGGTTCGGCATATTGATGTCAGTCAGCACCAGGTCTACGCTGTTCTCACGCGCGTACGCTAGCGCATCCAGACCATCTTCCGCGACGACAACGTCGAAGCCTGATTGTTCGAGTACGTAGCTGACGAGTCTACGTATCGACGCGCAATCATCAACGGCAAGCACACTTTTCATTATTTTCATCTCCTTCCTTGGCCATAGCAGAACCGACTCGAATCGATGACTCGAATAAACGACGGAATTCGTGTGTTCCGTTTGCCTACACGCTTAGCGCCATGCCTGGAATAACTCCGTCCGGACATGTTGGGTGGTATCGGTAACCTGGTTTCAAAAGTATAGATACAGAGTGCCTTAGCGGACTTCTATCCGTCAATTTTGTGACTCAGCGCACAAAGACGGGACTTTCGGGGACGGTGTGGCCAAGGACTTTCGCGGCGCTGACCGCTTCACCTTTAGTTAATCAATATTCGAATCCGAGGCGGCTAAGATTTGATCGATGGCGCATGTCGAATCGCTACTGGTGGAAACCAGTGTCGCTAGCGTAGTGTATTGAATAAACAGTACCTACCGCGCGAAACGCCGTTTAGGTCAAGCGTATGCCATAGCGGTGCGCCGCCGCGATATCTTCCGGCCGGTCGATATCTATCAGCGCCGGCAACTCAAACCAGTCGATACCCAGGCGGCGCAAATGCCGCCGCGTTTGCTGCATCACCCGGTCGCTGCCCCAGTCGACCGCGTCGAAGATAGGCAAATCCGCCGTTTGCGCCGCGAGCAGGACATAGCCGCCATCGACGGCCGGACCTAACACTACTGGTACGCTGCGGTTCAGTAATGTTAACGCCTTTGCCAAATAGTCTTTATCGATTGACGGGCAATCGGATCCGATCAAAACGATTTTAGCAGCGCGCCGCAATACGGCGTGCAGCGCATGCTGCATCCGGTGGCCAAGATCATCGCCCTGTTGCACGTGTATTTCAATTGCGCCATAGCGCTTTTGTATTTGGCTGGCAAGAGCTTGGCCTGGCTCGGCGTCAAACCACAATTCCACCGGGCACAGCCGCGCCGTTAGCAGGGTCGTCAAGCTGTGATTAAACAGTTGTTGGTAAATGGTCAGCGCCTGCTCGGCACTGAGTGCGGGTTGCAAGCGCGTTTTAACCTGCCCGAGCCGTGGCAGTTTGGCAAACATGACAATGCGTGCATCACTATGCACGTGAGTTATAGTAACGCTTATTTAATTGCTGCGGATCGGCGCCAAGAAAATACGCCAACCGCAAGCGCCACATCAAAATAACGGTGCGCCACACACCCTCTTGCTGCCACTTGCGGCTGGAAGCCAGCACAGGCACGGAAAAACAATAAGGCGCGGATATTTTGCGCAAACGCTTGCTGATTTCCACGTCTTCCATCAGCGCAATATCGGCAAAGCCACCCAGTTGTTCAAACGCCGCGCGCTTAACACACAGCACTTGATCACCGGTGCAGACGCGGCTTATGCGCGAGCGTTTATTCATACACCAGGCGATGAGTTTGAATGCCGGGTCTGCCGCATCCAACTGCACCGGGAAGAACCCCCAGACTCGATCACTGCGTTGCAACGCCTGTATTTGCCGGTCAAACTCCTGCGGCAAACATGTGTCGAGATGCAGGAAAACCAGCATGGAATGTCTGGCCGCCGACGCACCAGCGTTCATCTGCGCAGCGCGCCCGCGCTTGCTCTCAATGACCTGATCGGCTAACGGGTTTGCCAAGTCGACAGTCTGGTCAGTGCTGCCACCGTCAACCAGAATAATTTCCTGCTGCTCGGTACGCAGCGGCTGCAAGCGCGTCAACTGTCGCCGCACTAATTGAGCTTCATTCAGCAGGGGAATAATAATGGAACAGCCTGGCAAGTTCTGCAACGCGGCATTACCCTTGGTTTTAGAGAGCGTGTATCAGCTTTCGGTCAAGGCGCCGCTACAACTACTGCCCTGGCCTGCAGTGCAGCCATAACAATGGTCGGCAGTACGAATAGCATTGACGCTAAAGTCTTGCTGCAGCATGTCGCGCAAGTGCACTCGCGACTGTGACCCCTGCGCGTTGAGTTCGTGCAGCTGCGCCTCGGCGAGCAAGGGCATGGCTAGCATCTGGTTAAAGTCGCAATCGTACAAATAACCCTGCCAGTCGACGCTGACCAGGTTTTTGCACATCACCGCCGCGAGATTCTTTGCCGTGTAACTGGCTTTTAGCAACTGCATATACGAATCAAATTCGCCTTTCGAGATCAACATGCTGCCGAATCGATTGATCGGCATATTGGTGACGGTAAACAACTCATTGAATACAATGCCGTATTGCGCACCCAGTTGTTTCTTATAATCGTTTTGCAAATCAGCCTGTGGCGGCGGGAGACTGGTGCCGGTCGGATTGTAAACCAAATGCAGCGGCAGTGCCGGGTCTTTGCCATAACCCAGGCTGTTCAGCAATTGCAAAGCAGAGATGCTTTGTTCGAATACGCCTTTACCGCGCTGCCGGTCAACATTTTGCTCGGAGTAACACGGAAGCGACGCCGTGACAGCCACTTGATGTTGCGCCAGAAACTCGGCCAAGACTTCATACCCAGGCTCTAATAAAATCGTTAGGTTGCTGCGGTCGATCACCTGTACTTTCATGTCACGCGCAGCCGCAACAAGGTAGCGAAAATGCGGGTTCATTTCCGGCGCGCCGCCGGTCAGGTCCAACACTTTTATAGCGCGCCGCCGCAACACTTCTAACACAAGATCTACGTCGTTTTTCTGCATCAACTCGCTGCGCTTTGGGCCAGCACTCACATGGCAATGCACACAGCTGAGGTTACATAGATAGCCGAGGTTCACCTGCAGGGTGTCGAGTTTTGCACGCCAGATAGCCGGAAAGTCCGACTCTGCCAGCAGCGGTATGGTGTCGAACATGACTTGGCCGGGTTAACTATTGTGAGTTTAACGTTGTTGCGTAGACTACCAGCTTATAGACCATGGCAGCCAAAATAGTTTCAGGCTACTTGCCAGGCGCGGGCTGTTTTGATTGAATGCTGCCTGCGCCTACCCTATACAACAATCAATCTAGTAGAGCGAGGTCAATCCTGTGGCAGACAAACGCTATATTAGCGCACAACAGTTGCTGAACGACTCGTTTAGCCTTGGCCTGAAGGTCTTTGCAAGCGGTTACAGGCCCGACTATATTGTCGGTATATGGCGCGGCGGCGCACCGGTCGGCATCGCCGTGCAAGAACTGCTCGATTACCTGGACGTCAAATCGGATCATATCGCTATCCGCACATCGTCGTACAAAGGCATTGGCGAACGCAGCAAACATGTGCGCGTGCATGGGTTGAATTATGTGATTAAACAAGTCGACGCGGAAGAGTCGCTACTGATCGTTGACGACGTGCATGATACCGGCC
>CAZJDL010000172.1:0-3702 GCA_964544755.1 uncultured Pseudomonadales bacterium | reverse complement strand
GTCCGGCGGTTAAAACTCGAGCTTTTTACCCACAGATATCCCTGAGGACCCAAAAAAGCTAACTTGTCCTTAACCAGCCACCCATGGCAGGCTATTTTTCCAGGCATACATCGGTAACACCTGCATAAAAGTCGGGTTGTCGCGGCTGTGTGACCTGGCATGGCCATCACATAAGCGACGTTCGGGGCTCAGCCGCCCGGTTCTTTTTCCGCTGCGGCAGAATCAATTACTGGCCCATTGATCATATCGGTTGTTTTCGCCGCGGCGTCGGCGGCGAAATCGGCCAGTAATCGATTCAGCGTTTGCACGTAGCTTGCGTAACCGGCGGTATCCGCGTTGTCGGTTTTTTGAAAGACCCAGGTACCGATGGGCCGCTTGCCGAAATCAGCCAGTAACACCCATTTAAGCTTCAGCGTTACCGGCCCGCCCAATTCGCCGGAAAACTTATCAACAAACAATCGTAGCTGATATTCGGGCCGCAAGCGCGGGTCCCAGGGCGCCGCCCACACATCAGTGGCATTGAGGTGCTGCGCCATCCGTTCGGCGGCAACGCGGGCAAACGAGACTTCGAGATCGCCGGCCCACACATCGTAGCTGGCGACTCTAATCTGCGGCCCGCCAGCCGGGTGGGTAACAATGCCCTTGCGGTCGAGCATGGGCGGCAAGGTGATCGGCCCCACGCCCACTGACACGCCTTTGGGCAAGGCTTTAGCGGCATCCCCTTCAGGTTCCGCCGCCAGCGTGTAGTAATCGGTTGGCGACTGGTTTGCGCAGGCACTCAGCAGCGCCAGCAGCACACAGCAACAAGCCGTGCGCATTATTGCTTATCCTCGTTTTTGCCGACGATCAGAGAGTTGGGGTAGCGCGTTAGTTCATCGGTCAGTTGTTCCACCGATTTAGCCGCGCCCGATAAGTCCTCCAGCATCTCATTCAGCCGGTAGTGCAATTGCGAGTCGGGGGCAACCGATTGGTCGATAGACTTCAAGGTCTGTTCCAGACCCTTGATCGTGCTCGACAAGGAGTCATTGGAGCCGCGCAGACCATCCACTAGCTGATCCACGTCGTTGACGATGTGTGCATCGTTGAATTCGCCGATGAGGCGCCGCAGTGACGCCAGCGAGTCGTTCATGTTTTTGCCGATCTTCTCTACCGGCAGGGCTTGCACTTTGGCAACAAAATCGGAAATGCGGCGCGCAATTTGCGCGTATTCACTGTCAGTGGTGGGCAATTCAATATATTCGCCTTGCTGCGCAAGCGTGTGGCCCTTACCAGACTCGGGCACGAGGTCAACGTACAGTGCACCGGTAAGAACGTTTTTGGGTTTTAGCCGCGCTTCCATACCCTCGCTAACCAGTTCGGCGAACAGCTTGGTCAACTCCTCCATGCTGGGCTTGCGGTCCGGGTCGACGCGTTCCGGTTGGATAGCGATGATGACGTCAACCTTGCGGCTCAAATCAATCGCGTAGTCAAGCCCAACATGCTCGACCTTGCCTACCTGAATACCACGGAATTCAACCGGCGCTCCCACCGTCAAACCACGCACCGAGCTGCTGAAACGCAGCAAAAACGGATAGGACACCGACAGCGCCCCCTCAATCACCGCTTCCTGACTGTCGAAGAGGTAAAATTGCCGCCCCGCTGCGGCCAGTTGTTGCGTGCCTTCCGGGCTGGGCGGCGTGCTAAACGCCAGCCCGCCGGCAATCACCGAAACCAACGATTCCATCTTCGCCTCGATACCGTTGGTGCCCAACTCAACGCCGATGCCGCCAACATTCCAGAAGGTGGTATTGATGCGAATCAATTCATCATAAGGCGATTCAATAAAAATGCGGATTTCTACCTGGTTCGCTTCGGGCAGCAATTTGTAGCGCGTCACCTCACCAACCCGAATCTGCCGGTGATAAACCGGCGAGCCGATAGCCAGCGCACCGAGTTTCTCCGAGCGTAATATATATTGCGTACCAACCTCGTAGGAACGCACCGCCGGAGGTTCGTCCAAACCGGCAAACTTTGATTGTCGCTTGCCCTTTTCGCCAGGGTCCATTTCAATGTGCACGCCAGAGAGCAAGGTCTCCAGACCACTCACACCACCTAAAGTAATGCGCGGCGCGACGACCCAAAAGCGCGTGTTTTCTGAGATCAGACCGCCCACATGCGGGTCCATTTCTATGTATACGCTGACTTTGTCGAAGCCGTCGCTAAGCCTGATATCGGTGACCTCACCCACGACCACGTCGCGGTAACGCACCAGCGTTTTGCCAACGCTCACTCCAGCGGCGTCGTCGAACACAACCACTATTTGCGGCCCGGTTTCCTGCCAGGCGCGAAAGGCGAGCCAGCCGGCGATCAGCAGGGCGACCAGCGGCACAAACCAAACCGGCGACAGCGATCTTACGCGGGTCATGAGTGGGCGGTTATCGTTCATGGTGTGCATCCCAGATGAGCTTGGGGTCGAAAGTCTCGGCTGCCAGCATGGTTAGAACAACGACCGCAGCAAAGCACAGCACGGCCGCGCCGGGTTCAATATTCGCCAACAAACCAAACTGCACCAGCGCCACCAGCAACGTCACCACAAACACGTCGATCATCGACCAGCGGCCAACAAACTCGGTCACGCGAAACAGGAGGGCCTGCTGTTTTGGGTCACCGCTGGCTTTGACTCGCACCACCCATAACAAGTAGGCCATAATCAAAATTTTGGCGATGGGCACAACAATACTAGCGGCAAAAACCACCAGCGCTACGAACCAGTCGCCAATTTCGACCAGATGGACAACGCCGGAAAAGATCGTATCGGTAGTCGTTGAACCCAGATGGGTGGTGGTCATCATGGGCAGAAAGTTAGCGGGAAAATATAGAATGACAGCCGCCGCCAGCAGTGCCAGCGTTTTTTGCGCGCTGGCGGGCATGCGGTCATGCAGCACGGCATCACAACGCGGGCAATGATGATTTTGCGCCAACAGCGACGCACCGACAAGCGCATCGCAGCAATGGCAAGCAAGCATTTTCTCCCGCTCGCGAGTGGTGTAATAGTTATCATGCGCCACCCACTCCCACAAATCCTGCCGGCTCAAGCAGATATGACCGGCTATAAGCACCATCACCAGGCCGGCGAACGTGTATAAACCTGGCCCAATGACCAGTTCGGCGACATCGCCCAGCTTGACACTGGCGACCAGCACACCGAGCAGAAATATTTCCAGCATGCTCCACGGTCGGGTCATATGCAGCAAGCGCAATACTCGGGCCACGCCCACCGGCTTGATGGCAAAAGCGCGTAACAGCACGATGTAACAAAGGCTGCACAGTTCGATCAGCGGGAACAGGAAAATCGTGACGAAAACCAGGGCGGCGAGCAAAAATTCGTCACGCGTGATCAAAGCGCGCACACCGGATAGAAGATTACTGGATTGAATTTGCCCGGCGACTTCCAAGCCAATAAACGGGAAGCTATTACTCAGCACGAACAGAATCACACCCGCCAGCGTGAGGGCCGCGGTTTTGGCTTCCCAGTTTTTATAGCGAGTTTGCAGTTGGCTGCCGCAATACTGGCAGCTCAGTTGCTGGCCCTCGACGCACGGCAGGCTGTCGAAAACATGACCGCATTCATGGCAGGCAATGAGCGCTTTGTGAGCTTTGATCACCGGATTATCCTAGAAACCGCAGTTGGGCGCGAAAAAGATGTGCACCTCTTGATTCGTA
>CAZJDL010000171.1:0-3899 GCA_964544755.1 uncultured Pseudomonadales bacterium | reverse complement strand
GGGATTTGGAAGTAATACTTGACTTTTGGCTGTTAATGCGAATAATAATCATTCGTATTAACTTCTTAAATTTCTTGTAAGGAACTATCATGAGAACACTGAAAGCGTTACTAGCCGCCGCATTCATATCGGCTACGGGTGTCGCTACCGCAGAGAATATGTATTCCTCAGCTGAGCTGATCGAACAAATGAAACAGGGCGGCCTGGTGATTTATATTCGCCACGCTAGTACCGAAGTGGATTTCGCGGACCAGGTCACAGCTGATCCTAACAATTGCTCCACGCAGCGGACACTTAGCGAGGCCGGCTGGCACGATGCCATTAATATTGGTAACGCGTTTTCTTTCTATGGCATTCCGGTAACCAAGGTGCTGAGCAGCGAATATTGCCGCGCCTGGAAGACCGCTTCTTTAGCTTTTGACAGCTATAAAAAGCAGGCAAGGCTAAATTTCCTTCCTTTTGAGGATTACACGCCCGAACAGATCCTGGAAATGCAGCGCCGCGTAACACCGCTTCTGGCTAGACCAATGGCACCCGGCAAAAACCGAGTCATCGTCGCTCACGATGATCCTTTTGAAGCCGCCACAGGTATCTACCCGGAGCCGATGGGTTCTGCTTATGTGGTGAAACCGGATAACGCTGGTGGATTTGAGGTGATTGGTTGTATCGCGCCTGACGGTTGGTCTACGCTCGACGATCAAGGTAGCGAATGTAATATGCAAGCAGCGCCCTATTAAACGCACTTCGACTTCTGCTTATGAACACAGGGATCAGATCCTCTAATCAGGGTCTGATCTTTTTGTTCGCATTAGTCTTCCACATGTATATGGGTGTGTAAATGTACGTAACCTATTGGGGGTGCTATAGCCTCTTACGCGGGCTGAATTACCCATAGTGTCAGGTGGCACAACATCGACTTTAGCCAATTCCGTCAGCATCCCGGCCGGCCTTCGTGTGTTTCGCGGCAAGAGTGACTAGCGACTGCGTCTGGGCTGTTTCTTATGCAAACCTTACCCAGCTGCTCATAGGGTTTCCCGCAGGCAGACTACGTAGTTTACCTAATTACGCTCCATTACCGCCTTCTTATAAACTGACTTTCAACAACCGGAGAGATTAAAAAACAGACAACGCTTTGCGGCATATAGACTTAGGGTCAGTAGTAGTGAGCACTATCTATGTTATCGAGCCGGATACGGCAATACTGGGCGGTTTAATCGAGCTGCTGCGCAGCCTGCAGTTGCCAGTGCTTGGCTATACCCGCCCGGAGCACTTTCTCACGGAAGACCTTGATCACAACGGCGGCTTTCTGGTAGTCGATTTCGATGCCAGAGAGGTAGCCGGTTTCAAATTCTTTACGCAGTTGCAGGAGCGTAAGATTGCGTTACCAACGGTATTGATATCCAGTTACGCCGACAATATGTTCAGGGCCCGCGCCCTTGATGCGGGGGCAATCGACGTCATCGTCAAACCTCTGGTTAATGATTTGTTGCTGGCGCGTATTCGCCAGTGCTTACCCGACGTTACCTGGCGCCCACAACACCCCCTTCAATAGAAGCCGGTAATTCGCTACAGTAGCGGTGCGTTCTGGTGTTACATCATCCTGCAGGAAATTCGTGCAGCACGACATCGTTTTTTCAGCTCGCGGGCTGACCAAGGTTTACCAAATGGGCGAGGTTCAGGTGCACGCCTTGCGCGGCGTCGACCTCGACCTTTACGCTGGCGAGCTGGTGGTGTTGCTCGGTGCCTCCGGCTCGGGCAAATCAACCTTGTTAAACATTCTCGGCGGGCTTGATACCGCCAGCGCCGGCAATGTGAGTTATTGTGGGCGCGATCTCACCCACGCCAGCGAACAGGAGCTGACCAACTACCGCCGCCACCATGTCGGCTTCGTCTTTCAATTCTACAATCTGGTGCCCAGCCTCACTGCGCGTGAAAATGTCTCCATCGTCACCGAGATCGCGTGCGACCCCATGCGCCCCGAGGAGGCATTGGCGCAGGTCGGCTTGTCCGACCGGCTGGATCACTTTCCGGCGCAATTATCCGGTGGTGAGCAACAGCGAGTGGCTATTGCCCGAGCCATCTCGAAAAAACCGCAGGTGTTGCTGTGTGATGAACCGACCGGTGCGCTCGATTCCGCAACAGGCGTTGTCGTGCTGGAGGCCTTGGCGAACGTCAATCGCGAGCTGGGTACGACCACGGCTTTGATTACCCACAACGCCGCGATCGCCGCGATGGCCGATCGCGTCGTGTGCCTGGCAGATGGCAGCATCAGCGACGTTCGCAGCAACGAGGCGCCACTACCACCGAAAGAGATAAACTGGTGAAGCTAAGCGCCTTGCAGCGTAAGCTATGGCGCGAACTGTGGGCCATGCGCGGCCAGGCACTGGCGATTGTCGGCGTGATCGTCGGTGGTGTCGCCGTGTGTGTGATGAGTTTGTCTACCTACCAATCGCTGCTGCAAACGCGCGACGCCTACTACCGCGATTACGGCTTCGCCGATGTGTTCGCCAGCCTCAAGCGCGCTCCCGAACGTTATGCTCAACGGCTAATGGAAATCCCCGGCGTCGCCGCGGTCGACACGCGCGTGGTTTCCGGCGTTAATCTGCAAGTACCCGGCTTTGATGAGCCGATTACCGGCAAGCTGGTGTCGGTGCCGGATCACGGCCAGCCGCGCTTGAATCGCCTGCATCTGGTGCGCGGCCGTATGCCGGACAGCCGCCGTGACAACGAGGTGCTTATAGGCTCTTCGTTCGCCGATGCGCATGAATTGCAGCCGGGCGACTCGCTGGTGGCAATACTCAATGGCCGTTACCGCAAGATGCGTGTCGTCGGCATCGCGCTGGCGCCCGAATATATTTACCAGATCGCGCCCGGCGCCTTTTTCCCCGACTATAAACGCTTCGGCGTGCTCTGGATGGCGCGCAAACCGCTGGCAACCGCCTACGACATGGACGGTGCCTTTAACGATGTCGCCGTGCAACTACAGGCCGGCAGTTCGGCCGCCGACGTCATCGACCGCTTAGACACGCTATTGGAGCGTTACGGTGGTCTGGGCGCATACGAGCGCGAAGATCAGTTCTCCAACAAATTCCTGCAGGGAGAATTTCAGCAGTTGCGCACGATGGCGTTTCTCTTTCCAGTGATTTTTCTCGGGGTCGCGATATTCCTGCTGAACGTGGTGTTGACGCGTTTGATCAATACCCAGCGCGAGATCGTTGCCGTGTTGAAAGCCTTTGGCTACAGCACCGCGGCCATCGCCTGGCATTATTGTCAACTGGTATTGCTGATCACCGGCATGGGTATTGTGCTGGGCTATGCCCTGGGTGTTTACCTTGGCCAGGGCATGACGCGAGTCTACGCCGACTACTATGTGTTCCCCGTGCTGCTGTATGAGGCGAACCCACTCATGCTGGCCGCGATAGCACTGCTAACGACGGCCGCCGCGCTGTTAGGCACGCTGCGCTCGCTATGGCGGGCCACCGCCTTGCCGCCGGCCGAAGCCATGCGGCCAGAGCCGCCGGTAAAATACCGGCCGACGCTGGTCGAGCGGCTCGGTTTGCAGCGTCTGTTATCACAAGCATCGCGCATGATGTTGCGTCACCTGGAGCGCAAGCCGGGTAAAAGCGCCTTGTCCATCCTCGGCATTGCGCTGGCGACCGCCGTGATGATGGTCGGTAATTTTCAGGAAGATGCAGTGCAATTCATGCTGCATGTACAGTTCAAACTTGCTCAGCAACAGGATCTGGACGTGAGCTTTACCGAGCCGACCGAACAAAAAGCACTGTATTCGCTGCGTAGTCTACCCGGCGTGAACTATGCCGAAGGGCAGCGCAACGTTGCCGTGCGGCTGCGCTACGAGCAACGCACCTATCTCACGTCGGTACAAGGCTTGCCGGATG
>CAZJDL010000170.1:0-4236 GCA_964544755.1 uncultured Pseudomonadales bacterium | reverse complement strand
GGAGGGGCCATTGCCTGCAAGCGACGTCTTGCACTGACTAATTTGATGACTTCTGGTATGTACACTTTATTCGTTACAGCACACTAGTTTATGAGCCCAAACGGCAAATTTATCGCCCTAACAGGTGGAGTAGGCGGCGCCAAGCTGGCCGCCGGCCTGGCCGCCGTGTTGAGCCCGGAGCAATTGTTGATTGTGGCGAATACCGGCGATGATTTCGAACATCTGGGTCTAACGATCTGTCCCGACCTTGACAGCGTGATGTATGCGTTGGCCGGTATCAATGACACAAAACGAGGCTGGGGTGTGCGCGGTGAGACCTGGCAGGTTCTGGGCGCGCTCAAGCGGCTACAGGGTGAAACCTGGTTCCAGCTCGGCGATCGCGATCTGGCGACGCATATCATGCGCACGCACGCACTGGCTGCTGGTCACAGTCTTTCGCGAGTAACTTGTCGTTTAAGCGCGGCGCTGGGAATCGAGCACCGCCTGGTGCCGATGTCAGACCAGCCGGTGCGCACGTTTGTTAAAACGGCGTCTGCCGACTTACCGTTCCAACAGTATTTTGTTGCAGAGCGTTGTGAACCTGTTGTCACCGGTTTTTATTTTGCCGGGGTTGAGCACGCCCGGGTGCAGACCGACTGCGCCAGTTGGCTGGCAGATGAGCAGTTACGTGGGGTGATTATTTGCCCTTCCAACCCCTTCGTCAGCGTTGACCCGATACTCGCACTTCCCACGTTGCGCGCCACGTTAGCAGCGGTGCGAGTTCCGATCGTGGCGGTGTCACCGTTGATTGCGGGGCGCGCGATAAAAGGGCCGGCGGCAAAAATGATGAGTGAATTAAACCTGCCGTCCGACGCGCTGGGTGTTGCCCAACATTACCAAGGGCTTGTGAATTTGTTCGTGCTTGACGCAGCCGACGTGGCGTTGGCACCTGCTATCGAGGCGTTGGGAATGCGAACCCTGGTAACCGAAACGTTGATGCGCAGCGCGCGGGACCGACAAGCATTAGCACAAACGATTGTTAACGCCATACACTAAGAAAATGTTTCAATCCAAAGGCACTTGCGCCGTCGTGCCATTTAAAAGCTTGCAGTATGCCAAACAGCGGCTGGTGGATTATCTCAATGCCGAGCAACGCGCACTACTGGTGGCAGCGATGCTGGAAGACACGCTGCGCGCACTGCTGGCTACCGAAGGTTTAGACGGTGTGCTGTTGTTGTCAGATGACCCGTTTGCCGCGGAACTCGCCACGCGGTTGGGCGTTGATTGCCAGCGCGAGCCCGCACACATACATGGTTTAAATCCGGCGCTGCAAGCCGTTAGCGACGACCTTGCGCGACAAGGGTACGAATCTGTCTTAATCGCCCACGGCGACCTGCCTTTACTCGCGGCGAGCGAGCTGCAACAATTGCTTGCCCGGCATCGGGCGCTTGCCTGCCGCGCAAAAATCAGTCTGGTGCCAGACCGCGCCCGTGACGGCAGCAACTGCCTGCTGTGCAGCCCGCCGGATGTATTACGCTTTCGTTATGGTAAAGGCAGCTTCGAAAAACATCTGGCAACTGCCGCGCAAGGCGGCATACAATCGGCAGTGGTTGAGCTCCCCGGCGCCAGCCTGGATATCGACGAACCCCAGGATCTTCAGCGTTTGATCGAATCACCACGGTTACGCTCCGCCCACTGTACGTATCAATTCATTACCCAGGCATCATTCCAAGGCCAACTGGTTTGAAGGAGTACCCGAATTGAATACTGCCGTATCGAAGTCTTTAGTCGCCAGGTTACGCGATGGCGAGCTTCCCAGCGACGCCGAAGCGCTGCAATTAGTGGCGCTGGATGATTTGGACGGCATGCAATCAGTCGCCGCGGAATTACGTGATCGGCATTTCCACAACCTCATTACCTATTCGAAAAAAGTGTTTATACCATTGACGCATCTGTGCCGCGATGTGTGTCATTACTGCACGTTTGCGCAAACGCCAAAAAAAATCAAAGCCGCTTATATGAGCGTTGACGACGTGTTGGATGTTGCGCGGCGCGGCGCGGCGCAGGGCTGCAAAGAGGCTTTGTTCACGTTGGGGGAAAAACCCGAATTGCGTTACAGCGCGGCGCGCAAGGCGTTGCAAGAACTCGGTGTTGCCAGCACGCTGGAATACGTGGCGTACGTGGCCGAGCGCGTGCAGCGCGAAACGGGTTTGTTAGCGCATATCAACGCCGGTTGTATGAGTGCGCAAGAAATCGCTTTACTGCGCCCTGTGTCGGCGTCGATGGGTATTATGCTTGAGACCGCATCCGGACGGCTGAGCGAGAAAGGCGGCCCGCATTACGGCTCGCCGGATAAGATTCCCGCCGTGCGCTTGCAAACGATAGAGCGCGCCGGGCAAGCTAAGGTACCGTTTACGTCGGGCATTTTAATCGGTATTGGCGAAACACGGCTGGAACGCATCGAGTCTTTGTTGGCACTGCGCCGTCTGCATGAAATATACGGCCATCTACAAGAAATCATCGTGCAGAATTTTCGTGCCAAGCCCAACACCTTGATGAGCCAGGCGCCGGAGCCCGATTTGGCTGAATTACGCTGGACTATCGCCGTGACGCGCATTATTTTTGGCTCGACGATGAGCATTCAGGCGCCGCCGAATCTTAGCCCCGGCGTGCTGCCGCAGCTCGTCGGTGCTGGTATTAACGATTGGGGCGGTGTGTCGCCGTTAACGCCAGACTTTGTTAACCCGGAAGCGCCGTGGCCGCATCTTGAAAAACTCGCACAACAAACTGCCGTCGCGGGCAAGCATTTGCACGAACGCTTGACCATTTACCCTCGGTACGCGCGGCGCAGTGAACGCTGGCTGGACCCCGCAGTGCGCAGCAACGTATTGCGCATGATCGACGCCGAGGGTTACCCACGCATCGACGACTGGATCGCGGGCGACGAACAAAAGACGCCGCCGGCTTTCGAATTAGCGGCAATCAGCAGCGCAGTCGATAACGCGCTGGTGACCCAGGACATTGCAGCCATTGTTGCAAAGGTTGAACAACAACAGGATCTTGGCGAACGAGATATCGTACGCTTGTTTCAGGCGCGTGGCGCCGATTTTGCGTTTGTATGTCAAGCCGCCGACGCGTTGCGCACACAGGTAAACGGTGACACGGTCAGTTATGTGGTCACGCGTAATATTAATTACACCAATATTTGTTATTTCAAATGTCAGTTCTGCGCGTTCTCAAAAGGTAAGCTTAGCGAAAACCTGCGTGGTAAGCCCTACGATCTGGACGCGGCCGAAATCTCCCGCCGGGTGAAGGAAGCCTGGGCGCGCGGCGCCACCGAAGTCTGTATGCAGGGTGGAATTCACCCCGAGTATAGTGGTGAGACTTATCTCAATATCTGCCGTATCGTGCAAGAAGCGGCGCCGGCTATGCATATCCATGCGTTTTCTCCATTGGAGGTGTGGCAAGGTGCGGCGACACTGAATATCAGTGTCGCCGGCTATCTGCGGCAGCTACGCGGCGCCGGCCTGTCGACCCTGCCGGGAACCGCCGCGGAAATTCTCGACGATGAAGTGCGGGCGCAAATTTGTCCCGACAAGCTCAACACCGCGCAGTGGCTGCAAGTGATGGAAACCGCGCACGAGTTGGGTTTTAAATCGACTGCAACAATCATGTACGGCCACGTTGAACGCGTCGAGCACTGGGCGCGACACCTGTTGCGTATTCGCGAACTGCAACGCAAGACCGGCGGCTTTACCGAACTGGTTCCGCTGCCGTTTGTGGCGCGGGAAGCGCCGATGTATTTAAAAGGCCGCGCGCGCCAGGGGCCGACATTCAGAGAATCGGTATTGATGCACGCGGTGGCGCGCCTGGCCTTACACGGTTACATCGACAATATTCAGGCGTCCTGGGTTAAGTTGGGAAAAGCGGGTGTGACCGCTTGTTTAAACGCCGGCGTCAACGATCTCGGTGGCACCTTGATGAACGAAACCATCACGCGCGCGGCAGGCGCAAGCCACGGCCAGGAAACCGTGCCGCACGAAATGCAACAATGGATAGCCGGCGCCGGTCGCAAAGCGTTGCAGCGAACTACCCTCTATACCGAAGCGCCGGCAGAGCGGCAGAGCGCGTCGTTCAACGCGCCGCGTTTGCTTGCCGTAGTGAATACGCCGGCAAGGAAATACGAACGCAAGCGCCCGTTTGAATTGGTGCGGCTGGAAGCGGACCCGGCAGACATATCGAAGCACGTCGTGGGTG
>CAZJDL010000169.1:0-4558 GCA_964544755.1 uncultured Pseudomonadales bacterium | reverse complement strand
ATTATACAGCCAAGGCTTCCTGCGTTTTAGAGGTTTCTATCTGGGGATTAGGGCTTAGAAGAAGTAACGATAATGAAAGGCATGCTGTGTGCGTGAATTGGAATAAAAAGGTTTTTCTTAAAAAGGAATCACTTCTACTACATCGGTACAAAACGGCCCCGATTTCATCCAATCAACGCGCAATGACCGTCACGCCAAACAGCATTGGATGCGAAAGGAGAACCACAACAAACGCGATCACGGTAATAAGCAGCGGTTTGATTGTTATGTCTGGTGCATCTTGGCCGAGGGCATTCCACTTGGCGAACGGCAACAAACTCGTTGTTTGTTGTTTGCTGGCAAATTGTTCGCTGTCGACCAGCGCATCGCGGCGGTCAGTCAAGACCTGCCACAGCAGGCCGAATAACAGCAACCCACCGAACAACACCACACCGGCACGTTCACCATTGGCAAAAAGATGCGCTAATCCCAGCAACATAATCCCCCACAGCATAGGGTGCCGAACGACTCGAAAGAACCAGGGAGTATTGTTGGATCCGACAAAACACAACAGCGACAGAAACATCAATACCATTGTGACGACGCTCAATGGCGGCGGAGGTGTCCATACTGGTATGTGGGGCGTGAAGCGATACGCGATGATCGCGCCAAAAAAACCGCCCGCCGCGAGCAGGCTAAATATCAGTTTGTAGCCCTTTTTGCCCGTCAGTTCGACTATCGCGACACGCGATGCCGGCAATACGGCAACGAGATGAACCAATACAAAAAGTGTTATTCCCACTATCACAATCGTCAAGGCCATAAGCGACTCTTCTGCGATTCAACGCAGCATATTATGCGCCGAGCAAATGGCACGGGGCTCAGATTGAATCAAGTGGTTCTGCAAAGATAGCGTTTAGTCATCCGCAGCCACGGCTACAATTCGGTACTTAATCGTCACTTCGTCCTCTACCCGCAATTTGCCAAGCAGCGCGCTAAAGGGCTCAATACCAAAATCGCTTTGGCGTACGTTGAACGTGCCGGAGACGACCAATTGGCCAGAAACCTCAGCCACCTTCGCTAAGGACTGTACACCTCGGCTAACACCGTGCATGGAGACGTCAACGTCCAGCGTCAGTTCAGACTCGTTAGCTGTCAACAATATACCACTCAGCTGCAGGAAGGAAAATTGCGTAGCATCCAACACCTTGTCGCCGAGCATATTACGGCGCGTTCCTTCGCTGTCGGCTTCACTGACTGTGCTGGAAAAGTCCGCGCCTTCCTCCGCGCGAATTTGCGGGTCATCGACGATTAAGCGATTGACAGGAACAAACAGGTCGAAGCGCGATGCGAGAATATCGTCGGCGCGCAACACGAAGCCCTGCATGTCAGCGCTGGAAATAACGTGGTTGTGCCCAAACCTGGCTAATTCCCCACCGCGGTAAACCAGTATACGTAGCTCTGATAATTGCGCATCAATGCGATACACTTTGCCCCGCGCGGTGAGAGCGTGCTGTTGATAACTCTGTTCGGGGAAATCTTTCGGGGTTTCACCGTCAAGCGGTGGGAGCACCGGCGGGCGAACGGCGGGCGCGCAAGCGGTGAGCGTTAGCACTGCGGCCAGCAGTGGCACCTGGAAACCGTAAAAAGACATGCGCCGGTACAAAGGCCTTATCGCCATTGAGCGCAGCATCGACACTATCACTAGTACCAATATTTTTGGCCAGGTAGCCGCTTGGCAAAGCTGGAACTGAAAATCCTGTTCGAGGAAATTATTCCGCGCATTGCCGAAGATGCCACATCTGAAGTCGAGTTTTATGAGTGACATCAAGGCAATGCCGATTGTGCTTGGTGCGTAGCTAGCGAATCCCGCATTCGGCAATCGGCCGCAGATCCTCCAGCTCCTTCTCGCTAAACAAGCGCGACTTGGTTACGAAGCGCACCCCCAAAGGAATTTCTGCTGAAAAGCTGGCGCCCCTGCCGGGCACGACATCCACCGTTAAATGCGTGTTTTGCCACAGCTCAAACTGATCGCGCGCCATGTAGAACGGGCAATCGTGGATTTCGCCTAACAACACATCGCTGCCGCCTACCTTAAAATCGTTTACCGGAAAGCACATCGGCGAAGAGCCGTCGCAACAGCCCCCGCTCTGGTGAAACATCAGCTTGCCGTGTTGGCCGGTGAGGCGGTCGATAACCTCCTCGGCCGCCGCAGTGATATCAACGCGCTGGTACATGGCCGACCCCGGCTAGAAAAAGCCCAGCTTGTTTTTGTCAAACGACATCAGCACATTTTTGGTGTGCCGATAATGATCCAGCATGGCTTTGTGGTTTTCTCGGCCAATACCGGATTTCTTGTAACCGCCAAACGAGGCATGCGCGGGATAAGCATGGTAGCAATTCACCCACACGCGCCCGGCTTGTATGCCGCGCGCAAATTTCTGCACCTGGTGAAAATCGCGCGACCAAACTCCGGCGCCCAGGCCATACAGCGTATCGTTGGCGATCTCCATGGCCTCTTCTTCATCTTTAAACGTCGTTACGCTAACCACCGGACCGAAGATTTCCTCCTGGAAAACACGCATCTTGTTGTGACCTTTGAACACAGTGGGCTGAACGTAGTATCCGTTGGGGTATTGCGCAACCATACCAGGCTCGCCACCGATCAATACCTCTGCCCCTTCTTCTCTACCGATATTCAGGTAATTAAGAATCTTTTCATACTGATCGTTGGAGGCCTGCGCGCCGATCATCGTTTCCGGGTCGAGCGGGTCGCCGGGTTTGATCTGCGCTACTCGCTTGATACAGCGCGTGATAAATTCATCGTAGATGGATTCGTGAACCAACGCTCGCGACGGGCAGGTGCACACCTCACCTTGATTCAAGGCAAACATCACAAACCCTTCGATCGCCTTGTCGAGGAATTCGTCATCTTCGGCCATCACGCTGGGGAAAAATAGATTCGGCGATTTGCCGCCTAACTCCAGCGTCACCGGAATAATGTTTTCGGAAGCGTACTGCATAATCAGTCGACCGGTTGTGGTTTCACCGGTAAACGCGATTTTCTTGATGCGCGGTGACGATGCCAGCGGTTTACCGACTTCTATGCCAAAGCCATTGACGACATTGAGCACGCCGGGCGGCAATAAATCGTGGATCAATTCCAGCACCACAAGAATTGACGCCGGTGTCTGCTCGGCCGGTTTCAGCACCACGCAGTTGCCTGCCGCCAGCGCCGGCGCCAGCTTCCAGGTCGCCATCAGAATCGGAAAGTTCCACGGAATAATCTGCCCGACTACGCCGAGTGGCTCGTGTACTTCCATAGACACCGTGTTCGCGTCGATGTCGGAGACTTCACCCGATTCGCCGCGTATCACGCCGGCGAAGTAGCGAAAATGATCGACCGCCAGCGGAATATCGGCGGCCAGGGTTTCGCGTATGCCCTTGCCGTTATCCCAGGTTTCCACGCGCGCCAATAGCTCGAGGTTTTGCTCTAGCCGATCGGCGATTTTCAGCAGTATGTTACTGCGCTCGGTGGCAGCGGAGTGCCTCCATGTAGCGAAGGCTTTTTCGCCAGCGTCGATTGCCAACTCGATATCGGCGGCGGTGGAGCGCGGGATGCGCGTGAATGTTGCGCCATCGACCGGCGATGGATTGTCGAAATATTCACCAGTGGTCGGCGGCACCCATTCGCCACCGATATAGTTTTCATATTGGGGTTTGAATTCGGGTCTTGGGTAGGCCATGGCTCTGCACCTCGGTAGTGGGTGGGGTCACTAGCCTATATTTTGCGCCGATGGGTGTTTTTTGCAAGCGAAAATGCACAACGCTACGGCGCGGCCAGCCAACAGCGCAGGCTTCCTCCAAATAATCACGCGTATACACCGACTCAAACATTTCCGTGCGGGCTACCGGGCATGGAAACTGCGCCTTACTGCCCATCTCGACCACCTGTGGTCTAAGCGCTCGCCGTTTTTCGGGCGCGGCGAGACAATGGTGTCTAAATCAAGTTGGTCACCGGTATGCCATCTACACTCGCACGAGTCGCCCGGCGAAAAGTGGTGTTTTGGATCGAGTATTTGTTATTGATTGAACGCCGAAACTTGAGCTACTACAGCCGGTGGTACTGCGTTTTCATGTAGCTGATGCCCGGCGCCAGCACCACCCGCCAGGCAATCTCGGTTTCTTCGTCGAATTCACTATCGAATTGCCGCACCGTTTGCAGCAAACTGTCCAGCCACACCTCGTACAGCTCGGCGCGAATATCCTTGCCCGACTTGCTGTGCGTTTTAGCCGTATTCAGCAGCGTATCGCTAGCTTTGCGGTCGATGGAAAAATAGATCATTTGGTCTACCGAGGTGCGCAAGTGTTCGCGCTGTTTAACCATATCCACCTCTTTAAACTTGTTAGCCGCCTCTGCCGAGGCGCCGGTGAAAGCCCGGTAGAACGCTTCGAAAAAATCCAGGTCAACAACACTGATGGCCGACACGCGTTGGTAGCTCGCGGTGAAAATCTGTAGATAGTTTTTCATTAGTCCCGTTTAAGGTTGAAACCACCGCCTTCAGGCGGTCAGATTTAT
>CAZJDL010000168.1:0-4572 GCA_964544755.1 uncultured Pseudomonadales bacterium | reverse complement strand
AAAAAATGTTGCTACTACAGGCGTTTACACGTTTCTGGACAGGCACTAACTAGCTACCACCCACACTGCCGCCCCTTGTTCTGTTTGTCTAACCATGCGTGCAGTGGCGCGAAATATTCGAGCAGCGCGCCGGCATCCAGCTCGCGCTGCCCTGTTAAGGCATGCATCGCGTCGGGCCAGGGGCGGCTCTTGCCCATCTCCATCATTGCCTGCAGGCGCTTGCCTGCGGCTTTATTTTCATAAATAGTGCAGCGGTGCAGCGGGCCTTCGTAACCCACGGTTTCACACAATGATTTATGGAATTGAAACTGCTGCAAATGCGCGAGGAAATAACGCATATAAGGCGTGTTGCCCGGTATGTGGTATTTCGCGCCCGGGTCGAAATTGGCTTCCGTGCGTTTGACCGGCGCTTGTATACCCTGGTATTGCTCGCGCAGCTTCCACCAGCCGCTGTTGTATTCGTCGGGGCCGAGCTCGCCGCTGAATACTTGCCAGCGCCACTTATCGACCAGCAAACCAAACGGTATAAACGCGACCTTATCCAGCGCCTGGCTTAGCAACTGGCCGATGTCTTTGTCTACGCCGGGCGCTGCGTCCAGCAGTCCTATTTTCACTAAGTAGTCGGGTGTAATCGACAACGCCACGGTGTCGCCCAGCGCCTCGTGAAAACCATCGTTGGCGCTGCCCTGGAATAACGGAGGCTGGTCCTTGTAGGCGCGCTGGTAATAATTGTGGCCCAACTCGTGGTGAATCGTAATAAAGTCGTCGGCATTTTTTTGGATGCACATTTTTATGCGTAGGTCGTCCTTGTTGTCCAGGTTCCAGGCGCTGGCATGGCAGACCACTTCGCGGTCACGCGGCTTGGTGAATAAGGAACGCTTCCAGAATGTCTCCGGCATGGGCTCCAAACCCAGTGACACGAAAAACTGCTCGGCGGTTTCCACCATGTCGAGCTCGGTCATGCCTTTTTTCTCAATCAGTTCATCCAGATCGTAGCCCGGGTCAGCAGCGGCCGGGGCGACCAAATCAAAAATATTGCCCCACTGCTGCGCCCACATATTACCCAACACATGCGCCGGTATTTTCTCATCCAGCGGAACCACGTCGGCGCCATAAAACTCCGACAGTTTTGCACGCACATGACAGTGCAACGCTTCATAGAGAGGTTCTACCCGCTGCCACTGCACGTCGGCGCTGGCGGCGAATTCCGTGGGGCTGGCGTCATAACCCGAGCGCCACATCGCACCAACGTCGTCGTAGCCGAGATCCTTCGCGCCGGCGTTGGCAATTTCAACCTCGCGCCGGTAATTCGGCTTCATCGGTGGCGCCACCTTGCGCCAACCACGCCACAGATCCAGCAAGCGCTCAGGATCGCGTTCTTTCGCCATCGCCACTTCCATTTCCACCAGGCTCATGCAGTCGCCTTTTTCGGGGCAATATTTGCCGGTGCCATAATTGGCCTGCAACTCTGAGGTAATGGTGGCTAGTTCGTCGGCCAGTTTTTTGTCGTCCGGTACCGGCAAGGTAATGCCTTGCTTGAGGAAGTTAAGCTTGCGGCGCTCGTCAGCGGGCAGTTGTACCACGTCGAACTGCGCCGCTTGCTTGGCAAGCTGCGCCTGCAACAAGCTGGCACGGCCTTCGATTTTGGACAGTAAGTATTGGCTGTCGAAATTAATGAAATTAGCGGCAATCCACGCTGCTCGACTGTTCTCTTCACTGAATTCGGCCAACTGTTGTTCGGCGGCGGCTAGAAATGCCGTGGCTTCTTTTGCAGTGGGGGCGGCACTGGTTAGCGCGGAAAATAAGCAGCCAAAAATGACTGTAGCGACAGGGTTTACTAATTTCATATGCTTGTCCCGAAGTGTTACGGTGAGTCGGCTGCAACAGGGATGTTCAGACTACTATCCCGCTAACGACCATCGGCGTAGTATAAAGGCGTAAAAATATTAATGTAAGCGACACACCTCGGGCGCGGAAACCAGTATGCTGCTCGCATCAGCATTGCTTATAATTCTCTCTACGCTACTGGCGCCCGAGCAGGCCTGCACTTTTGACCGCTTGCACGCGACTGCCCCCCATGCGACTCCGCCTGCGCCCTATGGCTTGAATTCGGTGAAGCCGGAAAGTGGTTTCGACCGAACGGTTGGAGCGCAAGTATTGTGTTTCTTATTGGATAGGGAACCTACTTAATGCGCTTAACTCCCACGCTCCTCCCGGACGAGACGACGGTTAAGCGATAAAACCCCATCCAGTTTTTGTTAATAACGATCTCTGGACTTTCAGCGCTGGCGCTGTTGCGACCGCGCAAGCGCTGTTTCCATACCTGCCCGTTGTCCAGATGAAAAACTGTGTCTCCATTCCAGCCGTTGAATTCGCCGGTGATTTTCGCCTCTATCCTTTCCTCCTTCGCCGCCTTCTTTACGGCCGCAGATTGGCTCTTGACCATCTCGGCATCTTTAGCTGTGTAGTCGATCAGCCATTCGTTAAGCGCGTCAATTTCAGCGGATGACAGCTTATGCAATCCGCTTCTATCAAACTTCTCTTTTGACATAAGCTGTCGAACACCGGGAAAGTCTGCTGCCTCGCTAGCGCATGTCGAGTGTGCGAAGAGTAGCAGCGTTAGAACATAAGCAACCAGATTTCTTAGAATAAATTCGGCCATTCTTGAGAGCCACCTCCAAGCCTAGAGTGACAGTTGACACCCCCACTGTAACTCAGGAGGGGTATTACGCTCAATTGTAAAACACCTCTCAAGGGATATTAACAAGGCTTTTAAACGTTTCCCCAAAAAAACAGAAAATTTATTTGAGGCTATCGCTTGCTTGTTCGTTATAGGAGAGCACAGATGCGATTGATGTGTCTTTGCGCGGCAGACGATGTTGTTACGCTGTATCGCCTAAAAGCTCACTCCTTACACTAAATGACAGGAGGATACTGTGGACAATGTTAAGCCTACCTCGTTATTCAAATTCGCCATCGGCATAAGCCTGACGGTTATCTCACTACAGTATTCCAGCACAACCAATGCGCAAGATGAAGCGCTGGAACTGGAAGAAGTAGTGATCACCGGTAGCCGCATCACCCAACCGGGCGTTGTGTCTGCGAGTCCTATTGCATCGATTTCCGCGAAAGAAATTGGCTATCTTCAGGAGGCTGAAATAGAAAAATCCTTACACGGATATGATGACGCCGGGCGATAAGTTGATCTCGCTCGTTGACACCCTGCCGGCCTGACGTGTTAACGTCAGGCGTGACCCTGCAGCAGCTGAAGCGGCCGGTTGATCAGTTTATGATTCGTGTAATGAAGCAGCAGGCTACCCGTACACCCAACATCGGTGAGTTGTTTTCACCCGTGGTGACAGGTCTGGATAACGCCCAGCTTGACCCTTGTTCGGTCGCCAATACGAATATAGACGCCAGGCTGCGAGACTTGTGTATTTCAACCGGCATGTCAGCCGCCCAGGTCGGCGCCGTGCAGGACATCATTTCCGGTCAGGTGAACACCTTCGATGGCAGTGATCCGAATGCGTTACCGGATGCAGAGACTGCGGACACTCGGACCGCAGGGGTTGTATGGACACCTGATTTTGAAATATTCAGTAATTTCACATTGTCGGTCGACTACTACGACATTGATATTGCAGGCATTATCGGCGAGTTTTCTGCACAGGAGATTCTGGATGGCTGTTATACCGCAGGTAGAGAGTCTGATTGCGCCAAGATCCAACGTGTGGGGGGTGACTTAACGCTCTCCGCCGCGGGTATCGAGCTATTTACGACCAACCTTGACTTCGAACGAGCTGAAGGCATAGAAATTGGTTTCTCGTTAGGCGTTGGGTTGGGCGAATGGGGTGAATTGCAGTTTTCGGGCAATATCAACAAATATCTGACTCAGGAATCGCAAAGTAGTACGTTGACGCCCGTCATTGACTGTAAGGGTTTTTACGGATCAACGTGTGATCCGATCTCGGAAGTCCGCTGGATACAACGTACATCCTGGTTGTGGAACGGCTTGACCGTGTCGGCGCAGTGGCGCCACATCGACTCGGTGGACATTGAGAAACCCGAGGAGGCCGGAACGTTTGCGGCATTCCGCAGTATCGATGATTACGACTATCTCGATCTCTTTGCCAGCTATAACTACAGAGATACGGTCGAGCTGAGCCTAGGCATCGACAACGTCACCGACGAAGATCCTCCCGTCGTCGGCAACGAAGCGGGCGACACAAGCTCAAACTCGG
This sequence comes from uncultured Pseudomonadales bacterium, assembly GCA_964544755.1. Taxonomy (GTDB): domain Bacteria; phylum Pseudomonadota; class Gammaproteobacteria; order Pseudomonadales; family JAUIET01; genus JBBKXJ01. The sequence goes on along the minus strand of CAZJDL010000168.1, from coordinate 331 downwards.
GTAATACCTTCCCGAGTAATTACGACACGTTGGGGCGTATCTATACTTTCAGAGTAACTGCAAGCTTCTAGCGCCTGCTAATAATAACCAGACTCGTCACTTAGGAATGGGGCCGTAGCCGAATGGCACTTAGTTAAGGCCAATCGTAGCTGCAGAGGGCTGAATCGAGGGGAAGTTTTCGCGACCGTTCCTAGCAAGGATGCTAGGGGTCGAGCCTACAGGGACGTATTCACGGCGTGTCTCGGAAACTTTCACTCGGTTTAGACCGGTCTTGACGCTTAACTAGTGCCCGTCCAAAAACAGCGGTTTTCAGCTGGCATTCGACCAGAGC
>CAZJDL010000167.1:0-4611 GCA_964544755.1 uncultured Pseudomonadales bacterium | reverse complement strand
CGCTGCAGGCCGTAAAAGACCTCAATTTCTTTATTTCTCTTCAAGCAACTTATAAGAATGGTTAGAACAGGTTTCAAGCTTGTGAAGTAACATATTCTGCTCTGATTCCCTCCCAGCCTGTTTTGATTTCGGTTAACAACGAGCCTACTTCCACCAATGCGTCATCATTTTTATCAATATGCACTTTAACCAGCCTACGCGCCATGTAGTCGTACAGATCATAAAGATTCGCGGCGATGTCTCCGCCCGCTTCACGATTCAAGGCCGCTTGCAAACCACTGATGAGGCCAAGCGCCTTACCCAAAGCCTCGCCCAGCTGCGCCTGCTGATCACGCTGAAGATAACCTTTCGCCTCGGCAATGCGTCGCAGTGCACCTTCGAGTAGTAGCTGGGTCAAGCGATGCGGGTCGGCGTTGGCCACGTCGGTTTGATTGTTAATGTTTTGGTACTGCTGCATTGCGTTGCGCATGTTCATCACTCCTTCCATGGATAGGTTTGTACCCCCTATATAACGGCAATCACGCTTTTTCCTTTAACAAAATTGTTAAGCCGACCGTGAAGCGCCAATCATGTGCCTTTTGCGGCGGCGTATGTGCGACAACGAAGATAATTGTGACGCAGCGCACACTATTTTTTCCTAAAGTTTTCCTCCGTTGCGTCGATAAAGAATTTGAACATCGATTATTCGGTGAACAATGGACTTGACTATTACGCTTCCAACAAGCATTTCGCAAGGAAGCCAGAGGAGAAGAAAATGCCACAGATTATTAACACTAATATTTCGTCGCTAACCGCGCAGCGAAATTTGGACAGATCCCAGGGCGCCTTGCAAACTTCTTTGCAACGCTTGTCATCGGGTTTGCGTATTAACAGCGCCAAGGATGACGCCGCCGGACTTGCCATTGTCGATCGTATGACATCGCAAATTCGTGGTCTAAACCAGGCTGTTCGTAACGCCAACGACGGTATTTCAGTCGCCCAAACGGCTGAAGGCGCATTGCAGGAAGGTTCGAACATTCTGCAACGTGTGCGTGAGCTGGCGATTCAATCGGCTAACGATTCCAACAGCGCCAACGACCGCGCTAACATCCAGAAAGAAGTTGTACAGCTGCAAAGCGAGCTGAACCGTATCGCCGAAACAACGACGTTTAACGGCAAAAACCTGCTTGACGGCAACTTTGTTACGCAACAGTTTCAGGTAGGTTCGAACGCCAACGAAACGATCAGCGTTTCAATCGGCAGCGCCGCTGCTACTTCCATGGGTGCGGACCAGGTTAAAGACACCGCCACTCAGGATAATATGGGTACAGCTTTAGCGGGCGCTGCCGATGGCACTGGCGGTAATGGCACAGCAGCCGACGCTGCATTCGTGATCACTGGCGGTTTGGGTACTGCTACGCTAAGCACAGCCGCAAATGGCACGGCTGCTAGCATTGCTGCCCAGGTGAATGGCGAAACGGCCAACACTGGCGTTAGCGCAACGGCTAGCACTTCTACCACAATCAGCGCTGTTACGACCGGTAGCGTATCGTTTAAGCTCAGTTCACGCGATGAAGCTGGCGCAGCCGTGGGTACCGAGAGTACCGTTTCGGCTGTGATTACCTCGGCAACCGACTTGAGCGCGCTACGCGATGCAATCAACGCCGAGACAGCACGCACGGGCGTTACCGCCACCCTGGGCGGCGCCGGTGATACGATCGACCTGACCAACACCACCGGTCAGGATATTGCCGTTGCCGACGTCGCCGACGGTACTGCCGGATCTACAGCAGTGTTGTCGGTTGGCGGTGTAGCGCTGAGCGATGAAGGTGCTACTGATGACAGCATCGTGGTAGGCGGAAAACTGGAATTCAATTCCTCAGATTCGTTCCTGATCCAGTCTAGCGCCACTGACATTCTGACTAACGCTTCAACTTCCAGCTCTTTGAGCTCGGTTGCTGATATCGACTTGAGCACTCGCGAAGGCTCTAACAATGCACTGGCCGTCATCGATGAAGCCCTGAGCTTTATCACCGACACTCGTGCTGACCTGGGTGCGGTGCAAAACCGCCTGGATTCGACCATCTCGAACCTGCAAAACATTAGTGAAAACGTATCCGCGGCACGCTCGCGAATACAAGACGCTGACTTTGCGGCCGAGACTGCGAACTTGACCAAGAACCAGATCCTGCAGCAGGCTGGCTTGTCAATTTTGTCGCAGGCTAACTCCAGCGGCCAAAGCGTGTTGTCCTTACTCCAGTAAGCGACCGCATAACAACACCGGGGCGGGCAACCGCTCCGGCTTTGTTACCCCCACGAAGCAGGTGAACAGCAATGGAGAGTAAAGGTATTACCGATCTCGGCACACTTCCCAAGGCAGAACATAGACAATCTGCACATTCCCCTGGTGTAGTTTTGGACACAAGCCATAGATTTAACCAGGCCGAACAAGCGAGCAAAGCGCCAACTCAAACAACCGAACCCGTATCTCTTGCAACCGCCGTAACCCAGCTCAATGATTACGTGCAGACGGTAAACCGCACCCTGGCGTTCAGCATTGACGAAGACAGCGGCCAAACCGTGGTTAGGGTTTTCAACCGCGACACCAACGAACTCATTCGCCAAATTCCCGCGGAACACACCTTAAAACTGGCCGCCGCGCTGGAAAGACATGCGCCACAAGGCATATTGATCAAAGCGAAAGCATAAGCCTGATAGTGGCACCGAAATTGCAAAATGTGTTCGATACGGCAGTAAATAGCGCGCAAACGACAGGAATTTGACATGGCAGCAATCACATCAATAGGGACCGGCTCGGGCATAGACCTGGAAGGCCTGGTCGGCCAAATACTGGAAGCCGAACGCGCGCCCACAGAACAACGCCTGGAACTGAAACAGGCCGAGACCGAGGCTTCGATTTCGGCCTACGGTAGTCTCAAGAGCACACTGTCGGCATTTCAGGCAACGCTGGCCGACCTCAGTGATGCAGAAAATGTAGAGACCCGCAGCGCGGCATCCAGCGATGAAGAAATCTTCACCGCTACAGCGAATAACGATGCCCAGCCGACGACCAATAGCATTCAGGTGTTAAGTCTGGCCAGCGCACACAAACTGGCGTCGGCTGATTTCAGCAGCCCCAATGAAGCCGCTGGTGGCGGCACCCTCACCATTGCCCTGGGCGCGAAGACGTTTAGTCTGGACATTACCGCAGGCGTGAGTGACAGCCTCAGCGCCATACGCGACGCAATTAATACCGCAGAGAGTAATCCCGGCGTAACCGCCAGCCTGATCACAATCGACAACGGCCTGGACGATGGCGGCACCGTCACCAAGCTGGTTTTTAATACCGAAGAAACCGGCACCGACAATCAAATCAGCATTAGCGTAGACGAAACACCGGCAACCAGTGGCGACGGCGACGCCGCGGCCAATAGAGACGGCACCGGTTTGTCGCGCTTGTTCTTTGCCGCCGACGACCCAAGCAACCAGGCAACAGAATTGAGCGCGGCAGAGGACGCGCGCATCACCGTTGACGGTTTTGTCGCCATTAGCTCCAGCAACAGTTTTGCCGATGTGATCGACGGCGTCACGATCACGGCCATAGGCGTAACCGAAGACCCCGAGAATACGCTACCGGCCACCTTATCGGTCGCCGCAGACCCGCAGGCCCTACAGGCCAAAGTAGATGCCTTCGTTATTGGCTACAACGAGTTGATGATTACCATCAATACACTGACCAACTACGACACGGAAACACAAACGGCCGGCCTGCTCAACGGCGACTCGGGTATTCGCTCAATCGAAACACAACTGCGCCGCGCACTGAGCAGAGAAGTGCCCAGCGATAACCCCTTGTCGAATTTCACCTCGCTCGCGGCTATCGGCCTCAGTACACAACGCGACGGCACGATTACCCTCGACAGCGAGAAATTTAACGCCGCACTGGAAGGCAACCTGGACGAGATTGGCGCATTATTCTCCGGCGACAAGGGCATGGCCACCGAGCTGCGCAAAGTCGCAGACGGACTGCTAGCCAGCGACGGTTTGATCAAAACCCGCAATGAGGGCTTTGACAAACAAATGCGCGATATCGACGATCAACGCGTCGCGCTGGAGCGGCGGCTGGAAGCGATTGAAAGCCGAACACGTGCGCAGTTCTCCGGCCTGGATACGTTGATCTCCGAATTGCAAAGCACGAGCAGCTTTTTGACCGAGCAACTGGCTAACATATCCAATATTGGCCGCAAATAACTTTGGCCGCAAATAACTAAGGGAATACGTTTAAGCATGAATGCAACCTCTTCGCCCGACGCCGATTGGAATGCTATCGTAGGTCTTACACAAAGCATCGTTAGCCAGGTACACAAGCAGGACAATGGCACGCTGCTGGCGCAACTGGATACGCGCAACCAGAAAATCCGCAATTATTTTCACGCTATTGAACAACACCACGAACGCCTGACCGGCATCGAGCAGCGCATTGCCGATCTGCTGGCGCTGGACGAGCGCATTATCAGTTCCTGCCGCGCGTTGCAGTCAGAAGTGATGGCCCAGCTAAGTTCGGCGCGTCGCGCTGAGCAGGGCATCAAAGAGTACACAGCGAACCAGTACGAGAATTCTTTGGGTTAGCCG
>CAZJDL010000166.1:0-4963 GCA_964544755.1 uncultured Pseudomonadales bacterium | reverse complement strand
AATGCGTACTTGCTCAGAGTAATCGGCATGTGAATTTAAGCCCGATTGCCCTGGTTCTTCATGCGGCAACGAGGGATTTTTCGGCATTTGGCGGCTCGCTGATATGTGCAGTTTATTCGTTACAGTGCACTAGATCATTGGCTTAATGCCCACCGCCGTACGCAGCTCGTGCAAAAAAACCTGGCTTACCTGGCGCGCTTTTTCGGCGCCTTCCCGCAGTTTTTTTTCAATAAATGGGCCGTTAGCCATCAATTCTTGGTAGCGCTCGCGCGGCTCACTCAAGCGCGCATCCAGATACTCAAACAAAACCTGTTTCATCTCACCCCAGGCAATACCTGCGGCGTACTCTCGCCGAATTGCCGCGGTTTCCTCCGCCGAGGCGAACGCTTGATAAATTTCAAATAATACGCTGTCATTGCTGTCTTTCGGTTCGCCAGGCGCCAGCGAATTGGTTTTGATTTTCATCACCAGCTTGCGCAGTTTTTTTGCCGGCGCAAACAGCGGAATGGTGTTGTTATAGCTTTTGCTCATCTTACGGCCGTCCATACCGCGCAGAACGGCCACGGCGTCCGACACGACCGCTTTGGGCAATACGAAGTGTTCGCCGTAGTGATGATTAAAACGGGCGGCGATATCACGCGCCATTTCCACGTGTTGAATTTGGTCCTTGCCAACCGGAATCTCATGCGCGTTAAACAGCAATATATCGGCCGCCATCAACACCGGGTAACTGAACAAGCCCATCGTAATGCCTTGATCGGGGTCGCGCGCGTCCTGGGCTTCGTTTTCGGCCACGGCAGCCTTGTACGCATGCGCGCGGTTCATCAATCCCTTGGCGGTCATGCAGGTGAGCAACCAGGTCAGTTCGGTGATCTCCGGAATATCGGACTGCCGGTAAAAATAGCTCTTGTCGGTATCCAACCCCAAGGCCAGCCAGGTGGCGGCAATTTCCCGCGTGGAGCGCTGTAATTGTTCGGGGTCGTAGCTTTTTATCAGCGAATGATAGTCGGCCAAAAAATAGAATGCGTCATTGCCGTCTTTTTTACTTGCTGCGATGGCCGGTGCGATAGCACCCACGTAGTTACCCAAATGAGGAGTGCCGGTGGTCGTGATGCCAGTGAGTACGCGTTGTTTTGTCATATAGAAGATGAGCCTTAGACGGTCGATGTGATGTGCAGGTCTGCCCGCATAAATTCACCCAGTACTTTGTGTAAGCCGTAGGCATCTTTACTGCCGGCCAATTCGCGGATCGAATGCATGGCAAATGTCGGCACGCCGACATCCAATGTCGGTACCCCTAATCCGCTCGCGGTAATGGGGCCGATGGTGGAGCCGCAGCCCATATCGGTACGGATCACGAAACTTTGCAACGGCACATCGACCCGCATCGCAATGTTTTTCAGCACAGCCGCGGTTTCGCTATTGGTGGCATAGCGCTGGTTACTATTGACCTTGATGACCGGGCCCTTGTTCAATATGGGTCCATGGTTCATTTCGTGCTTATAGGCATAGTTAGGATGAATGCCATGCGCGTTGTCAGCTGACACCAACAGGGAGCTTTGCATGGCACGAATCATCACTTGCTGGTCGTCGCAGATGCGCGCAACTACGTCTTTTAGCATGGGGCCATTGGCACCGCAGGCCGACATGCTGCCGACTTCTTCATGATCATTGCACACCAGCAAACTACTGCGTTGGGTCGAAGCGCCGAGTATACTTTGCAGCCCTACGTAACAGCTCAGTAAATTGTCGAGCCGTGCGCCGCTAATAAAGTCATTGTTCAAACCGAGCAGCGCCGGAGCCTGCGTGTCATAGAAGCTCAGTTCAAAATCAAGCACGCGACTAATGCGCAACTTTTTATGCGTTGTCTTTATCTGCTTCGTTAACAACGCGTGTAAATTAATGTCATCGCCTTGATCAATGACGGCAAGCAAGGGCGGGATATCGTTCTGTGCGTTGATCGGGTGCTGCTTGTTCGCCTCGCGGTCGAGATGGATAGCGAGGCTGGGAATGACCGCGAGTGGCCGTTCAAAATCTACCAGGCAACTGTGCAGCTCGTTTTTAGCGTTAGCAAAACTCACCTTGCCTGCCAGCGAGAGGTCACGGTCGAACCAGGGGTTCAACAGCACGCCGCCATAAACCTCAACGCCCAGTTGGTAGTAGCCGTGGCGTTTTACATCGGGCAACGGCTTCACCTTAAGACAGGGGCTGTCGGTATGAACCCCCACCATGCGCATGCCGTCTTGTGCAATGTCTTGCTCACCCGTAACGAAGGCGATCAACGACGAGCCATTGCGCGTTAGAAAATAGCGCTCGTTTTTTGCGAGCTGCCAGGCGTCGGTTTCATGGAGTTGCTTAAAGCTGGCGTTGCGTAACCCTTCGGCCATGTTAGCAACCGCATGAAACGGCGTCGGCGATTGGCGGATAAAATTCAGCAAGCCAGCGTTAAATTCGGTTTCATCCACGGCTAATACTCTATATCAGCTATCATAATTTCGAGTTGCGTTGGCATACGAATCAATGGTTGTCATTCGCATTTTCCTGCAAACGCGCTAGCAGGCTCGAAGTATCCCAGCGGCCGCCCCCCATACTCTGCACTTCGGCGTACAACTGATCGACCAGGGCGGTAACGGAAACATCGGCATCGATACGCTGCGCTTCGTCAAACACAAAACCGAGATCCTTGCGCATCCAGTCGACTGCAAAGCCGTGCTCGTATTCGCCAGCCAGCATTGTTTGCCAACGATTCTCCATCTGCCAGGACTGGGCCGCACCTTTGGAAATCACGTCGATCACTTTACTGACATCCAGACCCGCCAGCTGCGCGAAGTTAATGCCCTCGGCCAACCCTTGCACCAGACCGGCGATACAAATTTGATTTACCATTTTGGTTAGCTGGCCGCTACCGGCCGCGCCCATCAACTGCACTTTATGCGCGTAACAATGCAGCACCTCTTCTACCCGGTCGAAAGTTTTCTTCTCACCGCCCACCATAATCGTAAGTCTGGCATTCTCAGCACCCGCTTGACCACCCGACACCGGTGCATCCAAAAAACCAAAGCCAGCACGCGCGGCCTGCGCGGCCAGCTCCTGGGCGAGACTTGCCGACGTAGTCGTGTGGTCAATAAAAACAGCACCTGCTTTTAGCGCGGAAGTTACGCCATCATCGCCCAGCGCGATAGCGCGCACGTCATCGTCGTTACCCACGCAGGCCATCACAATATCGGCATTGGCGGCGGCTTGTGCCGGCGTGCTGGCGCCCTGCCCTTGATGTTCCGCCAACCAAAGAGTGGTTTTTTCGGGACTGCGGTTGTAAACCGTTAACGTATGCCCGGCCGCGCTTAAATGCGCGGCCATGGGGAAACCCATCACACCCAGGCCTATAAAGGCAATACGTTGGTCGGTCATAGTTTGCATAATGGGGAGCTATTTCAAGGTGCGGACGCAGAATTGAGCAAACTTTATATGGGTGTTGTTACACGTAGATATCAACCAAGTTCAGACCGATACGCGATTCAATACGGAGATACTCTTGCAAGACTTGGTAGTGTTCCACGCCCTTGGGCGCGTTCATTGCCGAATTGATCAGTACACCACGCAGGCGCCGCTTGCTATCACTGGCGCGACGCGTGCGTCTAAAGCCGAATGCTTGCGGCTGCGCCGCACGATTACGTATTCGCATAAAACATTGTGCGCTAAAGTTTTTTCGTCATCCATTATAAGTATGCATGCTATTTAATCAATTGTTTCGCGTACTAACCGACAGACGAAGGCATTTTTTTCCAGGCAGAACTATCGCGCAAGTACACGGGTAAGGCGTGTTCTGCTGGCAAGGCCTTCCCTTCGCACCAGGCTTGTTCGGCCAGCGTCAACAAATTGTCGGCGGGCGCTAGTACGTTATCGTTATGCCATTCGACTGGCAATACATCACGCTCGAACAGCGACCAGCCGTCGCCCACGGCAAGTACTGTCCGATCAGGAAACATTTTTGCTAACAATTCTGTTAACTCGTGTGGCTTGAGCAGCGAGTCGGCATGCTGCGCCACCACCAGCGTTTGGCGCACCGCATAGAAACCAGCGTAAACCTCGCCCATACGCGCGTCCACTACAGGAACGATGAGCTGATCGACCACCTTATTTGCACACGCTTGCGCTAACATCGCCAACGAAGAAATCGAGATCACGGGGAGGCTCGCGCCAAAAGCCAACCCTTGCGCGACACTTGCCGCCATACGCACACCGGTAAAAGAACCAGGGCCTTGCGCAAAAGCAATTGCGTCAAGATTTCTGAGAGATAAACTCGCGCGCGCCAATACTTTGTCAATCATCGGCAATAAAATTCGTGCATGAGCACGCGGCTCGCAGCGCTGTTCGCATATAATTTCGCTTGCGCTGCGCAGCGCAACCGAGCAGGATTCCGACGAAGTATCAAATGCGAGTATTGCCGCAGGCATCGATGTAACTCACTATGGGGGTTGCCACAAAGCAACGCATTATATCATCGAGGTAGCAGGCGTCATTCCTTATTCTGTAGTGATGAAACCGTATGGCTAGCGAACACATCAGCGCCATTATTTTGGCCGGCGGCCGTGGTCGACGCATGCAAAACCGTGACAAAGGGTTGCTGCGGTGGCGCGGGCGCAGCTTTGTGCAGCATTGTATTTCGCGGCTAGAACCGCAAGTCGATGAGATTATACTGAGCTGCAACAGAAATATTGCAGCCTACGAACATTACGGATACCCGGTGGCAAAAGATCAACTCGCCGATTTTCAAGGGCCCTTGGCTGGGGTTCACGCTGCTCTGCGGCTCTGCAATGCGGATCTAATTTTTATCTGTCCATGCGACTGCCTACTGTTACCCGTCGACGTTGTCAAAAAACTATGGCGTGCATTAGTGAAGGAAAATTCTGAAATCGCCATTGCGCATGATGGTGAGCGGGCGCAGTCTTTAGTGATGCTATTG
>CAZJDL010000165.1:0-5161 GCA_964544755.1 uncultured Pseudomonadales bacterium | reverse complement strand
TGACTCAAATCAGCTTTCCCTCGCTACGGCTTCTATTCTCGGACAGCCTCCTAGTCGCTCATCGCACGCAGGGTCGCACCATCTTCGACCGCGCGCGCTCGGCCGTTGTCCAGCCGATAAACGCAATCCGCGACTTCCACCAGTGCCGTCTGGTGTGAGATCGCCAGAATGGTTAAGTCACCGCGCAGTTTTTCGATGGTTTTGCAAATGGTTTGTTCGCTGGCAGGGTCCAGCGCGCTGGTTGCTTCATCCAGAATAAGCAGGCTGGGTCTGTGTGCCAAGGCGCGGGCGATCACGATGCGCTGCCGCTGACCGCCGGACAATTTTCCGCCGCGCTCGCCCACCATACTGTGCATACCCTCTGCCAGGCTGCTAACGAATTCCCAGGCGTCGGCCGCACGCAGCGCGCGTTCGGTGTCGGCATCGGTTAATTCGGGGTCGCCAAGCGTGACGTTATGGGCCACGGTGTCATGCAACAACACGGTTTCCTGCGGCACATAACCAATCATCCGGCGCCAGGTTTGCAGGTTCAATTCCTGGAGTGGTGTTGAATCGACCAGAATAGCGCCGGATTGCGGTCGTATAAGGCCGATAATCAAATCCACGAAGGTAGTCTTTCCCGCACCTGACGGGCCCACCAGCGTGGTTAGCGAGCCAGCCTTTATACGCACTGACAAGTCGCCAAAAATAGCTTGTCCGGCATAGGCAAACCTTACTGCTTCGAAACGAATACCGTCATCCAGGCTGGGTAGTTCGCCTGCGCCGAGTTGCTCGCAGGCCGCATCGGCGTCGGCGATCGCTCGCTTGATAGACCAGTAAGCACTTTCGCTGATGACCATTTTCTGAAATTGTTTTTGCACTTTGCCGAGGAAAGCGAGCATCCGGCCAAGGGTCACTACCAGCACCATCACGGTTGCTATTGGCATCGCAAAGTGCACCAGCGCGACGAATATTCCCAGTGCGATGATGATGGCAAACATTTCCTCCTGCGCGGCGTTGAGCATCGCACTACTGAAAACCTGGCGTTGCAATGACTTGTTCAGCCGCGCGGTTTCCATGGCCAGCACACGGTCGGCTAAGTGTTCGCGCGCCATGGCTTTCAGCGGCTTGACGGACTGCAAGGTGTCGGTCAAGCCGGCCATCAGCGAGGTCAGCAGTCTGGTTTGCTTTTTGCCGGCTTGACGGGCCATGCGCACCAGAAAGTGGGAAATGCCCATCACAACGAGACCGGCTAGCAGGCTAACGAGACTGGCCTTCCACGACACGGCAAAGGCGATGCCACCATAGATGAGCGCCTGAATCAGAAAAGTGATTACCGTCGCGCCGTTAACGAAGGCGTCGGAAGCGCGTTGCGCTTCGGTCGCCAGCGCATTGGTCAGTTTGCCAATCGGTTGATGCAGGAAATACTCCCAGCGGCTGCGCAGTATGGAGCGCAGCATCTGCAAGCGTAGATCGGTCGCTATACGTGCGGCGGTGTAGCCGACTTTCTTTTGCGCAACCAACAGCAACAGGCTTTTCAGTGTCACGCCGAGCACGATAATAATCAGCATCACGGTAATGCTGGGATCAATTCCGTAGCGGCCGAGTGATTCGGTCACCAGCTTTTCGAATTCGTTTTGTTGCGCAGGGCTAGCACTGCTAGCGTCACTGCTGATGGCGATATTAAGCAGCGGCAGCAGCGCCGATAGTCCTACCCCCTCGGCGATACCGGCGAGCAGCAGCGCCACCAGCATGACGAAGGTCTGCCAGGGATAGGTTCGAAAAAAGCTCAGCATCAATCGCATAGAGGGTATCGCTGTCGGCAGGCGCCGGGCGGGTGGCGAGGCATTATGCACGATGCCTGTTTGGTAAGCATCCGGCCTTAGGGCTCACTCAAAAATCATTTCCCATTTTGGTCGTCGATTCATCCCGCCTGACGGCGTTGCAAAAACTTGAAATATCCGAATATTCCTGCGTTTTCGCGCCTTGCCAGACGGGCGCCTCAACGCCCAAAACTAGGAAGTTATTTTTTCGTGCGCCCTTAGCGCTCGCGGGTTAACAGGTATACGCTGGCACCGACCACTATCAGTATCGGCGCCAGCACACTGAAGGCAATATTCAGCTCTAATATCAAGCCGACGGTTTGGATAATCTGGGTGCCGAGATAAAACAGTATGCCAATAATGGCGCCAGCGGCGATTTGCCTTCCCAGGCTGCCGCGTGAGGATTCCTGCCTGGCCCCCAACGCCGTGGCGAGCAATACCATGGCGCCGGCGGCGAACGGGATACTGGCTTTTTTCCAAAATGCCAGTTCATAGGTATTCGCCTTCTGGCCGCGCGAGCGCAGATAGTGTATGTATTCGCGCAGGCCTGACAGTGACATACCGGCGGTAGAGAGCGACAGCGCCGGCAATTCTTCGCGGGTCCAGAATGGCCCCATGCTGAGTTTATCCATATGCCGCGTTGTGAGTTGGCCGTCTTTGACTTCTTTATATTCCAGGTCGAACAGGGTCCATTGGCGGTCATCGCCGACTTCCGCGCGTTTTGCGTGAATCGCCAGGCTCAGTCTGCCCGTCGGATCAAACTGGTAAAGATCGATTTGTTCAGGAATCTGGCCGAGTCGAAATTCGCGCACGTTCATGTAATTCAGGCCGTCGGTCGACCATAGCCCCTTGTCTTCCAGCAGATTGGCATCGCCGCTGCGCATCACATTACGCGTGATTTCAGCCTTTTGATGCAGCGGTGCGGCCACGTACTCGGTCAGTAAGCCAAGCACCAGCATCAGCGCGACCGTGGGGATAGCGATCGCAACGACGATGCGCTTTAAGCCCATCCCTGCCGCGCGCAGCACCACCAGTTCGCTGTGCCTGGCAAGCGATGCCAGCCCCAACAAGGTGCCGAGCAAGGTAATCGCCGGCGCCAGATCCAGTGCGCGTTGCGGCAGGGTGAGCGCCATAAAACGCAGTACTTCGGGTAGTTGGTAATCCCAGTTGATGCGTTCCATTTCGCCGACAAAAGCGACCAGGCCGAATATCGCCAGTAGTACAATCAGCACGACAAACCAGGCTTTGCACAAGGTGATCGCGATGTAGCGGTCGATGATTAACACGCGACTCAGCGCCTAAATTTAGGAACGATTAGCAGAATCCCCAGTAGCAGCAGCGGGAATACATAGGCCGACCACAGGCCTGGCAACGCGTTGATTTTATCCTGCTCGAGGGCGTTGCGCAGCGAACCGACAAGACCGAATAGCAGCGCGTAGACCACGATGGCGCCAAAAAAAACAGCAAACCGTGATTGCCGCGGTTGCGAGCGGCTAAGTGGTACGGCAAGTAAAGCCAGCAGCACGGTGGCCAGCGGTGTTGATACGCGCCACTGGTATTCGGCGATGTCTTTGGGCTGGTCCGACAAGGCCAGGCTGCTGGTGGGCTCCGCTTTGCGTTTATAGCTGCTGAGTTTTTCGGTTTCCGGAATATGGATCAGCAGCTCATCAAACGTCAGCGTGCCATCGCGTGGGCCTTCGCGGTTTAGCAAATAGAGATGGCCACGCAAGAACTGTACAGTGCGGTCCTCACCGGGCTGCGTGTCAGGCAGAAAGGCTTCCTCGGCCAGGATAACCTCCGATTTGAGACCGTGGTCAGTTTGCATAAATACGTCGTGCAAGCGCTTTTGCTCGCGGTCGATCGTGCGTGAGTAGAGCACGTAGCCGCTGTCTTGCAATTGAATAAACCTGTCAGCTGTCAATTTCGCGATATCAAAATCACCGGCCAGTTGTGATTCAAGCCGATAGCTTTCCTGATAGGCCCACGGTCGGCCAAAGATCGACAACAACGCGACCAGCAAGGCGAACACAATGGCCAGTTTTGCGACCGCCGCCATAATACGCAACTCGCTGACGCCGGCCGCCTGCAGGGCGGTCATCTCCGAATCCTGATGCAGACGGCCGATGGCGGCGACAATCGACAAATACAGCGCGGAAGGGAGCAGCGTTTCACAGGCAATCAACGTATTCAAGAGAATGAGCCGCAGCGCCGTTGTCGGCCCAATGACGCCATCTGCTGCCTGGGTCAGTTGTATCGCGGCGGTGTAGGAAACGAAAACAATGACCAACAGCCCAAAGCCAAGCGCGAATGGGCGCAGAATTTCTTGCGTTAGGTAACGATCGATAATCAAAGGGATGTCAGCGGTTCGTGATTGTTTGGCTGTCGAAGGGCGATGATTGTACCGGAGTATGCTACCCGGCGTTTGTGCGGTCGCAGGGTCGCAGGGTCGCAGCATCTTATTGCTGTCGGCGCGACGGTAAATGTACTGCGACCTCCCGCCGATTGCGTTAAGCTCGCGGTTTTGTTTTAACTCGGTTAAATGACGAACTCAAAGCTCACAACCACGCCCAATATCACCCAGGATCGAGCCGCAATGCTGAATATATGGGTGCTGCTGGGGCATAAGGCTGGCGATAACAATCAAGTGTTAGCGTTGGCGGAGGCCATAGGTCGGCCGTTCGAAAGCAAGCACGTTGAGTACCACCCGTACGAATTGTTGACCAATCGCCTGTTGCAGGTGACGTTGGCCGGCATCGATCGTGCGCGCTCCAGCTCTCTCGTTCCACCGTGGCCCGAGTTGGCGATTACGGCCGGCCGCCGTAATGAACCGGTAGCCCGCTGGATACGGCAACAGTCAGGCGGCATGACGCGTATCGTGCATATCGGTCGGCCCTGGGCCAGACTCGCTGCATTCGATTTAGTCATTACCACGCCGCAGTATTTTTTGCCCGAGCAAGCTAATGTATTGCATCTTCAGTTACCTTTGCAGCGCTTAACAAACGCTAAATTGCAGGCGGCGGCAAGCGGCTGGCAAGCCCGATTGGCGCACTTGCAACGCCCTTATACCGCGCTTTTGGTAGGCGGTGATAGTGGCCCCTTCGTGTTTACACCGGCAAAAGGCCAGCGTTTGGGCGTGCTGGTCAATCAGCATATGCAAACCCGGGGCGGCTCGTTGTTGGTTGCCGACAGCGCGCGCACGCCGGCGCCGATGTTTGCCGCCTTGCAACAGCAATTGGATGCGCCGGCTTATATTCACCGTTGGGGTAGCGCTGGTGAAGACAACCCATATCTGGCGTTTCTGGGTCTGGCAGAGCAGCTGATTGTGACCGGCGAGAGCATGTCTATGTTGGCTGAAGCCT
>CAZJDL010000164.1:0-5196 GCA_964544755.1 uncultured Pseudomonadales bacterium | reverse complement strand
TGACTATTTCAATATTCGGCAAATATGCGCGGGTTTGGAGTGGTGTTTACAGCTGGTATCGGCATAAACAACCACACTTAGTAACGCGCGTTTTCGCGCTCGTTCAGCAAAGTCGCAGTTAAAGAATCTTGAACGTTGATCGAGGCCCTAAATTCTGTAAGATCGGGTAAAGGCTGTTTTGACTTGAAACGTTGTTCAGCAATCAGACGAACCGACGGTTTGCCGCGCCGGGTGACGATCACGGTTTCGCCACGCTCAGCAATAGTCAGTAGCTCACTGAACCGTTGTCGGGCCTCGCGCGCGTTGATTTCCATCGTTTTTCACAACCTGGCAATAAATGAGTACGCACTAAGCGTACGCAGGCGAACACTAAACTAGCGGATAGCTATTCCGCTTCCGCTGGGGCTATTTGAACTGATCGTAGTGCCCGCCAATGGCAAAAATGTAAACACTATGATCGTTGAACTTGTAGATGACGCGATCTTTCTGCGACAGCCGCCGAGACCACAACCCGGCAAGATTGTGTTTAAGCCGCTCCGGCTTCCCCAGGCCAATACCTGGATCATCGGCGCGCAGCATCTCTTGCAAATGCTTGCAAAGTGCCTTGTGAAGCTTCTTGTCCTTTTCTCTAAGTTCCTCGTAAACCAGCCAGGTATTCCCCTCAAATACCAGCGATCTCATCCATCTGCTCCGTGGTCGGTGAGTAACCTGTTCCTTTTGAGTGAGATGCCAGGGAATTAGCAATCTGCTGCATTAAGGGGGTATTTTGAAGAATGTAGAGCGTTTCTTGTTCTCGCTCCCAGTCCTCCGCACTTACCACGACAAAATCATCGCCGTTTCGGCGCGTGACTTTGAGCGGCACATGTTTTCTAACTGTCTGTTCTACAAAGCTTTTTAAATTGTCTCTGAACTGATTAACACTTATGCTATCCACTGGAGGGCACCTATAGATGTACGGTATTACCGTACATATTAGTCAAAAGATCCGAACAAGGCAATAAACCCGAACATTTTAGACCTGCTGCCGCTGCGATCCAGGCCCACAACGCTGAAAAATGCGAATCAACTCGCACATTCGCCGCGGTTTTTCGCACCGCTGCACTGATTTTTATCGCTAAATACAGAACAGACCAAAACCCCTTTGCATAAACAGTGTGCAAATAAAAACCGCTGCTATACTCATTTTTAATGCTGATAAAAGTTAGCTGACGCTGACCAAATGACTCTGAAAAGAATAGATTAAAGGTAGAACCAGGCCTGATGAATGCTCCCAACCCAATTCGCTTGAACGGACTCGCCCTGCGCTTGGTCAGCGACGGCGTGCTCGACGAAGAGCCGGCGCACGAAGCCGCGCTGGAGGCCAAGGACACCGGCATACCTTTTGTCAGCTGCATCATTGCGAAAGGCCTGGCCGACAGCGACGTCATCGCCCGTGCGGCCAGTGAAGAGTTCGGTTCGCCGTTGTTTGATATCAATGCTATTAATACCAGCGTTATACCGAAAGGGCTGGTCGATACGAAGCTGGCCATCAAGCACCACACCCTGCCCTTGTTCAAGCGTGGCAAGCGCTTGTTTATCGCGGTTTCGGACCCGACCAATTTAAAAGCTATCGACGAGATTCAGTTTCACGCCGCACTTTCAGTCGAAGCCGTGCTGGTCGAAGACGAGGCGCTGACGACGGCCCTTGCCAAATTTGTAGAGTCGGAAGAAGAGGCGTACGGCGGCGGCTACGATAACCTCGACGACTCCAGCCTTGAAGAGCTGGAAATTGGTGGTGTCAACACCAATGGCGAAGAGGGTGACGACGGCGCCGAGGTCGACGAAACGCCGATTGTGCGCTTCGTTAACAAGGTGCTGGTCGACGCGATCAAGGCTGGCGCTTCGGACATACACTTCGAGCCCTATGAAAAAAGCTATCGCGTGCGCTTTCGCACCGACGGCATTTTGCAAACCATTACCGCGCCGCCAAACAATCTGGCCGGTCGCCTGGCGGCGCGTTTAAAAGTCATGTCGCAAATGGATATTTCCGAACGGCGCGTACCGCAAGACGGCCGCATCAAAATGAAACTTTCCAAAACGCGCGCTATCGACTTTCGGGTTAACACGCTGCCGACCTTGTTCGGTGAAAAAATCGTGCTGCGTATTCTGGATCCCACCAGTGCGCAAATGGGCATTAACGCCCTGGGTTACGAAGACGAGCAAAAAGACCTCTTTATGGACGCGCTGCACCAACCCCAGGGCATGATTCTGGTCACCGGGCCTACCGGTAGTGGTAAAACCGTGTCGCTGTACACCGGGTTGAATATTCTCAACACCCCCGAGCGTAATATTTCCACGGCGGAAGACCCGGTAGAGATAAACCTCGAGGGAATTAATCAGGTACACGTTAACGCAAAAGTCGGCCTCACCTTCGCCGAAGCCTTGCGTTCTTTTCTACGCCAGGACCCGGATATCATCATGGTGGGCGAGATTCGCGATCTGGAAACGGCCGAAATTGCCATTAAAGCCGCACAAACAGGCCACATGGTACTGTCGACCTTGCATACCAACAGCGCGGCGGAAACCGTGACCCGCTTGCTGAACATGGGCGTGCCGGCATTCAACCTGGCGACTTCGGTGAGCCTTATTATTGCCCAGCGGCTGGCGCGGCGTTTGTGTACGCATTGCGCTGAACCCGCCGACTTGCCGCGTGAAACACTTATACAGGAAGGCTTCGCGGAAGAGCAGCTCGACGATATCAATTTGTTAACCGCCAAGGGCTGCGACAAATGCACCAACGGCTATAAGGGCCGAGTGGGTATTTATGAGGTGGTGCGCATCACCGCAGAACTATCGCGCATCATTATGGAGGAAGGTAATTCCATTTTGATTGACAAGCAGGCGCGTAAGGAGGGCTTCAACGATCTGCGCCGCTCTGCACTCGTCAAGGCCGCCCAGGGGCTCACCAGTCTTGAAGAAGTAAACCGTGTGACGAAGGATTAACTATGGCAACACAAACTGTAAGCTCCAATATTTATGTCTACCAGGGCATGCATAAGGGTGGCAAAAAGACCTCAGGCGAAATACGCGGCAGCAACCAGGCTAACGCCAAAGCTCTATTGCGCAAGCAGGGAATTATCGCCCAGAAAGTCAAGAAAAAGGCGAAGCCATTGCTGGGCGAACGCAAGAAGGCCATCAACCCGATGGATATTGCCATCTTTACGCGCCAGCTTGCCACCATGCTTAAAGCGGGCGTGCCATTGGTACAGGCTTTCGATATTGTTGCCGACGGGATGGATAATCCGTCGATGCGCCAGTTAACGCTTGACATGAAAAACGAGGTGGCGGGTGGTTCGAGCCTGGCCTACAGCCTTGAAAAGCACCCAAAGTATTTTGATGATCTGTTTTGTAGCCTGGTCGACGCGGGTGAGCAGTCGGGTTCACTGGAAACCATGCTCGACCGGGTCGCCACCTACAAAGAAAAAACGGAACTGCTGAAGGCAAAGATCAAAAAAGCGATGAAGTACCCGATCGCGGTGGTTTGTATTGCACTGGTTGTTACGGGCATATTGCTGATCAAAGTGGTACCCGTGTTCGCCGAAACCTTTGACAGCTTCGGCGGTGAACTGCCCGCTTTCACGCAATTCGTCATGCGCATATCTGACTTTGTACAAGCGTGGTGGTACATCATTGTAGGCGCTATCGGTGCGACCGTCGTCGCGTTCAAGCAAGCACGGCAACGTTCGGCGGTATTTTCAGACAAGGTAGATGCGTTTATGCTCAAGGCGCCTGTGGTGGGTCCTATTGTTGAAGAATCTGTTTATGCACGCTTCGGCCGCACCCTGGCGACGACCTTTGCCGCCGGTGTACCCCTGGTAGAAGCGCTGGAGTCGGTTGCCGGCGCCGCGGGTAATGCGGTGTATGCGAAAGCCATCCGCCACATTAGAGACGATGTAACCACCGGCACCCAGCTTAACGTTGCGATCCGCAGCACCCACTTATTCCCCAGTATGATGTTGCAGATGGTGGCGATCGGTGAAGAATCCGGCGCACTGGACGAAATGCTGGACAAAGTTGCCACACACTTTGAAAACGAGGTGGACAACAAGGTCGATGGTTTAACATCCATGCTGGAACCGTTAATCATGTCGGTGCTCGGTGTGCTTATCGGCGGCCTGATGATCGCCATGTATATGCCACTGTTTATGTTGGGTTCGGTGATCTAGAATAACCGGCCGTTAACAATCAACCTGCGCCGTAGCCATGCTTGAAAATAATACCTACCTGCTTGGCTGCGCGGCCCTGCTCGGCTTGCTGGTCGGCAGCTTTCTCAATGTAGTGATCTACCGTGTGCCGGTCATGCTGCAACGCAGTTGGCGCAAAGAATGCGCCTACCTGCTGGAAGACGAAGCACTACTGGCGGAGGAAGAAAAAAAACCCGCGTTTAATCTGGTCAAACCCGACTCGACCTGCCCGCATTGCGGCCATGCTATCCGCGCGTGGGAAAACATCCCGGTCATCAGCTATCTGTTGCAGCGTGGTCAGTGCACGAGTTGTAGCGGCCACATTTCAATGCGTTACCCACTGGTTGAGGTTGCCACCGCGATCCTTTCCGGCGCCGTTGCCTGCAAGTTTGGCTACGGGTTGGAGACTTTATTTGCGCTGCTGTTTAGCTGGTGCCTGATCGCCCTGACGATGATCGATGCCGACCATCAGCTGTTACCCGACAACATCACCCTGCCCTTACTATGGCTCGGCTTAATCGCCAATTCGCTCGGCCTGTTCACCGATTTGCACAGCGCCGTGATCGGCGCGATTGCGGGTTACCTGGTGTTGTGGCTGGTGTATTGGGGGTTCAAGCTGGTCACCGGCAAGGAAGGCATGGGTTACGGCGACTTCAAATTGCTGGCTGCACTCGGGGCCTGGCTGGGCTGGCAGATGCTACCGCTGATTGTGTTGCTGTCTTCACTGGTTGGCGCCGTGCTGGGCAGCATTCTGCTGCTGCGCGCTAAATCCGGCCGCGGCACGCCGATTCCTTTCGGGCCCTATCTCGCGGTGGCAGGCTGGATCGCGCTGATGTGGGGCGAGGCGATTGTGCAGGCTTATTTGCGGTTTTCCGGGGTTGGGTAGAGAGTTTCAGCCCGTAGATAGTCTCTTCGTTAAACCTAGAAACCGCAGTTGGGCGCGAAAAAGATGTGCACCTCTTGATTCATATGA
>CAZJDL010000163.1:0-5395 GCA_964544755.1 uncultured Pseudomonadales bacterium | reverse complement strand
TAACTAGCCTGCGCGCGTGTAATTTCTGAATCCTCATTCGGCGCATCGTCAGCGCGCTTATTTACCTTTATCGGAAACTGATATGAGCAACCAAGACCAGAACATAGTCATCGTCGATGCCTGCCGCACGGCGGTCGGTTCTTTTGGTGGAACACTGTCAACCATACCGGCCCCCACGCTCGGCGCGCGCGTCATTGCCGGGCTGCTGGAGCGCACCGGGGTGGCGGCCGACGCAGTGGATGAAGTGATATTCGGGCAAGTATTGACGGGCGGCGCGGGGGCGAACCCGGCGCGCCAGGCGAGTATTGCCGCCGGCCTGCCCGTTAGCGTGCCAGCGATGACGATCAATAAGTTGTGTGGTAGCGGTCTTAAAGCCGTGCATCTAGCGACCCAGGCGCTGCGCTGTGGCGATGCCGAAATTATCATTGCCGGCGGCCAGGAAAACATGAGTCTGGCGCCGCATGTGCTGCCCAAATCGAGGATCGGTAACAAGATGGGCGACTGGGCGATGAAAGACACCATGTTCGTCGACGGGCTGTGGGATGTCTTTAACGACTATCACATGGGCGTCACCGCGGAAAACATCGCCAACGAGTTCGACATTCAACGCGCGGAGCAAGACGAGTTCGCCGCTATGTCGCAGGCGAAGGCCGAGGCGGCGCAAAAGGCCGGCGTGTTTGCCGACGAAATTGTGCCGCTGGAAATTCCGCAGCGCAAGGGTAACCCGCTGGTATTCGACATTGATGAATTTCCACGCCACGGCACAACCGCCGAGAGCCTCGGCAAACTGCGCCCCGCCTTCGCCAAGGAAGGATCGGTCACCGCCGGCAACGCTTCGGGCATCAATGATGGCGCCGCCGCCGTTATGCTGATGACGGCCGCCAAGGCGCAGGAGTTGGGTTTGCAGCCATTGGCGCGCATCGTCTCCTATGCCAGCGCCGGGGTAGACCCCAAAATTATGGGTACGGGACCGATTCCTGCCTCGCAAAAAGCCCTGACAAAGGCCGCGTGGGAAGTGCAAGACCTGGATTTGATCGAGGCCAACGAGGCGTTCGCCGCACAGGCCATATCGGTTAACCGCGGTCTCGATTTGAACCCCGAAATAATTAATGTCAACGGCGGTGCTATTGCCCTGGGCCACCCTATCGGCGCGTCTGGCGCCAAGATACTGGTGACCCTATTACACGAGATGAAACGCCGGGGCGCAAAAAAAGGCTTGGCCACCTTGTGCATTGGCGGCGGCCAGGGAGTAGCCCTCACCGTCGAACGTTAGCCACAGGGCAATGCGTCGTGCTGCCCCAAGCGCTTTTGTAGCGGACCGTAAGGAAGATTTTCTTAAGATTTACCAGGATTTGTAAAATGCAGTTAAAGAAAAAAGTTATTGTTGTGACTGGCGCGGCGCAAGGTATCGGTCTCAGTATGAGCAAAGCACTGGCGCAGCGCGGTGCGCGCGTCGTGCTGGTCGATGTGAACCCACAACAGTTGGAATCTGCGGTAGCAGAGTTAAAAGCGCTTGGTTACGACGCCAACGCTTACCTCACGAACGTTGTTAACGAAGAGGAAGTTGTCTCGCTGTTTGGCAATGTCGCGAACGATCTCGGTGCGCTGCACGGACTGATCAATAATGCGGGGGTTACGCGTGACGGCCTGTTGATAAAGGCGGACCATGGTGAAATACGCAAGAAGCTGTCGCTGACAGATTGGCAAGCGGTGATGGATGTCAATCTGACCGGTGTGTTTCTGTGTGGCCGAGAAGCTGCAGCGCATATGGTCGAGCTCGGATGCGACGGCGTCATTGTTAATGTCTCCAGTATTTCCCGAGCGGGAAATATAGGGCAAACGAACTACTCCGCGGCTAAGTCAGCCGTCGCAGCCATGGCGGTTACCTGGGCGAAAGAGCTGGCTCGCTACAATATACGTTGTGCTGCGATTGCGCCCGGCTTTATCGCTACCGAATTGGTTACCAGTATGAATCAGACCGTATTGGACGTCATTACGTCGAAGATCCCGCTTGGCCGTCTGGGCGAACCCGAGGAGATCGCGCGAGCGGCAATTGAGATCTTTGAGAACGACTATATAACGGGACGCGTGGTAGAGGTGGACGGTGGGCTTAGACTGTAAGGGCAGGTTTTATCGGTAGAGTCTTTGACCCGGCCCACGCGCTTATTTCATTGTTAAGAGAAAACATTATGTCAAGAGTAGCGCTAGTCACCGGAGGCACCCGGGGAATCGGGGAAGCCATTTCCATAAGTTTGAAAGAGGCCGGTTACAAGGTGGCCGCCAATTACGGCAGTAACGACGAGCGCGCGCAAGCGTTCGTTGAGGCCACCGGCATTCCCGTTTACAAGTTCGATGTGGCGGACTATGCCGCCTGTGAAGCCGGCATGCAGCAAATCGAAAAGGACTTGGGGCCGATTGAAGTGCTGGTCAACAACGCCGGCATTACCCGTGACGGTACCTTGCACAGGATGAGCCCTGCACAGTGGCAGGCGGTAATACAGACCAACTTAAGCTCTTGTTATAACACGTGTCGCCTTACCATCGAAGGCATGCGCGAGCGAAAGTTCGGCCGTATCGTCAATATCGGCTCAGTCAATGGCCAGGCCGGTCAGTACGGGCAGGTAAACTATGCCGCGGCTAAATCCGGCATTCACGGCTTTACCAAAGCGTTAGCGCAGGAAGGCGCGGCCAGCCATGTGACCGTCAATGCAATTGCGCCAGGCTACGTCAACACCGATATGGTGCGCGCCGTGCCCGAGCCGGTATTAGCAAAGATCATCAATCGCATTCCCGCAGGCCGTCTGGGAACCGCCGAAGACATTGCGCGCGGTGTGTTATTCATGGTGGCGGATGATGCTGACTTTATCACCGGCTCTACGTTGTCCATCAATGGAGGGCAACATATGTATTGAATGTGCGGCCTGAGCGGGGCAGCCACGAGTCAATCTCCGTTGTCCGGCATCGTATAAATAAGCGGCGCTCGCGTTTCGCAACGAGGAGGAATTTATGTCTAAAAAATACCATGCAGTCTACCGACATTCCATCGACGAGCCAGCTATTTTTTGGGGTGAGGCAGCGCGCGCGGTACACTGGGATTCGCCTTCGAGTGTTGTGATCGACAACAGCGATGCGCCTTTTACTCGCTGGTTTGCCGATGGCAAGATCAACGCCTGCTACAACGCGCTGGATCTCCATGTCGAGCAAGGGCGCGCCGAGCAAGCGGCGCTGATCTACGACAGCCCGGTCACGAACACGGTTCGTTCTTACACTTATGGCGAGTTACGCGACGAAGTCGCCCGTCTCGCTGGGGTCCTCCAAGCACAGGGAGTCGCCAAAGGCGATCGGGTCATCATTTACATGCCGATGATTCCCGAGTCGGTGATGGCCATGTTGGCTTGTGCCCGGCTGGGCGCAATACACTCGGTAGTATTCGGTGGTTTCGCCGCCAACGAGTTGGCGGTGCGCATTGATGATGCCGAGCCGAAGATGATTATGAGTGCATCTTGCGGCATCGAAGCGGGCCGGGTTATCGAATACAAGCCACTTCTGGATGCGGCGGTTAATCTGGCGGCGCACAAACCCGACGCCTCTCTTATTCTGCAACGCGAACAAGCCCCCGCCACGCTGAACGCAGGCCGCGACCTGGACTGGGCGCAGGAGGTGAGAACGGCAAAAGCTACCGCCTGCGTTTCCGTACCCGCTACCCACCCGTTGTATATATTATATACGTCCGGCACGACCGGCCAGCCCAAAGGCGTAGTGCATGACACCGGCGGTTACGTGGTCGCACTAAAATGGTCCATGCTAAACCTGTATGACATTAACCCGGGCGATGTCTTCTGGGCGGCGTCGGATGTTGGCTGGGTCGTCGGACACTCATACATCACTTACGGGCCGCTACTGAATGGCAGCACGACCGTGATCTACGAGGGCAAGCCGGTGGGTACGCCGGACGCGGGGGCGTTCTGGCGCGTGATTGAGCGGCACCGGATAAAAGCACTGTTCACCGCACCGACCGCTATCCGCGCTATCAAGAAGGAGGACTCGGAGGGGTTGTTACTAAAAAACTACGACCTGTCGTGCCTGGAAACACTATTTCTCGCTGGTGAACGCTGCGACCCGGACACCTTGCATTGGTCCGAGCAGATACTGCAGGTGCCCGTAATCGATCACTGGTGGCAAACCGAAACCGGCTGGGCGATTTGCGCCAACTGTAAGGGTATAGAACTACAGGAAGTGAAACCGGGCTCGCCCACTTTCGCGGTGCCCGGTTACGATGTGCGGGTGCTGGGCGCCGACGGCCAAGAGCTGGAAAGAGGCCAACTGGGCGCGCTGACGATCAAGCAACCCTTGCCGCCGGGCGTGTTTACCACCTTGTGGAAGAGCGACGAGCGCTTCGTCGAATCCTACTTCAAAAGTTTCCCTGGCTACTACGAAACCGGCGATGCTGGCTATATCGATGAGCAAGGCTATGTGTACGTGATGGCACGCACCGACGACGTGATTAATGTGGCTGGTCATCGCCTCTCCACCGGCGCTATAGAAGAAGTGCTAGCCTCCCACCCGGATGTCGCCGAGTGCGCCGTGATCGGCATTGCCGATAATTTGAAAGGTCAGTTGCCGCTGGGGCTACTGGTATTAAAGAGCGGGGCCGCCAAATCTGCGGAGGAGGTGGACGCCGAAGCCGTTCAATTAGTGCGCAACAAAATCGGCCCGGTAGCAGCCTTTAAGCTGTGCACCGTAGTCGAGCGTCTGCCCAAGACCCGTTCTGGCAAAATACTGCGCGCCACCATGCGCAAAATAGCCGACGGAGAAGAATACAAAGTGCCGGCGACAATCGACGACCCGGCGATCATAGAGGAAATTGCCCAGGCACTTACACAGTTGGGTTGCTCGGGGAGCTAGGTCAGATATTTCATCAGTGCACTAGCGTACAGCCATCTTTCTAATTGTTGCCGAACAGTTTAGGCGGCAACGGAGCTGACCTGCTATCAATCGTTGCATAAGTATTGGCATTTCCTGGCGCAGACGTAACTACTCACTCCGTAAAGAAGCATAAAAAAGATTGACAGTATTTGACCCTAATAATACGGTCTTGCCAGGCTTCTGCCCGGCCACCCACCAAGTCGCCCTCACTGTCGTTGTGAGATAGAAGCGCGGCGTCACCGTAAACTCCAAAGGCCAAGCAACCCGCCCACCTCGGCACACACCAGAAATACCTACACGTCCCACAGCGGCAAACATTCGAAGCGGCGTACGACCCGGCGATCGTAACTGGGCCCCGCAGCACGTGCTGGTCGATCAGTTCCCAGGTTGCGTCACAATTTTGCCATGTCTCGCTGTTAACTTAGCCCGCGCGCATCCGGTAACGGCGCGCTAGCGCGGTTCAGGGAGG
>CAZJDL010000162.1:0-5424 GCA_964544755.1 uncultured Pseudomonadales bacterium | reverse complement strand
AAATCAAAAAATCCCCGTTGTGCGAGAAAAAAGAGGGGTTTTCTGTCAGGCACTACTTAAACCTTCGGCTATCAAACCGGTGATTACCACGATTGAGAAAAAACTGGTGCTTAAAAAAATGGGGAAACTAAAAAATGATGACCTATCTGCTCTTAAAGAAAGTTTGAAAATTATTTTAGAATAAAATATTAATCGATGAACTTAAGTTATCACAAACCTTGCCAAAACGCATAGAAAACAAAAAGGGGTCGTAACGATTATTTAATAGCCAACCTGTTGTTCGGTTGTAATCATCGACGATGAAAACGCAAAAGGAATTTGCGATGCCAAGAAAAACACGGATGTACTTACCGGGTGTAGCGGTGCACGTAGTACAGCGCGGAAATAATCGAACCGCCTGTTTCTTCGCTGATGACGATTACCTGTATTACAAGGCAGCTCTAGCCGAGGGATTGAGGCGTTATATCGGAAGCGCGGCAGGCCGCCAAAAGGTAGCGGCTAATAAATAATCGTTACTACCTCTTTTCGATGCTCACTCGCGATACTTATCCCACAACTCTTCAAACTTGGCCTGAAATACCGGCACCGCTCGCGGCTCTGCGGTAACCAGGATATTTTCCTGGTTGCGCTCAGACGCGCTGCGCGTCCAGTTGAAGCTGCCATTAATAAGAAACTGTTGATCTATTACAGCGAACTTGTGGTGCATGTGATTGCGCGACCTGTCCTTGCGTACCGCAACGCCCTGCTGGTGCAGCGTGTCGACGTCGCTGCCTTTGTCGTTGGCCTTATCGTTGTCGGTAATAATGCGAACATCCACGTCGCGCTCATGAGCGCTGAGTATCTGCTCTGAAATACGATCATCGGAGATCGTGAACACGCAAATAGCGATGGATTGTTGCGCGCCGCGCAATAGGTCAACGATTTTGCGGCGGCAATCAGCCCCTGGGCTGAAGTGAACGCTGGGGCGAATAACCGCCGTGCCCTCGACCGTAGTCGTTGCCTTAATGACTTTCTCCAACCACTGCAGTGCGCGCGTAGCTTCAACGCCGCCGGTAAAAACAGTTGGCCGAACTAAATCGAACGCCGTATTGCGCAAGTAGCGGATGCGCTCGTCGGGCAACTCTTTCACCAGCGTGCGCAATGTATGCTTCTCTTCCTGGTCGAGCTTGTAATCGGCGAGCGTTTGTTGCAGCAGAGCTTGCAACTCATCGAAATCCGCAGGTGTTGCCACGCCATTGCTCCCTTGATATTTCTGTGTTTCGACTGGCTTGTCCACTGCTGATTATCGCACAACTGTTACTGACAAACTTAGTAAAACGGCTGGCTTTGATTGTTAGTATATCTGTGTGACTTCTACCCCCGAAAGGAGCGAATACCATGTCTTACGAAACAGATTCCAGCGCTGATTTCTCACAACGCGATCCGGCCGACGGAGTTGCCGAGTTACTGTGCCAGCGCTGGTCGCCACGCTCTTTTGAAAAAAAGACGATAGCCGACGCCGATTTGTTGAAGATTATGGACGCCGCACGCTGGAGCCCGTCGTGTTTTAACGAACAACCGTGGTTTTTTCTCACGTCTACCGAAAACAGTTTCGACAAGTTTCTCGGCCTGCTGCTAGACATGAATCAGGCCTGGGCGAAGAACGCATCGTTGCTGGGGTTCATCCTGTGCAACAATCAATTTGCAAGAAATGGCAACGCAAACAATCTCGCTCAGTTCGATAGCGGCGCCGCGTGGATGGCGATGACGTTGCAGGCGCGCATGCTGGGCTTGTATACCCACGGCATGGCAGGTATCAAAAAAGATGAAGTTTACGACGCCTTCGAAATCGATCGTGACGAGCAAACGGTGATCGCCGGTTTCGCGCTCGGCGTGCGCGCACCTGTGGAAGCCTTACCCGAGGCCTTGCAAGAACGAGAGATTCCGTCGCAGCGCAAACCACTGACCGATATCTGGCGCGCCGTAGAGTAAGCTGCTGGCGCTGTGGCAGTGCAACCCTTCAGTGCGGCGGCGCAACGTGCGCACGCCCAGATTCATTTGCGCGGCAACCACCTCAAGTTACAACGCCAAACTTTACGCCGCTTCACAAACCTTCGACGATGCCCGACGATGGCAATATTGATTGGGCCGAGTTAAGCAAACCCCTCAACGCGGCATAAAACACGGCCTTCTTCACTGTGCAGCGCGCGCCTCGATGGCGCGCCAAACGCGCAGAAAATTCTTATACAGAATCTTTTCGATGTCCGCTTCTTTATAGCCACGCTGGAGCAACACCGCGATCAGGTTCGGATACATCGACACATCTTTTAATCCCGCAGGCAACGAGTCACCTACCCCGTCGAAATCGGAACCCAGGCCAACGTGGTCTATACCTGCCAGTTGCACGACGTGGTCGATATGGTCCGCAACATCATCAACCGCGGCGTACGGGAACGGCAACTTTTTCTTATACGCCTTGGTATAGCCTTCTACTTTGGGATCGTGCTCCTCCACCGCATTTCGGCTCGCGAAATGTTTGGTCAGCACTTTTAATTTGCCCACATATTCGCGCGCCTCGGCGGTGACAAACGACGAGCCAAAATTAATCATTATTACGCCGTCTTTTTCCCCCAGTGCCTTGATCATGGCGTCGCTCATATTGCGCTCAAAACCCGGCGTAAAATGTCGCGCCGAGGAGTGTGAAGCCACCACCGGCGCCGTACTGATTTCCAGCACCTCGTGAAACGCGGCGTCGGACACATGCGAGACATCCACAATCATGCCCTTCGCATTCATGGCCCGCACCAGTTCTTTCCCAAACGGACTCAGGCCATTCCACAAGCGCACCTCATCGTAGGATGAGTCGGCGATATGGTTGGCCTGGGCGTGGGCAAGGGTAATATAGCGAATACCGCGCGCATAAAAATGGTCCAGGTTTTTTAAATTGCCGGCAATCGGGCTGCCATTCTCCATGCCCATGGCTAAACCTATTTTGCCTTGTTTAAACAGCGTGGTCACGTCACTGCTGCGCCGGATCAACGCGAATTTGTCCGGCGCGCGCGCCGTGATAGCTTCTACCTGATCAATCAACGCATTGGCTAACTCGACGCCACCACCTTCGGCCTCGAAGCGCGACGGTATATAAATCGACATAAACGGTGCACTAAGCCCGCCTTGGACGGCACGCGGATAATCGAAATCTCCACTATCGGTAGCGCCAGTGACATCCTGCCAGTGGTCGTGCAGGCGATAAGGCACGTCGATATGAGTATCGATAATGGGATATTTATGTGCGATGGCCTTGGCGCGTTGCAGCAGTTCATCGTCGGCACTGCTGACAGCCGCGATGAGCAAGGCGCCAGTCAAGACTAGCGAGCGGGAGATGTTGAGTGTTTGCATTTTTAACCTCTGTATTTAATGGCGCCTTGGTAAGCGTCCAGACTGGACTGAACAGAGTGAAAACTTCCAGGGCGACCCCGGAAGCTCTCCCATTATTCAGGTCTTCACAGCTTCGACAAGCCTCGACTAAATGCCGTTCACTAACATGAGATCAGTTGGGCCGGCCGGCATAAGTTAGCACCCGCCCCAGCTTTTTAGCGCCCAGCGCTGGCTGAAAGTCATTGTCGGCCCACACACTTTCGCCGGCGATAAAAACCCCGGTAACGACCCCGTCAGAACGATTGACCAATTGTTCGTGTTCAAAAATTTCGCGGTAAATCATAATACGATGCGCGTCGCTGTCGTAACGCGCCAACGCTTCCGGGTCGATCAGCACGATGTCGGCCTGCGCGCCAATATTCAAAGTGCCAACGTCAAGACCGAAGAATTCGGCCGGTTCCGATGTGAGACGTTGCACCGCTCGCGCAACGAGTGCTATCGAGTCCTGCTGCGCAATTTTCAGGGTCAGGAGATTACCGTCGAAGAAGGCGAGATTGGTCAGGTGGGCGCCGCTGTCGTTATAGCCCGGCAAGTTGTGGGGGTTAAACAGGGCCTCCTTGACCTTCTCCGGTCGGTCATTGGCGACGATCATCCACCAGCGCAAGTCTTTGTCGAATTCACGCAGCAGGTGCATGAAAAAATCGGCCGCATCGCCGATCGGGTCCGGGCAACCACTGAAAAATTCAATTTCTACCGAGGTTTTTACCGAGCCAAAGTTGTGCTGGTAGGTGAGCAGACGCTGGTAGATTGCACCCAGGCTATGGCCCATCCAGTCTGCGACCGGGCACCACTCGACAAACATTTCGTCCAGGTTTCGACTAAAATTGAAACCGCTCTTGCTCTTGAACCAGTCGTGCTTGAATTCCTTGATAAAATCCGGGTCATTCAACAAGGCCAACCGCCCTTCCCTGTCTTCACGCTCACAGGCGATCAGTTTTGCGGTCGAGGGTATTTCTTCCAACAGCGGCGTGGTGACACCGTCGCCCCATATTTTGAACGGCGCGGACAAGGCCTGAAAATGAAACTTGCCCCGCACTAAATGTGAGCTAAACAAGCGACCTAAGATGCCAAACAGTTTGCAGGCGCGGCGATCGGCGGTAAAATCCATAGCCGCCAGCGCGCTGACACGCAGCGGCTTGCCGTACAAGCGCCCACTCGTCAAAAAAAAGCGCTTCAGCGTACGCAAGCGATTCTCCGGGTCGGGTGTGGTCTGCCACACGCGGTCAAGATCACGCGCAATAGCGGTCAGCGATTTAAGCTCGGCATCGGTGCCAAACTGGGTCGGAATACGCACCTTTTTATTCGGCTCGCTGGCCAAATAATGGAACGGCAGCGCGTCAGTTGAAAAGCCTATATAACCTTGCTGCATGGCGTCCTGCAGCAAATGAGTCATCTGCTCTATTTCGTCTTCGCTGGGGTCCCGCGTGATGCTGTCTTGCAACCCCATGACCTCGATGCGCAGCATGGAATGCGGTATTAGAGGCGCGATGTTTGGACCCAGCGCTATGTCGTCAAAGTGTTGCAGATAACCGGCGGGCGTGTCCCAGGTGAGCGCGTCGACACACTTTTGCAATACCTGTTTGGGAATGTTTTCTACCCGTGCGAAACAGTCGACAACGGGATTTTGATCGTGCTGCGCCTGCGCGCCAAACGCTACACCCAGACTACAATTACCCACAATTGCCGTGGTGGTGCCATGGCGTACGGCTTCGCCCAGCGCAGGGTCTATTTCCACCTCGAGGTCGAGGTGAGTGTGAATGTCGAGCAGGCCCGGCATCAGCCATTGGCCGCTGGCGTCGATAATTTGGGTATTCGCACTGGCCACCAGGTCTTGCCCACGCGCCACAATTTTACCATTGGCTAGCGCCACGTCTTCCTGCGCAGCCGGCTGACCCGAACCATCAAATACCAGAGCACCGCTAATAATAGTGTCGAAGTCAACCGTTTCGTTCATATCTTTGCTCTGCTGTGTTGGCTGCATGGTACACAAAAACCATCGCCAGGGAC
>CAZJDL010000161.1:0-5922 GCA_964544755.1 uncultured Pseudomonadales bacterium | reverse complement strand
TAACTAAGTGCCATTCGGGTATACTCTATTTCTTCGCTCTTTATTGAGTCAGTTCCGGCGATTGCGTGATAACCTTTTTCTTTTATAAGTGGATGGATACCTTTCTCTTGCTGTACGTCTTTTAAGAACTCTTTGGCAAAACGATATTCTTCCCTCAGCCTTAGTTTGCTTCCTGAAGAGAGCTCGTAAATAACTTTACCGACACCAATTATGCCACCAATGGCAGTAACGACTTTAAATATTATTTCAACGTCCATATGATTCCTCTTTTTGCCTAACAGTTATATAGACAGAAAGCTGAACACCCAGGATAGACAAAACTATACGTATTTATATTTGACATGAGCACCGTCATTCCGCTCACGTTGTTAGCGTGCCCAATGTATGCCTTCGGGATGTCTTCCGCATTTGCAACGATTGTTAAAGAGAATAGATATTTCACGATAACCTCCAAAGTAGTACGTGAGGTTAAAACGTTACCTGTTTTATTTGATTTTTCCTGTGCATTATTGCCATGCTTAACGGTGCGTTATTACCATGCATAACGCGAGGATGGCGAAGGAGGGAACAACCCGGCGTAGCCACAAAAACAGCAAAGCTATTATATAACCAGCACCAAACTCTTTAACCTCGGCAGTTTTTTTGCGTGCGCCAGCTCGATGCCCGCTGATTAATCTGCGGGCATCGCTGGCATTCGCCAACGAATGGCAGGTTTCGGTGTATGCGAAGAATATCACCGACGAAGAAACTGAATACGGCGCTATTGCCAGTGTTCAGGATCCGCTGGCCGCAGTCGGTGCGCGGCCGCGCACCATTACTGACAGCAAGGAGAGACTTTTAGCAGCGAAATCGCTGTTACGGCGTGCTAACAAAAAAGGCGAACCCGCAGGCTCGCCTTTTTAAAACGCTTGGCTAGTTAAAAGTTATAGCGGGCATGCAACGTTGCATTACGCGGCGCTTCGTAGAAGGCGTAATAGGCGGTAGCCGTACCGCCGGTCAAAGTCGTAGAAAACGGCGCCCTGTTACCAAAGGTGAGAATTTCTTCGTCGGTGAGGTTTTCGAGCAACAGCGCCACTTCCCAATTGCCCTCCTGCGAAGAAAGGGCGATTCGACCGTTGAGCTTAAAGTATGAATCCTGTTCCAGGTTCGGGTCTAATGTCGCCGCAACGAAGTACTCATCGCTGTAGGCCAGATCCAGACCGAAAACCACTTCCATGTAATCACCTATCGGGGCAAAGTATTGCGCGCCAACGTTAGCCGTGATCTCCGGGGTAAACTCGCGGGTATCGCCGCTGCGGTCACAAAGGCCTTCCAGCGGGTCACCTGCCGGGTAGTCTGACGACTCACCAAAGAAGCACTCCGAATTGGGAAACTCGTCAAACTCAAAGTCCAGCCAGGCGAAAGAGCCGGTCAACAACAGATTTTCACGGGCCTGCCAACGGCCATCCAACTCTATGCCCTGGGTGGTGGCTTCACCGGCGTTGGTTACATTGAAACCCAGCGTGCCGTCAAACTGGCTAGTCTGTAGATCGGTATATTCGGTTCGGTACAGCGCCACATTCAACTCGGCGGCACCGCCGGCCATGGTCATCTTGGTGCCCAGTTCAAAGCTCAGCGCCTCTTCCTCTTCGAACTCGAAAGAGCCGGTATTATTGGCCCGCGTGTCGAAACCACCGGCTTTAAAGCCGGTACTCAGCGACGCGTATGCCATGATTTCATCGTTAACATCCCACTGCGCATTAATCGCGGGTGTAAATTTGGCTTCGTCGCGATCACAGTCCAAGTTGTGTCCAGTCGCATCCGATGGCCCACCACAGCCGGTCAACCCACTCGCGTTTACTTGTTGGTTGTCGATCGCCAGCACTCCAGCAAACAAATCGGTTGCATCCGTTCCGGCAACGGCGACAGTTGGGGTCAAGCCGGTGATATCCCGCACCGGGAACAACTGGTTAACATCAACAATGTCGATGCGGCGCGATCCGGTCTTGTCTTCGGCCGTGTAACGGCCGCCAACGGTCAGCCGCAATACGTCGGATACATTCCACGTAGCCTGGGCAAATACCGACCACAAATCACTGTCGGTTTCGTAGGCGCGCCGTGCCCCAGTGCCTGTCAACGCAGGCAGCAAAAGACCCGCTACGCTAGTGGCCGGGAAATTGATTACATCATCGACCTCAAGCTCGTAAGTCTGATAAAAAGCACCGACGATATAATCAATCGTCTCACCACCCGGCGACGTCAAGCGCAACTCCTGGCTGAACTGCTCGAACTCTTCGTGCTTCGCGGTATCGAGAATAACGGCGCTGGTAAAGTCGCAGTCGCAGGCCAGAAAAAGCTCGTAGTCGACATAGCCGGTAACCGCGGTGAGGGTATGTTCACCCAGCGCATAGTCGACGGTGAACGTCGCATTATTGAATTCGTTCTCCTCAATATCACCGTTCGATTGGCGCTTGAAGTCCTGCCTGGTATCGAGCTCCACGGCCCCGACCGGCAGGCCGCGTAAAACATCCGCATAAGAGGCTGCATCGCCAATTTCCGCCGGGTTAACAATCTCAAGAAAACGTCCTTCGGTGTCGAATTCACCGGTTTCCAGTTTCAGCGACAGTGCTAATTCGTCGGTGGGTTCAAACAGGAAACTGCCACGAAGCACATACTCTTCGTTTGCCGACTCGTCGCGATTCAAGGTGGTGTTTTCGTAATACCCTTCCGTGTCACGATACAGGCCAGCAATGCGCGCGGCGAATGTGTCGCCTGCAGGCAGGTTGACACCAAACTGCAGGTCTTTCACTTCCTGATCGAAGTTGTACTCCGCCTGCACGAAGCCCTCAACGCCCTCGAGTGATGGTCTTCTGGTGGTCATGCTGATGGCCCCGGCAATCGCATTTTTACCAAATAGAATAGGCTGCGGGCCGCGCAGAATCTCTACTCTGTCAGGGTCGAGATAGGGAACACGCGCCAGTTGGCCGCGACCGTAGTAAACGTCGTCAATATACATGCCGACCGACTGTTCGAAGGCCGGGTTAATCCCCGAGCTGATGCCGCGGATCGCGATACTAGTGCTAATACCGGTCTGATTCATGGTCAGGTTGGGCACGAAATCAGACAGATCGTTCAGGTTGGTAATACCGGCCTGGGCAATTTTTTCACCAGACATGACATTGACCGAGATTGGTACGTCAGACAGGCTCTCGACACGCTTTTGGGCGGTGACGACGACCTCTTCCAGGAGCAGCTGCTCCTGCGCCGTCACGCCGGCCGCGCCAAACAAGCCCACGCAGCAATATGCGATAGCGTGGCGTTTAAGTGTTTTGGTTAACATGGCTCACCTCTGTAGCGATTATTTATGACTGCGTTATGCAACTGCCGTGTCGGAGAAATCCTGAGCTGGCGCCGATCATAGCAGAGCGATATGCGAAAAGGAACCAAGCGACATTGATAAATCAGCAGTTTACAAGGCCTATCTAATGTTCTTCTAACCTTTACGGTTGATTGTGGCATGGAACGACCTAATATGCCGGCTGGCGCACATCGGCAGGTTTGCGGCCATCAAATACCTGCGCCAGCCGGACGCTATTCAAACACCCGTATTTCAGTTCAAACGACGGCCTTTGCTCGCGGCTATTTTCATGCGCAAGGCATTGAGTTTAATAAAACCCGCCGCGTCGGCCTGGTCGTAGGCGCCAGCGTCGTCTTCAAACGTGGCAATGCTTTCGTCAAACAGACTATCGGTGGATTTGCGGCCAACAATCATCACATTGCCTTTGTAGAGTTTCAGCCGCACCACGCCATTAACGTTAGCCTGCGATGCATCAATGGTTTTTTGCAACAATACACGTTCCGGCGACCACCAGTAACCGTTATAAATCATGGCCGCGTAACGTGGCATCAGCTCGTCTTTCAAGTGCGCGACTTCGCGATCCAGGGTAATAGACTCAATCGCGCGGTGCGCCTTAAGCATGATGCTGCCGCCGGGGGTTTCGTAACAACCACGCGCCTTCATACCCACATATCGATTTTCGACGATGTCCGCCCGGCCAACGCCGTGTTCTCCACCGACCTTGTTAAGGGCCGCCAGCACCTCGGCCGGCGATTTGTTGTCGCCATCGATAGCGGTGATGTCGCCACCGGTAAATGTAAGTTCGAGGTAGTGCGGCGTGTCCGGCGCGGCCTCGGGGGCAACGCTCCAACGCCACATAGCCTCTTCAGGTTCCGACCACGGGTCTTCGAGATTGCCGCCCTCGTAGGAAATATGCAGCAGGTTGGCGTCCATGGAATACGGCGACGCTTTACCGCGTTTCATTTCAACCGGAATCTGATGCTGTTCGCAATACTGCAGCAGCGTGTCGCGCGAGCTTAAATTCCACTCGCGCCACGGCGCGATCACTTGTATGTCGGGTTTTAGCGCGTAGGCGCCCAGCTCGAAGCGCACCTGGTCGTTGCCCTTGCCGGTCGCGCCGTGGGAGATGGCATCGGCGCCGGTTTCATTGGCAATATCGACCAGCCGTTTGGCAATGAGTGGCCGCGCGATCGAAGTGCCCAGCAGATACTCGCCTTCGTAAATCGCGTTGGCGCGAAACATCGGGTAGACGAAATCGGCGACGAACTGTTCGCGCAAATCGTCGATATAAATTTCTTTTACCCCCATGGCTTGCGCCTTCGCGCGCGCCGGCTCAACTTCTTCACCCTGGCCGATGTCGGCGGTAAAAGTGACTACTTCGCAGGCGTAGGTTTCCTGCAGCCACTTGACGATAACGGAGGTGTCCAAACCGCCCGAATAGGCCAGCACGACCTTATTAATTGTTGCCATACAAGCTCCGAAGCGAGCAGTTCGCGGAGAAGAATCAGTTGCGATGCGGGGTGTGCCGCGCAAGGCTACACGGCAGGAAATGCTACCACACTAGCGCTGCAGGAGCACGCTAACGCGACGGTTTTTAGCGCGGTTCGAATCACTGTTGTTCGGCGCCAACGGGCGACGCTCGCCGTGGTGGCGGCGGGTGATCATTTTCTTGTCGACGCCCTGGCCGACCAAATAGGTGACCACCGCCTGGGCGCGCCGACGCGACAGGTCGCTGTTGTAGTATGAATCCCAAACATTGTCGGTGTGGCCAGCGACGAATATTTTGTTCACGGTTTTATCCGCCACCACATAGCGGGCGATAAGATCCAGACGCTCGATGGCCGCGGACAACAACGCTGTCTTGGCGGTCGCGAAATGCACCCGGCTATGCTTAAGCTGGGCAAAATTATTGGGCAGCAATTGATTCAAACAACGCTGATATTGTTTGTAAGCATCCTGAAAATACACCGGTGACACGCCAACCTCGACCGGCTCGACCGCGCTATACCAGGCGATGTGTAAAAAGCGCGGCGTCATGCCCTTAAGCAACTCGGCCATCATCCGGCCAGCCAGCTTGCCATCCAGCGTCACCGGCCGCTGGCTACGTTCAACGCCGACCTCGCCCAGGTGTCTTGGCGCCTGCTGCGGCGCCCACACTGGCGGTTGTGATACCAGCTCGGCCGTTCCAGCGCGCATGGGATTGTCGCGGGCGACTAAAAAAAAGCGCAGGCTTTCACCTGCGCGGCGTGAAAATACAGCCTCGCCATAGAGCGGCAGAGGCTGGGCCAGCCGGCATTCCAAAACAGATTCGTCCACGTGCCAGTGCGCGACATCCATGCGCGCAGCGAAGCTCAAATCCCGAGTAGCCGCCAGCGATGCTTGCATGCAAAACAGCAACACTATACCCAGCACGTATTTTGGCATGTTACCCCTTCTATTTTCCGACTTCACTTTCGTGCGTGGCCATCGCACATTGAGCTTATCGGCATAGCCGGGGAAAACTTTAACCTAGTGTAGTGTTTAACGGGATAGCAGGGCAATCGGGCTTAAATTCACATGCCGATTACTCTGAGCAAGTACGCATT
>CAZJDL010000160.1:0-5938 GCA_964544755.1 uncultured Pseudomonadales bacterium | reverse complement strand
TTTTCGAATTTTCCAGGTGCATTAAGAGCTTGTGCATACTTTCGTGATCCAACTGTGGTTTCTAGGATCATTGTAACTTCCCGTTAGCGTGGTTAAGTCCTGTCAAGCCGGCAACCTCACCTGAAAACACACGCCCGAACCATCGGCCAGATTAAAACCTCGCGCACTGCCGTGATGATATTCGGCGATCAAACGCACAATATGCAAACCCAATCCCAAATGGGTAGCCGCAGCGTCGCGCCGTCGCAGCGACACCATATTGTCGAATAGCTGTGCTTGCATTTTCCTGGGCAACAACGGCCCCTGATTGATCACTTCGAGTATCACCGCGCCTGTCTCGGAGCGGTAACGCAAACGTATCGCGCTACCGGGCGGCGCAAAATCGGCGGCGTTTGCGACAAGCTTATCCAGCATTTGCACGATGAGTTCAGGGACGGCACTTATCGACGTACAGCCCTGTGGCGCCTCTTGTTCCAGCACGATTGGGTGATCCAGATAAATATCCTGATAGGCTTTGCTGATATCGCGCAGCAGCTTCAGCAGGTCAATATTTTCCGGCTCGGCACTTTGTATACTTTCTTCAACGCGGCTTGCTTCGCTCATGGCGGTGAGAATACGGCTCAGGCGTTTGGCGCCCTGCTGGGCGCGCTGGACGTAAACCAGGTTGGCGCTGTCCAGATGCTGAGTTTGCAGGTTGTCCAGCGACGAGTGTACGACGGCCAGCGGGGTGCGCAATTCGTGCGAAAGCTTACGCGATAGCGTGCGTAAGTACTCGGTGTATTCGCGAATGCGTTGCAGAAATTGCTCATAGCTGCGCGACAAATCGCCGATTTCGTCAGTCGCCTCGCTGTGCGGAAAATTTTCTTTCAGCGTACCGTCGTCGCTGAGCATCTGCTCCACGCTCTGGCTCAGCCCGCGCACCCGCCACGACAACCAGCTCGCATAACCGAGCAAGCCCAGGCCGGTGAAAACGAACGCCATAAAACTCATTAACAGCAGCTTGTTAAACGCGCTGTCGGTGAACGACAAAAACTGCTCGCTACTCTGCTCGGCGACCACGGCGCCGATGATTCTGCGCTCGCTTACCAGTGGCGCCGCAACGCTGAGCAAACTTCGATTGGCCGACGCCGGGTCACGGTACCAGGCAA
This sequence comes from uncultured Pseudomonadales bacterium, assembly GCA_964544755.1. Taxonomy (GTDB): domain Bacteria; phylum Pseudomonadota; class Gammaproteobacteria; order Pseudomonadales; family JAUIET01; genus JBBKXJ01. Next base: position 4,790 of record CAZJDL010000160.1, on the reverse strand, counting down.
AACCCGGGCGGCCAGCGAGCGCTTGCTTGACTTCTCCGCGCTCAACTTTCCCCGCCGTAGCGCCCACTGCCGCGAAGTTCTGCGCCGGAGTAGTAAGCACGGCGCGGTACAGCTTTTTTAACACCCAGTTTGTCTCGCTCTGCTCGGCAGTGACCAGCTCGCCACTGGTGGCCAACTGCCAATCTTGCAGGTCGACCACACGCAGCCGCAATCCGGGCATGCTGAATACATCGAGCTCCCGCTGCACTGCCGGCTGTTCGTACACAAGCCACGGTGGCAGGCTGCTGCGTAGTGAATCTCTTCGCACGGTGCCCAGCGTAAGCGGTTTTTCCTGTGCCGCGGCGTCGACCACGTAAAAGCCCAAGCGGCCAGCGCTTAAGTCCAGTGGCAATTCAAGCTCGACCGCATAGCCGTCGGCATTGTCTTGCCAGTAGGCCTTGATACGCGGTTCCTCTTGAACGTCGCCGTCAGCATCTTTGTAGCGCACATGCAGACTGCCCGGCGCGCTGGTGCTCAGCACATAGTGGTTGCCGTTGCCGGAGTACAGCACCAGCCGGTCGCCATTGCCCAGCGCGGTTAACGCCGGGTTATGATAAGTAATTTGCCGGTCTCTCACTCGAAAATACAAATACAAATTCTGTTGCGTGAAAGCCGCCTGATAGCCAACTTGCAAGGCGCCATCGCCAGGCATAGCCAAGCTGTTAGAAGAAATATCCTGCCATTCGTCGGCGTAGCCGTCGATAGAAAAAACTTGCTGAGTATGTTCGAAGTACAGTTGCCGCTGCGCTGAAGGGCGGGTGGTCAGTCGCTCCGCGTAGGGGTACAGCAACCTCGGCTTGGTCGACAATACCGCGGCAATCGCCTGCGCGGTCGCGGCCAGCGATTGCTCCTGCCCGCGCCGTAACGCCGCTTCGACTTCGCGCACATACTGACACCCCGCCCACGGCAGGCTAAGCGTCAGCAGGCTAACAATAAACAACTGCGGTTTAAGCTTCACGACCGCAGCTTATTCAGCTGACCAGCGATAACCCAATCCATACGCCGTTTCTATGCAATCAAAACTCTCATCGACGGTGCTGAATTTCTTGCGAATGCGTTTGATGTGCGAGGTGATCGTGTTGTCATCCAGCACCACATTGGCGGCGTCCATCAGTTGCTGGCGGTTTTTTACATGGCCGGGGTGAGCGCTCAGGGAATGAACCACCCAGAATTCCGTCACCGTTAAATTCACCCATTGTTCGCGCCAATGCACGGTCATACGTTCCTGATTAATGCTTAACGGGCCGCGGCGAATAATATGTTCCGCCTGGGTGGGTTGCTTGAGTGCGTCGATGCGCCGCAACAAGGCGACAATGCGCGCCATCATATGCACCTGGCTGATGTCCTTGGTCAGGTAATCGTCGGCGCCCAGCCGCAAACCGGAGATCACGTCGAGCTCGCTATCGCGGGCAGTCAGAAACACGATTGGTAGCCCCGGCGCCCGGCTCCGCAACTCGCGGCACAAATCAAAACCACCTTCGCATTCATCACCGAGGCCAATGTCAATAATGGCGAGGTCAGGCAGTGCGTGTTTAAACGCTTGCAGAGCACTGCTTCGATCGGCATATATGTCGACGCTATAGCCCTGGCGGCGAAACGCATCGCGGTAATTTTCCGCAATGGCGCTTTCATCTTCAATGATCGCTATTTTTCTAGCCATAACGCGCGCTGACAAAAACAACCTGTTAGTGCCTGCATTTTACGCCGCCTCGCCCGCAACACCAGCGACCGCCACAATTCACCATAATTGCTCACCGGATTGCCACCGGCTGTACCCGCTTTCGCCCGACTCTCCTGCCACTATAAAAGTCTCATTTCAACCTCGAGATTTAACCCATGTTCAGAAAACGCAGCCCAAGGTACCTTATTCTGGAAGATATCGCCGTGCCACAACAACCCGCGCGACGCTGGCCAAAACTGGCAACGATTGCAATTGCGCTGCTTGCCGTTACCGCGCTCAGCGCCTTGCAAGCAGCGCGCGCGAATGCAGAGAAGCCGCTGCTCGCGCAATCCACGCAAAGACTGGATGATGTAGAAGCCGGGCAATTGCTGTTTGCCAGCGACCAGCCGGGCGAATACCACGCCGCCATTAACCTCGCCAGCGAAGCCGATTTTCAGGTCAGCGGCATGGTCGCCCACGTTACGGTAAAACAGTCTTTTCTCAATGCCAGTGATGAATGGCTAGAAGGAATTTATGTTTTCCCGCTGCCGGATGACGCGGCGATTAACGCGCTGCGTATTCGAATCGGCGAACGCGTGATCGACGGCCAGATACACGAGAAGAAGCAAGCCAAAAAAATCTACCAACAAGCAAAGAGCAGCGGCCGCAAGGCCGCCCTGGTGGAACAAGAGCGACCTAATCTGTTTACCAATTCCGTTGTCAATATCGCTCCTGGCGAAACCGTCGAGGTTGAGATCAACTATTTGCAAGCCGTCACCTACGACAGCGGCGTATTTGGGTTACGTTTTCCGATGACGATAACGCCACGCTATATCCCGGGTCACACCCTGGCAGACCCTTATCACGAACAAGCTTTGACGTTAGACGCGAGCATCGGCTGGGCACGTAATACCGACCAGGTCGACGACGCCGCGCACATCACACCGGTACTGCACCCTCAGCCGGCCAGCGAAGGCAACGCAATAAATCCTATTCGCATCACCGCCAGTATCGATATGGGAATGCCACTACACAGTGTAGACAGCGCCTACCACAATATTACCGTGTCCAGAGACGACAATTATTACAGCCTGAGGTTGACCGGCGATAGCGCTTCGATGACGCAGGATTTCGTGCTTTCGTGGCAACCGGAGCCCGCTGCGGCGCCACAGGCGGCGCTGTTTACCGAAACGTTGGACGGTGAAGACTACGCCTTGTTAATGATTGTGCCAGCGCAACAGGCGCACGAGTCGCAGACACCTTCCAACGCCATGCCTAAAGAACAAATCTATATTATTGATACCTCCGGCTCCATGGGCGGTGTTCCTATCCGCCAGGCAAAGCAGAGCCTGCTGCTGGCATTGGAGCAACTACAGCCACAGGACAGCTTTAACATTATCGAATTCAACAGCTTTACGCGCCCGTTCTACCCGCAGGCACTGCCGGCAACGAGCACTAATATCGAACGCGCCAAACAACTCGTTCAACAACTGCAGGCGCAAGGTGGCACAGAGATGGATGCTGCGCTGGCTGCGGCTCTTAAAGGAGCAGCAGACGAAGACCATCTGCGGCAGGTGGTTTTTATCACCGACGGCGCCGTCGGTAATGAAGCCGCGCTATTCAAGTTGATTCAGCAAAACCTGGGCGCCAGCCGTTTATTCACGGTTGGCATAGGCGCCGCACCGAATTCCTATTTCATGCGCAAGGCCGCGCAGTTCGGACGCGGGAGCTATACGCATATTGGTGACGTCACCGAGGTCGGCGCGAAGATGGCAGCGTTGTTTAGCAAGTTGAATAGCCCGCTGCTACGGCAAATATCCATCGACTGGCCGGCGGGCACGGAGGCGGAGAACTATCCGCAACGTGTGCCTGACCTGTATCAGGGCGAACCCTTGCTGCTGAGTAGCCGACTGAACAACATACCGGACAGCGTGAATATCACCGCAACCAGCGCTAACGAGCAGTGGCAAAAGACACTGTCTGTCAATGGTGGCGCTGACGCGAACCACAATAACAAGGGCGTAGCAACATTGTGGGCCCGCCAAAAAATCGCCAGCCTGCTGGACGAAATTACGGCCGGCAGAGACGCCGACGAAGTTCGCGCCCAGGTATTACCGGTCGCGCTTACCCACAAGCTGGTCAGCCCCTACACCAGCTTTGTGGCGGTGGAGGAACAGCCGAGTAGAAGCGCAGGCGAATCACTCAAAACCACACCCGTACCGAATGCGCAACCGCTAGGCCAGGCGGCGCAAAGCTATGCTTACCCACGCGGCGCCACCGACGCGGCGCAGAGCATTGTATGGGGTTTGCTGTTGCTGCTGTTTGGCGCCATTTTTCAGTTCAGCATACGCAAGGAGGAGCAGTATGCGCTGCAGACCTAACGCCATTGCAATGGCGTTAGTTGGGCTGGCGTGTTGGCAGTTAGGCGATGGGCTGTGGATCTACGCCAAAGCGCGGCTGGCGCATTACTTGATCGCCGACGCCTGGCAACAAACCCTGGCCACGGGTAAAACGGCAAAACCATGGCCGTGGGCCGATACCTGGCCAGTCGCGCGACTACAGGCAATAGACCACAATATCGATCTCTACATACTGGAGGGCGCGCACGGTAGCGCCCTGGCGTTTGGGCCGGGGCATATGCAAGGTAGCGCGTATCCCGGCACGGAGGGCGTCAGCATCGTGGGTGGTCATCGCGATACGCACTTCCGTTTCCTGCAACAGCTCGAACCGGGCGACCCGCTGCGGATTACGACCAACAGTGGAACAGTCACGTCTTATCGCGTTGTGGGGCAGCGCATCGCCAACAGCGCGCGGGCGCCGCTGCGTGTGACGGCTACCGAATCGCAGTTACTGCTGATCACCTGCTACCCCTTCGATTCACTGCGCACGGGTGGACCCTTGCGTTATGTGGTAACTGCGGTAGCAGAACAATCCAGTGCCGCAACCGATACGCTGTTACGATGACGGTTGGCAAGCCTTCAACGGGCTCTACTTTGCCAACAGCAACCCACGTTGGACATCACACTGCGCGTGACCGGAAACTTGCCAAACGGTTTTGGGAAGTTTCTGCAGGGTTGGCGGAAGTATTTGA
>CAZJDL010000159.1:0-5975 GCA_964544755.1 uncultured Pseudomonadales bacterium | reverse complement strand
TTAAGTTTGAAGGCAATCGAGCTATTGTATTCCATGAACGTGACGATATTCCAGTTGACGAATTAACGCATTGTATTGCGATGTCTCTCTCCTATCATCGGATAAAAAATCGTCCCATGTTAGGCGCATGATCTGATCGGCCGGCAACGAAGACTGTCGGCGGGTCGGCATTTACGGTTTGCGGAGATGGCGGGCGGCTGATTTTTGGTGAGGTAACACTACAGAGGAAACGCGTTGAAGAACGGGGACCACGAAAGGTTTTATCAGGGTCGTCATTTTTCCAGCGGACCGTGCACCTTTGACACCAGGTCGGTGAGAATCCACGCAGGCTTCCGGGAAGTTCATTTTATTTGTCGTCATGCGCTCAACGCCACCTTGATAAAGCGCGTCACTTCATTCGCTGCATGCACGGCTTCCGTAGCAGCTTGCGCACTGAGGCCGTTACTCTCGTGGCGTAGTACGGCGGTCGTTGAAACCGTATCAGCGGGCAATTCGTAAGCTGCTTGCACGGCACCGATCTGGCCGATGGAGATCGGGTCGTCGATCGCTATCCCGGCCCCGATAGCCGCTGCCGCCAACGCCTTGTTAAGCGCCTCGCTCATCGGCGGTAGTGCTTCGGCTATAAAACCACCGTCGGCCAGCAGCTGGCTCATACGCTGTTTTTCTTCCGCGATCTTGAGGTGCTTGCGGCTCAAGGTTTGCCGCCGTTGCTTTTCATGCGCCTCTCTATTGTTATCGCTTTGCGCATCGTAAACCTGGCCGGTGGGTCGGTGATTGAACTGGATAACGCCGGCTGCCACAAGCCGCTGCAAGGTTTCGAAGGTTGCACTGTCGAGCATTTCCAGCGTCGGAGCGGCCTCGCCGTAGTGCTCGTGCAGGCGCCGCTCAATAGCGCCGCTGAGTTCACCGTCAGTTTTGTCCACTACGGCGAGTAGGGTGTCGCCACGCTGCTCCAGATGTTCCAGCCTGTCGGCATGGCCGGCAACAACCTGCTCGGTAAATTGCTGCAGCGGTGAGCGCCGTGGCGCTGGCTCGGTGAGCATTTCGTCAAGCCGCTGCATAAACGAGCCGCGACCGGCGGAGATATCCATCGCGGTGATCTTGCCAGCGCCGTCGACAACCTCATCCGCCAAGCCGGTTTTATGTCGTAGCACGTCCAACATACGGTGCTCGATGGTGTGTTCGCTGACCAGGTTCAGCACAGCGACCGGATGTTTCTGATGCTTGCGCCAGGCGCGGGCGATACGCTGTTCGAGCTTGGCGGGATTCCACGGCAAATCCAGATTGACGACCACGCGCGCCACCTGCAGGTTCAGCCCGGTGGCAGCCGAGTCGGTGGCCAGAAACAGACGGCAGTCGGGGTCATTTTTGAAGCGGTTAATTTCCTCCCGGCGCCTCTTCTGCGTCACGCTGCCGGTGTGCCAGGCGTAATCGATGCCACTCTGCACTAAACGGTCGGCCAGCAACGTCAGCATGCGCTCCCATTCGGAGAAGACGATGATCTTGCAATTCGGGTCGCTGAGAAGTTCTTCCAGCAGCTTTTCCAGCTCATCCAGTTTGGGCGACAGACGGATCGTTTGATCGAGAATATACGGCGTATCGCAGGCCATGCGCATGCAGGCGAGGGCCCGCATCAATTGGTCGCGCTCCTCTTTTTTCAGCGGCCGCCTTTTGGCCAGGTGCGCCAACTGCGCAACAACCCTTTCGTGCTCCAGGTATTGTTCCTCCTGCTTGCGGTTCAATGGCACAAAATAATTTTTCAGACTGCGCTCCGGCAACTCGCCTTCGACATCATCTTTGCGGCGGCGCAACATGATGGGCCGCAGGCGTTCGTGCAGCCGATCCAGGTTTTTGTAACCGACCGCCAAGCCTCTGTCATCCAGCTTGTGAAACTCGCGGTTGAAACGGAATAACGGTCCGAACAGGCCCGGGTCGAGAAACTGGGCGATGGAATAAATCTCATCGATGCGATTTTCCAGCGGCGTGCCGGTCAGCACGAAGGCGTACGGGCTTTGCAGTTGCTTGATGGCGGCAGCCGTCTTGGTTTGCCAGTTCTTGATGCGTTGCGCCTCGTCGAGAATGATCAGGTCCGGTTTCAATTCAGTGTTAATGTAATCCTTGTCGTAGAGCATCTGCTCGTAATTGGCGAGGTAGTAAAACGCAGGCCGTTCGTAGAGCTGGTAACGGCGTTTGCGCATGCCTTGGATGATCAGCGCCTGCCTGTTCGAGAATTTGTCGATTTGCTCCTGCCATTCGCTTTTTAACGAGGCGGGAGAAATGACCAGCACCTTTTCGATGGTGCGCAGTCGATCGAGCAACTCGCTGCCGGCGATGGCCTGTACGGTTTTTCCCAGCCCCATTTCGTCGGCTAGCAGCGCACGCCCGGTAAAGGCCAGGTGCAGCATGCCTTCCTGCTGATAAGGGTAGAGTGGCAGCTTGACCGCATCCAGACTCGCCGCTCCGCGTTTCAAATCGCGTTCGAAACGGCGCCGCGCCGCACGCAAATCTGCCGCCCGTTGCAATTGCTGTAGCCACTGTTCGAGGTGCGGTGAGATACGCAGCTGTTGGCGAACGCGGCTTGTTTCTTGACGAAGCTTGTTTTTCAGCGCCGCCATCGATTGCAACGGGTCGCCGCGCAGACTGTTCGCATTATTGAACAACCCCGCCACCACCTGCCTGGCCCGCGCATTCGTGCGCATCCGATCAGGAAAGCTGACCTTGACGCTGTTATGACGCCGATCGAGATAAACCTCAACCCGAGGATGGCCCCGTTCCAACCCTTTGCGCTTGGCGAATTTACGCCGCACGGCCTCGATGTGCTTGCAGCTGCCCAGCCCGTTGACCTGGAAATCCTTGCAGCCACAGCTGTTTATTGCGGCCTGCATAGAACGCATCTCGACACAATGGGTCATTCCGCTTTCGCCAGTGACGAGCCAGTCGGAGAAAAACGCGTTGTCAGCGTCGGCAGACTTAATATTGAAAGCCTCTTTTTCGGCACGAGCCACACGGCGCGCAATCTCGTCTTCATCGGTCGTGTTCCAGCCGAGCGGCTTGGAACGTGATGTTTTTGTGCGCGCCGGTTTTCGCGATGTTGTTCTTGCAGCCATGCCTTTGCCTCGCATTCTTGAATGGTTTACGCAATTATAGGCTGGAAGGACTATTTGAGGGGTACTGGAAATGCAGGTATAAAGTCATCACTTATTAGTACGCAGGCATTGCCGCGGCAGGAATAATCGCCCCGCGGTGCTGAATAACCACCGACGCCAGGCTGTACCCGGCGTTCGCCGCCTCCGGAGGTTTGTTTCCCATCATTCTCGCCGCCAGGTACCCGGCGTTAAACGAGTCGCCCGCGGCCGTTGTATCAACGACCGTTGCCTTTTTTGCTTTCACTAAATCCATGATCGAATCGGTCGCGACCAAACAACCTTGCGCACCCAGTTTTAGCGCGATCTCGGCAACACCCCAGGACTGTAGCCGCGCAACAACGGCTTCCTGATCTGCATCACCAAAGAGCATGCGCTCATCATCGATCGTTGGCAGAGCGACATCGACTAATTGATACATCGCTTTATACGTTTCTCTGGCCTCCGCTTCGTCCGGTCAAAGCCTAGGTCGATAGTTGTCATCAAAGATGATCGTGCCGCCACACTTGCGGTAATCTCGCAGATCGCTTTTAATCAGCTACAAGAAGATATTCTCGCCTGCCATATATGCGCGGCGCATCTACCGCTGGGTCCCAGGCCTGTGTTTCAGTGCAGTCGTGACGCGCATATTCTGATCGCGGGCCAGGCGCCGGGGAAGAAAGTGCATGCAACGGGTATTCCCTTCGATGACGCGAGTGGCGAACGGCTGCGCAGCTGGATGGGGATCGACGCAGCGACTTTCTACAATGCGAAAAAAATCGCGATCTTGCCGATGGGTTTTTGCTATCCAAGCTCAGGCAAGTCGGGAGATCTTCCTCCCCGGCCCGAATGCGCACAGGCCTGGCGCCAGCAACTGTTAAACGCGATGCCGAAGATTAGCTTGACACTGGTGATTGGTCAGTACGCGCTAGCCTGGCACTTGCGGGACAATAATAAACGCACGCTGACCGCCACGGTCAAGGCGTGGCCGGAATATGGGCCGCACATAATGCCACTACCGCATCCCAGCCCGCGGAATAATATTTGGCTAAAGAAAAATCCCTGGTTTGCGCAAGATTTACTGCCGCAGCTAAAATCAAGCGTTAGAAGAGCTTTGCTGGCGGACTAAGGGCAGTGGCTTCAACACCTTGCAAACACACACCCGTGCCGCCCAGCCCACAGTAGCCTCCCGGGTTTTTCGCCAGGTATTGCTGATGATAATCCTCGGCGTAGTAAAAAGCGGGCGTATGGATAATTTCGGTCGTGATATCAGGGTAGCCCGCAACATTTAATCGTTGCTGAAAATCAGCGCGGGATTGCTCGGCCAGTGCTTGCTGTTCCTCAGAGCAGGTGTAAATACCACTGCGATACTGCGTGCCGGCATCGTTGCCCTGGCGCATCCCCTGGGTCGGGTCGTGACTCTCCCAGAAAACCTTGAGTAAGGTTGCGTAACTGCACAGCGCGGGATCGAACACTACAAGCACCACTTCGTTGTGCCCGGTTTGACCGGAACAAACCTCTTGATACGTCGGGTTGGGCGTCAAGCCGGCGGCATAGCCAACGGCCGTGGTAAACACGCCTTTCACTTCCCAGAAACGTTTTTCGGCACCCCAGAAGCAACCCATGCCGAATATTGCCTGTTGCATCTGTGCGGGAAAAGAGCCTTGCAGCGGGTTGCCGTTGACGAAGTGTTTGGCGGGCACTGATAGCGGCGTATTGCGGCCAGGCAAGGCATGCTCGGCGGGGGGCAGGTTCGATTTATTCGCAAATAAGCTCATCATTAGTCTCCGATCCACTGCGGTTGCCAAACGAACGTTTGCCGCGAGCCGCACGTTACACGCAAGTAAAGCGAAAACGTAGCACAAAATCGTCAGCACAAGAAGCAGCGGCAAGTACCCACTCGCCATTAATCACCTCAGCAACAATAGCGAAACATCACTGCTGCTGAGCATTTTGGTGGTGTTGCTGCCAACAAAAAACTGCCGTATTCTGGAATGGCCGTAAGCGCCCATCACTAGCAATTCTATATTGTTTTCTTTTTGATAGCCGTTGAGCGCTTGTTGTACGTCGCCTTCCGCCAGGTACTGAATCACGTCAAAGCCCGCTGCCCGGAGTTTGTCACTTGCTTGCTGCGCCTGCTGTTTTCGCTCAGCAGACTCGTCGCCCACCATAACCAAGTGACATGCTAACCCTTTGAGCAGCTGGCTAGCAGCTACCCAGTCAAGTGCTTTCTCAGCAGTAGCGCTAGCGTCGTAGGCAATCATGAAATTGGTGGGAGCTACAAAGCCTTTTACGGCAACCAGAATAGGCCCTCGCACGGTTCGAATAACACTTTCCAGATGTGAGCCGATAGCACCTACCAAGCTCTCGCTCCCTTTGCCCCGCCGCCCTATCACCCCCAGCAGGGTCTGCACCTCAAATTCCCGCAGGGTTTCCAACAGATTGCCGTGCCGCTGCTGCCAGCTGATATTGACAGCTCCGTCTTCTCGCGCACGCTTTTCGGCCTCTTTTAGCATGTGCTTACCATGCTCCATCGCCAATTTTCCGCGTTGCTCATCCAATGCCGTCAGCTTTTCCAGCACGGTCTTGCGCCCGCGCAGACCCAGGCTTCCTGACAGGTCTCGATTGACTTGAAACTCTGCCTTGTCCAACACATGCATCAGTTTCAGCGGTGCATCAAGGCGTTGGCTGGCCCAGGCGCTGGCATCACACACAGCGGTGGAAATACTTGAGCCGTCTATACAGGCAACAATGTTTGTCATTTAAATTCCTCCAAGTATCCCCACAAGCACTATCGACGACTAGGAGGCTGTCCGAGAATAGAAGCCGTAGCGAGGGAAAGCTGATTTGAGT
>CAZJDL010000158.1:0-6544 GCA_964544755.1 uncultured Pseudomonadales bacterium | reverse complement strand
AGGGATTCAGCGGCCCTTGGAGTGCTGACGAACCTCTATCTGGGGATTTGGGTAGAGCGTCTTGCTTGTTCATGCGCGGCGTAGAAATTACAATACGGCAGTTTAACCAATTGTGTTGCAACGAGCTACTTTGCAGTCTGACTTTCAATCTCGTTTCCAAATTCCCGACCTGCGCCTGCTGGATTTTGAGCTCAGCTGCGCTGCTGGCGTCAATCGCGTGGCTATCAATGCAGCGTTGCGGCAGCGCCGTACAGGCCTGGCGCCCAACAATGTTGCACATTCCGGGCTTGATACGCTGGTTGGCGGCGTGCCTGCGCTGCAAGATTTCGATACGCCGGAGGCGCTCAACCGCTGGCAAAGCCGCAACAATGCGCTGGCCTTATTGTGCCTCTCACAACCCGGTTTCGCGCGCTCGTGCCGGGCTACCATCGGCCGTTTCGGGGCGGCGCGCGTTGCGGTCGTGATTGGCAGTAGCACGGCGAGCATCGATCGCACCGAAGAAGGCTATCGCGATTTACTGACTGACGGTCAATTTAAACCGCAGTTCAAGCAGGCATGTATGCACAACCCGCACACGCCGGGCGCTTTTGTCGCTGATAAACTCGGCGTGCGCGGGCCAGCCATGACCGTTAGCACGGCCTGCTCATCGTCGGCTAAAGTGTTTGCCACCGCGGCACGCTGGCTAGCCAACGATATGACCGATGCGGTCATCATTGGCGGGGTCGATACGCTGTGCCTCAGTGTATTGCACGGGTTTCATGCACTGCAACTGGTTAGCCCGCAAGCGTGCAAACCCTTCGATGCCGATCGCGACGGCATCAACCTGGGTGAGGCGGCTGGCTTTGCCATCCTCGTCCACGCCAAACATGCGCCGCCAGAGAGTGTGCGCTTGCGTGGTTTTGGTGAAAGCTCCGACGCGCACCATATGTCGCATCCGCATCCGCAAGGGCTGGGGGCGCAACTGGCCATGCGCGCCGCGTTACACATGGCGGGGTTAAGCAGCGATGACGTTGATTACGTCAACTTGCACGGCACGGCCAGCAAGGCCAATGATTTTATCGAGGGTAAAGCCATGCGCTGCGTATTCGGCGAGCGCGTATTGGCATCATCCACCAAGGGCTGGACCGGGCATACATTGGGTGCTACGGGGATAACTGAATCGATTATCGCCATTGACGCAATGTTGCAGGGTTATATTCCCGGCACGTTAAATTTGTACCGACCGGATATGGAGATTCCTTATACGGTGCTGGCTGACAACACTGCGGCGGAAGTGCGCCACGTTATGTCAAATTCCTTCGGCTTTGGCGGCAATAACTGTAGTTTGTTGTTTGGTAAGGATTAACCATGAACTGTTATATCAAGGGAATAGGCGTCTGGAGCCCCTGGTTCAACGACTGGGATGCCTTTTGCGCGACCGTGCAAGCCGGCCAAACACTGGTGGATGCCAGTGAAGCCACACCGCGGCCTGAACTGATTCCACGCAATGAACGGCGGCGCGCACCGCTGTCTGTGCGGCTTGCCGTCGAAGTCTCATGCCGCGCCCTGCGGCAGTCGGCACTGCCGGCCAGCGAGGTAGCCTGCATTTTTGCCTACGGTCAGGGCGACGCCGGGATTACCGATTACATGTGCCGTCGTCTCGCGACCGCAGAGCAACAGGTGTCACCGACCAAATTTCACAACTCGGTGCACAACGCGGCGTCGGGCTACTGGACGATTAGCAGCGGTTGTATGCAGGCGGCTAATTCAATTTCCGCGTTCGACAAGACTGTGCCGTTGAGCCTGCTGGAAGCCGCCTGCCAGCTCGCCAGCGAGCAGCGCCCGATTCTGCTGACGATGTATGATTGTCCGGCGCCTGAGACGCTGCGGTATCCGTTATTTATCCGCCATCCTTTTGCTGCCGCCTTGCTGCTGGTGCAGGAGGAGCAGGCGGGCGCCGACGACCCGTTATTGCAGCTCGAGGCAAGCAGCAGCGCTTGCAGCGAATGGCCCGATCTGGCGATTGCCGGGCTGGAAGAATTGTACACAAGCAATCCGGCGGCACGTATTCTGCCCGTGCTGGCGGCGCTGGCGCGACGTGAGGCGGGCGAATTCCGCGGCGCGATGCCCACCGGTGCCGCGGCGTCGATGCATTATTCAGTGCGGGAGCACGCATGAGCAGCCAGCAGACCACCGATATTGCGATTGCCGGTGCCGGACTGGCGGGTTTGACATTGGCCCTACAGTTAAAGCAGCAAAGTCCCGAACTCGACATCACGCTGATTGAGCGCAATGAATTTCCGGTGCCGGCTGCAACGGCCAAGGTTGGCGAATCCACGGTGGAAATTGGCGCACATTACCTGCACAGCGTATTGCAGCAACAACAGCATCTGCAAGACGAGCATTTGCCTAAATTCGGACTGCGCTGTTTCTTTGGTGCGCCGCAATCACCACTTTCTAATTTGGACGAACTTGGTTCCAGCAAGGAGTTTTCGGTGCCGACCTACCAGGTCGACCGTGGCGTGCTGGAAAATCACCTGGCCGCAGAAACGGTTCGCAACGGTGTAAAGCTTTACAGCGGCGAATCGATTACCAGGCTCGACATCAATGCATCCGGCCACCGCCTGAGCACCGGCCGGCAAACCATTAACGCGCGCTGGTTTGTCGATGCCAGCGGGCGTCGCGGATTAGTAAAGCGCCGGCTGCAGTTAGCCAGGGACAACACGCACTATGGCAGCGCGGTCTGGTTTCGCATCGATAAAACCGTCAAGGTCGATGACTGGTCTGAGTGCAGCGACTGGGCCGCGCGCTGCCAACCCGCCGGCCAGCGCTATTTGAGCACCAACCACCTCATGGGAAGCGGTTACTGGGTGTGGATTATCCCGCTGCGGTCCGGCGTGACCAGCATTGGCATTGTGTTTGACGCCGGGCAACATCAATTGCAGGAGTTAAATACCTTCGACAAGGCGCAACAATGGTTGCAGCGCCACCAACCATACTGCGCCGCTGCCATCGAAGGCGCCACGGCGCTGGATTTTCGCTACCTGAAGGATTATTCCTACGACTGCAAAAAAATCTTCTCCGATGATCGCTGGGCATTAACCGGTGAGTCCGGCGTATTTCTGGATCCGTTCTATTCGCCGGGCACGGACTTTATCGCCATCGGCAACGGTTATATCAGCGATCTGATCCGCCGCGATGTGGCCGGCGAGGATACGCGCGTCCGCAATGCGGTGTACCAGAAATTGTACATGTCGTTCTACCAGAATACCTTGAGTTTGTATCAAGACGAATATGCTGGCTTTGGCGACCGCACGTTGATGAGTTTGAAGTTGTTGTGGGATTACGCGTTTTACTGGGGTATTCTCGGCTGGCTGTTTATCAAGCAGCAATATATCGAGATTGCTTTTATCCAGCGTATCACCAGGCAGCTCGCCGTAATCGGCCAATGTAACGCGCGACTACAGGCGCTATTCAGGCAACGTGCGGCGCGCAAAATTGTGCTGCCGGCGGAGGGTCTGTTTATCGACCATTCGCACATCCCCTGCCTGGTTCAGTTCAATGCGGTGTTAGCGGCAAGCACGCCGGAGTCCTTCGACCACTCGCAATTCACGCGCAATGCCGACACGCTGAAAACACTGGCCGCACTGGTCGAAGCGCTGCTAATGGGCACCGACAGCGGTGTTTCGTTGCAGGACGAGCAAGCCGTGATTGGTTGTTTTAGGGAATATGTTCGCTAGTCGGTGGTGTTGGCATGCTAAGTTTATTAACATTGGAGAAAGACGTCCGCGCTGCTCGCCTTTCGTATATATCCAACAATGGCGAACAGCGTAGAGGTGACGTGTGCAACGGAATGTCTGGTTTACGCCAGGCACTCAAATGCAGTCGCGTGCTTGCAATGTGTTCAACTATTCGACTAGTGATATCGGAGGATTCGTGAATACCGGCAAAGAAATCACTCCCGTGGCGTTTATTCGTCAAAGCTACTCTACGCGACTTTGGCACGTTTTTGCTGACCTGAAGGCCTACTTGGCCCTCCTCGTGGGCCTGTCGGTTCCCGTGCTCGCGACCCATACCGTCATCACGCCTAACGATATTTCCTACGACGAGCGTGGCCAGGGCTTCAATGGTTTTCGCGTTTACCTCTCTTCGCCGACCCACACCAACAGCGGAGGTAGGGGCGAACTGGGTTGGGAAGAGAATATCAACGGTCGGCATTGGGGCTACTACGCGGCCATTGGTAATTACGTAGACGGGTTCATTAGTTCTTCCCAGTACCGCAGCCTCACGAGCCGCGGATACAAAGTAACGCTGAGCCAGAACGACCGTAACGGCGACTTTATCGGTAATCGCAATCGCTCCGACAACTGGGGAGCGGACGTTCATCTAGTCACCCATTCCAACGCTGCAGGTGGAAACTATTTTCTGGCAATGGTGGATGATGCCACGAATACCGCGAGTGATCTGACGCTTCGTGCTGAACTTGCGGCCCGGGTCGGGCCGGCGGTACCTGGTACAGAGATAGAATCAACGGACAATAGCCCCTTTACGGGCAATCTCGGAGAGCTGCGGGCGGTAGCGCCGTACAACGTCTACGTCGAGTTATTTTTTCACGATACGCAGAGCCATGTGGACTGGTTCGGCTCGGGCGACGACTGGGGCCGGTCAGTCAAGAACGATCCCTGGCGCTATGGTTGGGCCATCGATAGAACGTTGGGTTACCCGCGTTCCTGAACACATTAGTCGGCCGGCACCAACTTACAAAAGGATTTTCGTATGATCACTACAGCACCCACCGTTTCGCTTCTGGCGCTTTTGCTGTCTGGTCTCTGCGTTGCCAATGCGGTCAGTGATAGCTCGAACACCGATGCCTCTGCGGAACAGGGATCTGTTGTCGCCGCTGACGGGCCGGAATCCGACCTTGAGGCAGTTCACGGTTTTGGCGTCGCGCCGCAAAACGCCTTGCGTGATGACACCATTGCTCTGTGGGAGGCCTTCAAGCGCGATCAGGTACAGCAGGCGTGCATGGCACAGGCCGGGTTCAAGTATCAGCCGGAACTCGCGTTTCCATCCGGCGTGGCTGTGGAGATCGCCGACAAGCTCAAGCTGTCAGCGCCTCAGGCAGCATCGCTCGACTTCTACGGCAGCGCCGCGACCGTGGAAAACCGACGCTACTCCGACGCGCTTCCCGTGCCGCAACGCGACGGATATTTCCAGGCGCTGTACGGCGAATCGGCGAGTGATATGGATCTGGTTCGGTCTACCGGGCAGCTTCCGGCGGGACGTGCTGACTTTGCGCGGGGTGGTTGCTACGGTAAAGCGTGGAAGGCGATTCCCGGCATCTACAATCTAAAACGCGAGTTTGTGGAAGCTGTAAGGGCGGCCCGAAGTTCGAATGGAGGGAACACCGGTTCGGCCGTGCCCAACCCGACGTGTGTCGCCGAGTCCGGTGCTGCGCTGAATTCGCTCCAGGATTTCGATGCAGCGCTGGGCCGGGGCGAAGATATTTCCCAGGCGATCGAGGCCGGCTGCGACAAACAAGTGATCAAGGTGGCCCAGCGAGCCCGCATTGCGCGCGAAAATCAGGTCTTTGTAACCAATCGTGTGGTTCTCAATGCGCACCGCGCAGCGTACAAGGACGTGATGCAAACGATAGCGCGCGACCGTGCTTTCTTGGAGTATCTCGCCGTCGTTGCCGATGGAATAAAACGTGATGCGCGAAACATTGAGCTGCAGGATCATCAGCACGATTGACTATTCGATTGCGTCAACCTCGAACTACCCTACTTAAGCCCGCAACGTTGGCGTTTACCGTCGCGGCTTTGCTGTGCTGCGGCTGCTCGTCAGCCGACAAGTCTGCCTCGCCTGACCTGCACGGCGCAGCTCCGACCCGTGCTCAAGTCACCACTAGTACCGTCGGGCAAGAACCCACAGCAAGCGCAGCCCGGGAAAGCTTTGAACAGGCCAGTAAGCAGTTGCACAAAACACTGGCGGAGTTTGGCTACAACACGGCTGAGGGCGATCATGCAGGACCCGCCTCCGAAGCCTTTCTGGCCGTTCCAACGGCTGGCGGCGCGGCCATTCGCGTCGGCGCGACCTGGGGTGTTGACGGTCCTCAAGGTAGTTTCGAAAATCTTGGTACGGTCAACATTTGTGATGTGAAGATGTCTCTCATCTCACGCCTCAGCGTCGAGGGTGTGTGGTTCGAGTGCAACGGCCTGCTCCTCGAACTCTTGTCGGACGATGGAATCGACGCCTTGCGTGACGTGCTGTCAATGATCCACAGGGAAATGGGTTGCTAGCTCAAAATTCGCGTCGCGTGTTTAACTGCAGTTTCCAGGATTATCGGACGCCTTTATGAGGGTTAAGGTAAACCCGCCGGGCACTCGTGGGTTAGCTCGCCGTCACATTACCGTAATGCAAGCAGGCTCAATAGATAGGTCTATCTCTGATCTGTTGGTGTCGCCGCCTGCGGCGCAATTGAAAATGACCTGCGATTCAAGATTGGCCTTATGTCACTGCTTCGCTCCTAAACTGGCCAGTAAATAACACAACAGCGAGCCCA
>CAZJDL010000157.1:0-6570 GCA_964544755.1 uncultured Pseudomonadales bacterium | reverse complement strand
ACCAACGGATTGGCAATCAACGACCCATCGTTGTGGGCAGTCATCAGGCAATGTGGGCAGTGGCGGTTGCCGCAAGAATGCGGGAAATTTGAGCTTGAGATGTTTACAGTGCAGTTCGTAGTCACGGTTGAACTGTGGATTATTTGATGTTTTCATTGGCTTGTCACCTCATGTGGTTTGTGGAAATTACAATTTACCGGTTATCACCGATGATCGGTAATGAGGTGACACTAAATGATCAAGATCAGGCTGCTTGTCTCCGCGATAGAGGATTCGTTCAACCATCGCATGCAGCTGACGGCCAAAAGCTCCGTTTCGCTATCGCTACACTCTGCTTTTGGCAGCATCTGATGCAAGTCATTATGCGTTAAAAAGGAAAGTCACCAATGAAACGCTGTGAATGGGCAAATTCAAATCCTCTGGAAACAGACCACCATGATAAGGAATGGGGTGTTCCTGTTCATGATGATCGTTTGCTATTTGAAATGTTAATTTTGGAGAGTGCGCAGTCAGGATTAAGCTGGGCAACGATCCTTAAAAAAAGAAAGGGCTACTTAAATGCTTTTGATAATTTTGATGTTCAAAAAATATCAAAATACACTGATAAAAAAATAGAAAACTTACTTCAGGACACGGGAATTGTAAGACATAAACAAAAAATTAAAGCCACTATAGAGAATGCAAAACAGGTGTTAGCTATTCAAAATGAATATGGGAGTTTTGATGCTTATATTTGGTCATTTGTAGAAGGAAAGCCAATAAATAATTCGTGGCAACAATTAGCAGATGTTCCAGTAAGTACGCCTACTTCTGAAACTATGAGTAAAGATTTAAAGAAAAGGGGCTTTAAATTTGTGGGCCCAACTACTTGCTATGCATATATGCAGGCAGTAGGCATGGTAAACGACCACGTGGTTTCATGTTTTAGGTATTCCCAAGTCTAGCAATTATGCATAATCGGAATAGGGAGCTGCTCAGGTTGCCCCCTCCCACAGCACCGTACATACGGGTCCGTATACGGCGCCTGGTCTGCTATTCGCACAGAGATACTTCATCGGGAAAATCGAACTCATATCAAATGTCTATCGGGCCGTAGCCGGATGGTGAGTTTTGCAGCATAGCGTGCGCACGGAAATGAGCCCTATCTTTTCGAAATGTGCATTACCTAATCCGCTGTTTGTAGCCAAGGTCTTCGACAAACGCCAGTAACTTTTACGCGACAAGCCCAAACAGATGGCTTCTCGTTTGCTGACGCCCAGCTTGATAAGCTCCCGGATTCTACGCCTCGGTTTACGCCACTGTTTCCAGTAACTCATCCTAAGGTGGGATTGAGTAACTCACCGAGTACTTTTGCAATCGCTTGCACGATCACTCGATCTAGCACACAAGGAATGCCTAAACGGCGCATCCCTCCAGACTCTTTTAGATTGTCGTTGACAGCGAAGGGCTGGTGTCGGTCTGTATTGACCTTCTAACAACTGCTTCTTGATGTCTTTCCACTGCGGCCTTGCCCACTTCGGGAATTGCTCAATGCTGATACGATCAACACCGGGTGCTCCCTTGTTGGCTCTGACCTTTTTCCAGGCCTCGGTTATACTCGCATTGGATACGATGTATTCCACCGATGCAAAATCAATGGGTGATGGTTCCATCACGCGCCTGATGTTCAAATCCCCGGCCGGGGTTGAGTGGCTCGCAGGTTTACACTTAGGCTTCTTTCAGGCGGTCGGTCACCCGTCCGCCCTTGCCATTGGCTAGTACTTTTTGAAGTTGTCATTAGACACCTTTCCGGATAATGTACAAGGGACTTTCACCCTATGAGATCGCACCCATGCCGGGCACACACAAGCGCAGGCAACGGACGTTTTTTCCGCTAGTCCCTCGCTCCAAAAATGCCGTTGAGCCTGGCGTTATGAGGCTTTAGATATCACCGAATGAAATTCAAGATTATTGGCAATATTCGGCAAGAAGAGACGTTTGCCACCGGTAGTGGAATACGAGAAATCGCGAGGCTTCGGCGAGTTTATGGTCGAGGACGTTGGCGAAAACGTAAAGGCATTGCACAAATCCAGTTCGAGAATGGAAATACGCGACAGGCAGAGTTACACTGGTATGAAGCAACAGGTATTGGGCGAAAAGAATACAAGATTAAGCGTTTTCTGGAATAAGCTATGAAACAACTCAAGTTTGTTATTTGCATTGAAAACTCGGATTATCCAGCTTCTTTAGAGAAACGGAAAATCTATGAAGCTCTTCCTGACGCGGATGCTGCGCAAATTGGCCACATCCGCATTATAGATGAGTCCGGTGACAATTATCTTTATCCCGCGGCCTGTTTTGTGGATGCCCAATTTCCCAAAGAAATTCAGGCTGCAGTGGTTAAAGCCGCATAACAAGCGCTGGCAGCGGGCATTAAGTTCCCCGAGCAAGCTCGGGGAAGTGCGCGGCAAATAAAGCTGTATATCATCACAGTATGGTGGCATAACTCAGCGAATGGAAACGCTGACGGCACAAAGGCTATTGGAGCAACATCTTGCAGGGATTCTCACCCGGCATTCTTTTCCCGCCTACCAGCAAAAAGCTTTACTCAAGCTCTCGGTGTGTCGCATGTAAGCCTTAGGGGGGCATGCTCAGTACTTGTGCAGCCGGGCTTTCATTTCCACACTCCCCTCTGCGTTGAATACCCTGTGGCGCTACAACCGGCTTTTACTGTCCAACCTGTTGTTTAAATCGGCGCAAGATACCTTGCAGCAATTCAGTCGGGACACACGCTACCTGGCGGCTATGCCAGGTATCTTGTCTACGCTGCACACATGGGGCCGTAATTTGTCCTTGCACCCGCACCTGCATGTGTTGATCAGTCATGGTGGCGTGGATGCCGGGGGTCACTGGGTTGCGCCTAAAAAAGCGTCATTGTTTTCGCAGACACCGGTCATGCAGGTGTTTCGGGGGAAGCCACTGGCGGGAATCACTCAACTGGATGATGTCTACATCGGCGGCGAAACGTCCGGCGGAAAGGTTGGCCGAGGATCGGAAAATAAGACGCCATTTGTTGCCGTGCTAATGGCTGGATTTTTTCTGTTATGCTGTTGCCGAAAATAAATACATAATAACGACGAGCAACAGGCCATCAATCGATCTTGCGGCTAGCTAAAAAGAGGTCATAAAAATGAGTCAGCCACGTGGAGAGTTCAGTTCGCGCTTCGGATTTATCATGGCGGCCGCCGGCAGCGCCGTGGGTCTGGGCAACATCTGGGGCTTTCCCACGCAGGCGGCCAGCAATGGTGGTGCGGCCTTCCTGCTGGTGTATTTGGTGCTGGCTTTTTGCCTCGCTTACCCGGTGCTGATGGCCGAGCTGATTATCGGTCGCCATGCGCATGCCAACGCGGTGCAGGCCCTGCGTTTCGTCTCGACCGGGCCGGCCAGCCATCGTCTGGGCACATTGACCGGCACTTACGGTATTATTGTCGCCAGTTTAATCCTCAGCTTTTATGCCGTGGTTGGTGGCTGGGTGTTTGGTTACTTTATCGAACCTCTGCCGCGCCTTTTTGGAGCACAAGCATTTTCCGGCTGGCTGGGCGGCTTCAGTATGCCGCGGAATATTGTTTTTACCGTGCTTTTTATGCTGATCACAATCAGTATCGTTTCCGAAGGTGTGCAAGCCGGGATTGAAAGATGGTCCAGCCGCTTGATGCCGGTACTGTTGCTGATCCTGGTGTTGCTGGCGTTGTATGTGCAAACCCTTCCCGGCGCAATCGACGGCCTCAAAGCCTACCTGGTGCCGGACCTGTCCCGCGCTTTAACGCCGCAATTGATCATCAGTGCGCTGGGCTCGGCGTTTTTCTCGCTGTCGCTTGGCGTAGGCACCATGCTGATTTATGGCTCGTATGTCAGTGAAAAGGAAAACTTGCCGCTGTTGGGTGGTCTGGTCACCGTGATAGATATCTGCATTGCAGTGTTGGCGGGCTTTTTGGTATTGCCGGCGATGTATGCGGCATTGCATAGCGGCGTAGAGATTTTTGCTGAGGACGGTGCGCTGCTGGCCGAAGATACCTTAATCTTCACCGTGTTACCGGCATTGTTCAATACCATGGGCGTGGTCGGCGTGTTTGTGTCTTTCATTTTCTTCCTGTTAATGAGCATTGCCGCGCTGACTTCTTCTATTTCAATGCTGGAAGTGCCGGTGGCTTATGCTATTGAGAATCATCAACTGCAACGCAAGCGCGCGGCGCTGATGATTGGTGCGGCGATTACACTACTGAGTGTTATTATTATTGTCAATTTCGATACCTTGTTTGGTTTCGTTGTTGCGCTAACGACGCGCTATAGTCAACCCTTGTTAGGCTTTATGTTCTGCCTGTTTGCCGGTTGGATATGGCAGCGCAATAGCATTCTTGAAGAGCTGCTCAAGGGGGCGCCGGAAATAAAAAGCACATTGTTTTGGCGTATTTGGCCTGGCTACGTGCGTTTCGTTTGCCCGTTAATTATCGCTTTTATTTTTCTGCAAAATATCTTCGGTTGAAGAGAGGCAGTGTTACCGCGCTAACAGAACAAGACAGCGCCCCAAAGTAAAAATAAGGAAAGTTGCAGTGTTTAAAACCTTTACCTTGCTCACCCTGGTGGTCGCGCTTACCCTGGTCGCGAGTTGCCAAAACCCCACTTCGGTAAAATCACCCCCTGACTATACGAACATGCCTATCGCTGCGCTGCAAAAGGCCATGCGCAAAGGTCACTTAACGAGCGTTGAACTCGTTACCCGCTATATTCGTAGAGCGAATGAGCAGCGCCATTTGCGTGCCTATATCTTTCTGGACGAACGAGGCGCACTGCGGCGCGCGCAGGAGTTGGACGCCTTGCGCGCCCAGCGAAAATTGCTTGGCCCCTTGCATGGCATTCCTATCGTTGTCAAAGACAATACGCACGTCGCCATGATGCCCAATTCGGCGGGCACTCCCGCATTGAAAAATTACGTTCCAGCGAAGGACGGCGCGGTAGTGCAGTCGCTACGGCAGGCCGGCGCAATTATTTTGGGTAAAACCAATATGCACGAGCTGGCGTTTGGTGTTACCAGCAATAACGCCGCGTTTGGTGCGGTAGCGAACCCCAGCGATACTGAGAAATTTGCCGGCGGCAGCAGCGGCGGTAGTGCAGCAGCGGTCGCGGCCGACCTGGCGGTCGCGGCGTTAGGAACCGATACCGGCGGCTCCGTGCGCATACCGGCGGCGTTAACCGGCATCAGTGCCCTGCGGCCTACAATCGGCCGTTATTCGCAAACTGGAGTGACGCCGATTTCTAGCACTCGAGATACGATAGGCCCGATGGCGAAATCAGTGACCGATCTGGTGCTGCTCGATACAGTGATTGGTAACGAGCAGCAGGCGGTTAAAAAGGCCAACCTGAAAAAATTGCGTCTTGGTGTGCCGCGCGCCTATTTTTATGAAAACCTGGACCCGCAAACACTGGCAGTTACCGAGAGCGCCATAAATCGTTTGCGCGCTGCCGGCGTGACTCTGGTCGAGGTGGATGTCCCCGACCTGGCGGCAATGCTGGAAAGCTCCTTCCCCATCGCGCTGTACGAGGTTGTGCGCGAGCTTAAGCGCTATTTGCAGGAGTACAACGTGGGTGTCAGCTATGCGCAAGTGATTAATAGCGTTGAGAGCCCCGACGTGCAGGCGGTATTTGCCGCCCTTAGGGGCGAGCAGGCCGTAAGCGCAGCAGATTATAAGGCCGCGCTAGCCGTTCGCGAGCAGTTGCAAGCCAGCTATAGCGCTTATTTTAGCGAGCATCGCCTGCACGGAATGGTTTTTCCTACAACACCGCTACCGGCGCGCCCTATTGAAGGCTCGGCTGAATTCGTGGAGCTGAACGGCGCCCAGGCGCCAACATTTCCGACTTACATCAGAAACACCGACCCGGCGAGTATTGCCGGTATTCCCGGTTTAACCTTGCCGGTTGGAGAGACGAATGACGGCCTGCCAATTGGCCTGGAGATCGACGGGCCCAAGGATTCAGATCGCGCGCTGCTGGCGATAGGTCTGGCGATCGAAACGCTGTTTAATTAACTGCAAATGATGACCGTGCCACCCGCTTTTATGCGACGTAAAAATATAAAACGGTTCGCAATGAGGGTTACATTTTGACGCCGAAGATGGCATAGGCCCGCGAGTCATGGAACTCGAACAGATACTGGTGCACCCCGACTACCAGGCCTTGCAGCGTTTGCGGCGACGCATGACCTTCTGGCTGGCATTCATCAATGTGGCGGTGTATTCGCTGTATGCACTGGCGATCGCATATGGCCATGATCCTAGAAACCGCAGTTGGATCACGAAAGTATGCACAAGCTCTTAATGCGCCTGAAAAATTCGAAAAATCTCTCATCACCAATAAGGTGACCACGAGTTTTTCGAATCTCCCATGCACATCAAGCTTTTTCATACGAATCAAGAGGTGCGCATTTTTTTCGCGCCCAACTACGGTTTCTAGGATGATGCATTCTCTGCTAGCATAAATTCGTTGCCCTAATCCCCAGATAGAAACCTCTAAAACGCAGGAAGCCTTGGCTGTATA
>CAZJDL010000156.1:0-6596 GCA_964544755.1 uncultured Pseudomonadales bacterium | reverse complement strand
ATCAGAAAACATGGCCATGCAAAGAAGCTTGCGGCTTAACTAAGTGCCATTCGTGTATACCCGGCAATGCAACATTCGCGGCTACAGCCGCGAATCGATTTGTTAGTGCTCGCGGGTAGCGCACAAGCGCACATCCGGCCAGCGCTCGTCGGTGAGGCTCAGGTTGACCCGGGTTGGCGCGAGATAGCTCAGTTGGCCGCCACCATCGACTGCGATATTGTCGGCCAGTTTTTTCTTGAAATCTTCGAGCATTTTGGCGTCGTCGCACTCCACCCAGCGGGCGGAGTAGACGTTGATGTTCTCATAAATGCAGTCGACGCCGTATTCGTCTTTTAAGCGGTAAGCGACCACTTCAAATTGCAACACGCCGACCGCGCCGACGATCAGGTCGTTATTTCTTGCCGGCATAAAGACTTGCACCGAGCCTTCTTCGGAGAGTTGCCGCAAGCCTTTTTGCAATTGCTTGATTTTCAGCGGATCTTTCATGCGGATGCGGCGAAACAACTCCGGCGCGAAATTCGGAATGCCGGTGAACTTGAGTTCTTCGCCGCTGGTAAACGTATCACCAATTTGAATGGTGCCGTGATTGTGCAGGCCGATGATATCGCCGGCCACTGCCTCCTCAACCTGGGCGCGCTCGCCGGCGGTGAAAGTCACGGCATCGGCAATCCTGACGTCTTTGCCAATGCGTACATGGTGCATTTTCATGCCGCGCGAGTACATCCCTGAACAGAGACGCATAAACGCAACGCGATCGCGATGCCGGGGATCCATATTCGCCTGAATTTTAAAGACGAAACCGCTGAACTCGCCATCGCTGGCCTCGACCTCGCGCGTGGCCGTGGCGCGGCCTTGCGGTGGCGGCGCGTGCTCGACGAAGCCGTTCAGCATTTCGCGTACGCCAAAATTACCCAGCGCCGTGCCGAAGTAAACCGGAGTGAGATTGCCTGCCAGGTATTGCTCTACATCAAACTCATGGCTGGCACCGCGTAGCAGCTCGATTTGGTCGCGCACATCGTCGTACAGATCACCGAGGTAGACTTTCGCCTCGGCGCTGGCCAGACCCTTGATTTGAATATCTTCGGCAATCGTCTTGCCCTGGCCTTGCGTATACACATGAATGCTGTCGGTATACAGATCGTAAACACCCTTGAATTGACGCCCCATATCCAGCGGCCAGTTGATCGGCGCGGCGTTGATATTCAGCACCGTTTCAATTTCATCTAACAGGTCGATCGGATCACGAATGTCGCGGTCCATCTTGTTCACAAAACTGATAATTGGCGTCGTGCGCAGCCGGCATACTTCCATCAGCTTGATGGTGCGCGCCTCGACACCCTTGGCGCCATCCACCACCATCAGGGCCGAATCAACCGCGGTCAGGGTGCGATACGTGTCTTCCGAGAAGTCTTCGTGGCCGGGCGTGTCGAGCAGGTTGACGATACGGTCTTTGTACGGAAACTGCATTACGGAAGAGGTCACCGAAATACCCCGCTCCTT
Source organism: uncultured Pseudomonadales bacterium (assembly GCA_964544755.1). Classification (GTDB taxonomy): domain Bacteria; phylum Pseudomonadota; class Gammaproteobacteria; order Pseudomonadales; family JAUIET01; genus JBBKXJ01. The sequence continues at coordinate 5,096 of CAZJDL010000156.1, read as the reverse complement.
CTCCATGCTCATCCAGTCAGATGTCGCATGCCGGTCAGACTTGCGCCCCTTGACGGTGCCGGCTTGCTGAATCACATTCCCAAACAGCAGCAGCTTTTCGGTAATGGTGGTTTTGCCGGCGTCGGGGTGAGAGATGATAGCAAAAGTGCGTCTCTTGTTGATTTCATTGACAAAGTGGCTATCAGTCATACTACTCAAACCCTAATTTACCCTTAAATTTGCACCCAATGGTTAAATCGCCTTGCGAAGCATCTTCAAAAGGCGCGCCATTGTATCTGAACGCCATGTGCCGATAAATCAAGCGCCAATAAATTTCAGCAATTCACTGAAATCATGCCCGTCGGCAGCTTTAAGCGCTGCAAGATATTCATTGCGGCGTGCATTCATTGCTTCTGATTTATAACCTCCTGCCCAATCAATCGCAGGCTCATCCATGAGCTTGGTGAGTATCGCATCCGCCATTATGCGTGCATGACGACCATTTCCATTTGGAAATGGGTGAATCAGCACCAGCTTATGATGAAAGCGCGCCGCAAGCTCCATTGGTGGATAGGTCTTATGCTCTATCCAGTAGCGCGCATCATCCAATAGCTGTCGCAATTGAATTGCGATCTGGATTGGATCGACACCAATGTTTTTTTCTGTTTGTCGAAAAGACCCTGCCCACTTCCAGACTTGCCCAAATAACCGTTTATGTAGATTGCGCACAAATCCTTCGCTTAGGACATCTGTGTTCTTTTTCTTTTTAAGCCACTGCAACCCTTCGACGATATTAGCTTGCTCCAGCTGATCAAGCTCGCCTCTGGTTGTAATATGAGTAAAGCGAAGTCCCTCCTTCTCATCAGGATCTAGGGGCGTTGCGCCATCTGGCTCACCTAACCCGCTACTCATTCATCATTCCATAAATCAGAGGGCATTTTCTCGATGATCTCAGAGGCAAGGCGATCAACTTCAAAGGTAAGCTGTTCAGCACTGAGCGCTTGCGCTTCAAGTGCCATCTGAGTGGATGCCGCCTTGATCTGTTCCTTAGCCTTTAAAACGGCTCGATCTCTGATCACACTTTCAATCTCTTTTTCAGGAATGACCGCATAAACAAAGCGGCAATCCATAGCCTGCGCCATGCTTTGCATACTTTTAAGCGTGGCACTTCCTGATAGCTCGGCGGATTCCGCTTGTGAAACCCGCCCCTTGGTCACGCCAAGGCGTTTTGCTAATTGCGAACCTGACATACCAAGCGCTTTACGCACTGTTTTCAACCATCCCTCAGACAAAGGCATTGCATAGTCCCCAAAGCGTTTTAAAGCTTGGTTCACCTTATTTTGATATTGTTTTAAAACAACCGCCTCAATGCCCATCGGATGACCTTAATCTATAATCCAAACCATCATTAGTTTATATTAAACTATACTAAAAATAACTATGAGTAAATTTAAAACTAAACTTAAAATACAGTATAGCTTAGCTTTATATTGATTTACCTCATTTCTTTTGAATGCTTTCGGACACCGCCAGCCCGAAAGCACGATTTTTTTTGCGCTAGATACAAAGACATTGAACGCATTCGCTGCACTCAATGCCCAGCTTATTTAATCATTATATTTAATGCGCCAAAAATACGTGTACTTCTTGGCATCCCGTTTCAACGGTGAATATATCACCGCTCATTTCCATATCACGCGCCATGCCGTCATAGCCAATATAAAAAGCTAAATAACTGCGATGGCTGGCTCGGCCGTCGCAGTTCACGTCAGACCGGTAAAGTCACGAATGTCCTGTCGCATAGCAAGCGGAGCACCCGTCGCCGTCGAAGTGCTTAACTAACGTTGCAATCGCCCTTAAGCTTGCGGTTAAATAGGCGCGAATTCTCATGCGGGACAAACCCGTTTGGCGCCGCGAGAATTCATTCGGTTCCACTTCTTGCACGCCGTTTCATGGGCTTGATGCTGTCGAACTGCATGCGAAAAGCGTACTTTTTCTGAACTTTGTTGTAGGCAAAGACGATGACACTCCCCTATATCCAGGCCAGCGGCTTGCAGATTGCAACCCCGCTATACGACCTCGTTGAGAAGGAAATAGCGCCCGGTACCGGCATCGAGGCGGCCACATTCTGGGCCTCGCTGGCGAGAATTCTGAGTGGATTAATGCCGCGCAACCGTGAACTGCTGGCCACACGTGATGCGTTACAGGCGCGCATCGATGATTGGCATCAGGAACGTGCCGGCCAAGCCCACGACCCCGCCGCCTACAAAACATTTCTCGAGCAAATTGCCTACCTGCTACCCGAAGGCGAAGACTTTGCAATAACCACCGACAATGTGGACGCGGAAATTGCCAGGCAGCCGGGCCCGCAATTGGTAGTGCCGGCCAAGAATGCCCGCTTCGCACTGAATGCCGCCAACGCCCGCTGGGGCAGCTTGTACGACGCGCTGTATGGCACAGATGCGATTCCTGAAACCGAAGGCGCGGAAAAAGGCAAAGACTACAACCCTGTGCGCGGTGAAAAAGTAATCGCTTTCGCCCGCGACCACCTCGACCAGGCGACACCATTGGCGCAGGGTAGCCATAAGCAGGTTGTTGCTTACGCTGTCATCGACCAACAGCTGGTCGCCACGCTGACCGATGGTTCGCAGACCGGTCTGCGCGAACCAGGGAAATTTGCCGGTTACCGAGGGCAGGCGGACAAGCCCAGCGCCATTTTGCTGCGTAACCATAGTCTTCATATCGAAATACAGATCGACCGCGACCATTATATCGGCAAGGACGACCCCGCGGGGGTGAAGGATACGCTGCTTGAGGCGGCGATCACCACCATCATAGACTGCGAGGATTCTATCGCAGCGGTGGACGCCGAAGACAAGACCGAGGTGTACCGCAATTGGCTGGGACTGATGCAGGGCACCCTGCACGACAGCTTCGAGAAAAACGGTAAGACGGTCAGCCGCAAGCTCCACCCGGATCGGCAATACATCGCAGCCGATGGTTCTGCCGTCACGCTGCACGGACGCAGCCTGCTACTGGTGCGCAATGTCGGGCATCTGATGACAACCCCGGCCGTGCTGGATGCAGACGGCAATGAAACGCCCGAAGGTATTCTGGACGGCATGGTCACCGTGTTCGCGGCCATGCACGACTTGCGCGGCGACACCGCCCTCTCCAACTCTCGAACCGGCTCCGTGTACATCGTCAAGCCCAAGATGCACGGCCCCGAGGAGGTCGCGTTGACCTGCGATTTGTTCAACGCCATTGAATACGAGCTCGGCCTGCCGCGCAACACTATCAAGGTGGGCATTATGGACGAAGAAAGACGCACCACGGTCAATCTCAAGGAATGCATGCGCGTGGCTCGCGAGCGTCTGGTCTTTATCAACACCGGCTTCCTCGACCGCACCGGTGATGAGATTCACACCAGCATGCTGGCAGGAGCCATGGTTCCTAAAACGACCATGAAAGAGCAACGCTGGATGCGGGCTTACGAGGACTGGAATGTAGATATCGGGCTACAGTGCCACCTACCCGGCAGGGCGCAAATCGGCAAGGGCATGTGGGCGATGCCGGACGAAATGGCGGCCATGCTGAGGCAAAAAGTAGACCACCCCATGGCTGGCGCCACCACCGCCTGGGTGCCCTCCCCCAACGCCGCGACCCTACACAGCTTGCATTACCACCGGGTCGATGTGTTTGCCCGGCAGCCAGAACTTGGTCAACGCGAGCGCGCCAGTCTGGACGATATTCTCGCCATTCCGCTGCTGGCGCCCGGCACCAAGCTTGGCGCCGAACAAATTCAGACAGAACTGAACAACAATACCCAGAGCATACTCGGCTATGTAGTGCGCTGGGTTGAACAAGGCATCGGGTGTTCAAAAGTACCGGATATCAACCACGTCGGCCGGATGGAAGACCGCGCCACGCTGCGTATTTCCAGCCAGCATATCGCCAATTGGCTGCAGCACGGCGTCTGTACCGAAACCCAGGTGATGGAGACACTGCAACGCATGGCCGCCGTGGTCGATGCGCAGAATGCCGACGACCCCGCCTACACCACAATGGCCCCCGGCTTTAACGGCCCGGCATTCCGCGCCGCGTGCGACCTGGTATTCAAGGGCAAGGAACAACCTAACGGTTACACCGAGCCGCTGTTGCATGCCTATAGGGCTGCGGCAAAAAGCCGAAGCCAATAGCCAGGAAACAGTTTTTCTGGCGCGCCACGTTGTGTAGCAGATTTAACGTTTGGGTTCGGTGATATTTTGTTAGCTGCTTTTATATACTTCACTGCGCTGCGTCACGTTGACGATTAATTCGGCATCCTGGATTCCATGAACGATTCGATACACTCCCTGCCTTAAGGATAGCGTTATAGCAGCTTGTAGAGAGCACATAAACTGTCCGGTCTTGTAGCACACGATCTGTCCGGCTTTCATAGGTACCGAGGAGAAGAAATGCGGATACTTATCTTTCAGAACAGCATATCAACCGTCATAAACGGGCGACAACAAACCAGAACCGTCATCCGACCGTCCTGCCTCGCCCGATACACCCGCGCCATCAAGAAGCTGTTTTCACAGCGCGGCAGAAATACTGACCCCGGGCTTGTCCAACAAACGGTTCAGATTGTGACTCGCGTTGCTCGCGCAATTTAACCTTACTCGTTAGGCATTTTTTGGCTCATTCACCAATATGCGTTTTGCATGTTTGTTTTGATTTCTAACGAGCTGCTCGCCTCTGATAATCTTTATGGCTGAAAGTAGTGAGTTAATTGCAAAGAAACCGAACACCGGCAGTGTTATTGCAATAAGCGCGAGAAACTGCTTTGACTCGAGACCGAGCGGCTTGACTAACAGGGCTGGAGATAGGGCAATAAATGACCCAAAAAAGTAAACCGCGAGGTGAAGAAATTTTCGGCAACGGCGAGACCCGTCGCTTTTGTATTTTTTTGCGAAATCAATTCGGAGGTTTCCGCTAGTATCTAGATGTTCTAAATATTTCCTTGACATTGCGTAATCTTTTAAGCAACGGTCGGGGTTTTCCAATGATAGGATATACTCGAATGGCACTTAGTTAAGCCGCAAGCTTCTTTGCATGGCCATGTTTTCTGATTT
>CAZJDL010000155.1:0-6664 GCA_964544755.1 uncultured Pseudomonadales bacterium | reverse complement strand
AGGGATTCAGCGGCCCTTGGAGTGCTGACGAACCTCTATCTGGGGATTTGGGAAAAAATGACCGCTGTTACCAGTGTACCTCGTCACTTATACTGTAACGTTTAGAGAGGAGTCGCCATGGCTGACACGGAATCGCAATTACCAGCCTGGATGATTGACCATATCAAGCTCTATCTAACCGATCCTGAAAAAGCTCATATGTGGGATTCCTCACTAGGCGGCGGATCGGGGATGTTGCCAACGCTGTTGCTGATCACAACAGGGCGAAAGTCAGGCGCGGAGCGAATGCTACCGCTAATCTACAAAAAGGTGGGCGACTCCTTCGTTGTGATTGCTTACAAAGGCGGCCATGCCATGCATCCCTCCTAGTATTTGAACCTGATCGCCAATCGTGAATGCGAAGTTCGTGCTGGGGTCGATAGATATCGGGCAAAGGCCCGCACTGCTGAAGGTGAAGAACGGGAAGGTCTTTGGAAACAACTGGCGGAAATTTATCCGCCATATAATGACTATCAAGTCAGAGCCGGAGACGGGCAGATACCAGTTGTGGTTCTTGACGTGGTTTAAGGCTTAGCTGGGCGCGAGTAACCCTCCTTAATACTCCACCACCGACCGAATACCCTCACCCGAATGCATCAAATCAAACGCCTTGTTGATGTCTTGCAGCGGCATGGTGTGGGTAATCAACGCGTCGATATTGATTTTGCCGTTCATATACCAGTCGACAATTTTCGGCACGTCGGTACGCCCTCTGGCGCCACCAAAAGCGGTTCCGCGCCATACGCGGCCGGTCACTAATTGAAACGGGCGGGTCGAAATTTCCTGACCGGCGCCGGCCACGCCAATGATGTACGATTCACCCCAGCCTTTGTGGCAACACTCCAGCGCCTGGCGCATGGTATTCACATTGCCAATACATTCGAAGGTATAGTCCGCGCCGCCGTTGGTTAAGTCGGCAATGCCCTGCACTACGTCTTTGACTTCTTTCGGATTGATAAAGTCCGTCATGCCAAATTCCGTCGCCAACGATACTCTGCTTGAGTTGATATCGATGCCGATTATTTTGTCGGCACCGACCATACGCGCCCCCTGGATCACGTTCAAACCGATGCCACCGAGACCAAACACGACGACATTCGCGCCCGGTTCAACCTTGGCGTCGAACACCACGACACCAACGCCTGTCGTAACGCCGCAACCGATGTAACACACTTTGTCGAACGGCGCGTCCTCGCGGATTTTTGCGACGGCAATTTCCGGCAGCACGGTGTAATTGGAAAACGTCGAACAACCCATGTAGTGTAAAAGTTTTTCGCCATCCAGCGAGAAGCGACTGCTGCCGTCGGGCATCAAGCCCTGCCCCTGGGTTTCACGAATTGCCTGGCATAGGTTGGTCTTGGGGTGCAGGCAGAAATCGCACTCGCGACACTCCGGCGTATACAGAGGAATGACGTGATCGCCCACCTGTACCGAGCTAACCCCTTCACCCACTTCCTGCACAATACCGGCACCCTCATGGCCCAGAATCGCCGGGAAGGCGCCTTCCGGGTCGTCACCACTCAGCGTGAAGGCGTCGGTGTGACAGACCCCGGTGGCCTTGATCTCGACCAGCACTTCGCCCTTACGGGGTCCTTCCAGATCGACCTCGACGATGTCTAGTGGTTTCCCCGCGGCAAGGGCCACGGCTGCTTGAGATTTCATAGCATCTCCCTCAAAAGAGTATTTATTTATCGATTTTGATCAAAAAAAAGACTGCCGCCCAAGCCTTTAGTCCAAACGTTGCAACGACTGCTGTCGTTGTCGCTCCAGTTCAGCGGGTAAATGATCGCCGAATTTCTTATACAGCTTGGCTTGGCTCTTTATCTCATCCATCACGGGTTGTACATCCACCTGCATCAAGGCCTCGAATTGCTCCGTGCTGAAATCGATCCCCTGCCAGTTCATGTCGTCATGCCGCGGCCCGAAGCCCAGTGGGTTTTCCTCCGGCTGCACCCGCCCGCGCACACGATCGACAATCCACTGCAGCACACGCAGATTCTGGCTAAAGCCGGGCCACATAAATTTGCCAGCGGCGTCCTTGCGGAACCAGTTGACTTTGAATATCTTCGGCGGCTCGGCTACTTTGTTACCCATATCCAACCAGTGTTGCCAGTAATCGCCCATGTTGTAGCCACAAAATGGCAGCATCGCCATCGGGTCGTGGCGAATGGCGGCCTGGTTGTCGGCCGCGGCCGTCGCCTCGGAACCCATGGTAGACGCCAGATAAACGCCATGCGACCAGCCCAGTGATTCATACACCAGCGGGAAGTTTTTGCTCAAGCGGCCGCCAAAGATAAAGGCGCTGATCGGCACGCCTTTGGGGTCTTCCCAGACCGGAGAAATGCCCGGGCATTGCGCTGCGGGGGCGGTAAACCGCGCGTTCGGGTGCGCCGCCTTCGTGCCACTTTCCGGGGTCCAGTCGTTGCCCTGCCAGTCGATCAGATGCGCCGGTGGCTCGTCGCTCATGCCTTCCCACCAGATATCTCCATCGTCGGTTAACGCAACATTGGTAAAGATGGTATTGCTTTCAATCGACGCCATCGCCGACGGGTTGGACTGCATCGACGTGCCCGGCGCCACGCCAAAGAATCCTGCTTCTGGATTAATCGCGTACAGACGGCCGTCGTCGCCGGGTTTGATCCAGGCGATATCGTCGCCAACCGTCCACACCTTCCAGCCCTCGTAGCCCGCGGGTGGTATCAACATGGCGAGGTTGGTCTTGCCGCAAGCACTCGGAAACGCGGCGGCGACATAGGTTGTCTCGCCTTGTGGCGACTCCAGCCCGACGATCAGCATGTGTTCGGCCAGCCACCCTTGATCGCGCGCCATGACCGACGCAATGCGTAATGCCACGCATTTTTTGCCCAGCAACGCGTTGCCGCCGTAACCGCTGCCGAACGACCAGACCGAGCGCTCCTCGGGAAAATGCACAATGTAACGATTATCCGGATTGCAAGGCCAGGCGACGTCAGCCTGCCCATCTGCCAGCGGCGCGCCCACCGAGTGCAGGCAGCGAATAAAGTCGCGCTCGCCCAGCACCTCGAGCACCGCACTACCGATGCGCGCCATGATGCGCATGTTAACGACCACGTAAGGCGAGTCGGTGATTTGTACGCCGATCTGAGCGATATCGGAATCCAGCGGCCCCATGCTGAATGGAATCACGTACATCGTTCGACCGCGCATGCAACCGCGATACAGCGCGGCCAGGCGCTCTTTCATCCGCTGCGGGTCTTCCCAATTATTGGTTGGGCCAGCAGCTTCCTCTGTTGCGCTGCAAATAAAGGTGCGATCTTCCACGCGGGCAACATCGCGCGGGTCGGAACGACACAGAAAGCTGCCCGGCCGCTTGTCGGGGTTGAGTTTTATAAACGTACCGGCGTCGACCATCTGCTGACTTAAATTGTCAGACTCCGCGCGCGAACCAGCGCACCAATGTACGGCCGCCGGATCGCACAAGGCAACCATATCGGCCACCCACAATTGCAGCTTTTCGCTGGCTGCGCCCCCACGATTATTTGCATCCATCTGTCAACTCCCGACCGATAAAACCGAACGTTCTGGCAGGTAGCCCTTATCACAAAAACCGCTAATGCTTACAGAGACTTATCGACGTGATCCGAAACACTCCCACAGCCGATCAGCGGCATCTACAAGCAAATGGGTGGATAGCGTTACCGTAACCCGCGCATATGCTAGCACAACAATTAGGCGCAGTCGGAACTATTCATCGATGGTTTTGTCAGGGCGCGCCAAAATCAGGCACTGGCTGTTACGACCCTGCAAAAAGCCGTGCATTACATCACATTTATAAAAACTGCTGTAAATGCTATCTTAGCGAGTGTCAGACTGCAGCAAGCCCGCGTGAATGCACTCGTCTGTCAGTTGGCAACGCCATTCTTACCTGCGGGCTCTAAACAATAAGCCTGCTTGTTGGATAACGCGGTGGGCGACCTTATGACTGCACGCGTATGAAAAAGAAAATATCGGGCGCCGAAGCCGCAGAGAAAATTGAGCCTGCGGTGGTTGCCGTGCGACGCTGGCAGCATGGCGCTATCCACCAGGTAGAAGAGCAAGTCGCCGAAGAATGTGCGGTCGCCCTGGTATATAACGATATTTCTTACGCCGTGATGATGTCCACGCCAGAAGATCTCGACGACTTCGCCATTGGTTTTAGTCTTAGCGAAGATATTGTGCAGCGCAGCGACGAAATATTCGATGTGCAAATCCAGCGCCAAGCGCAAGGTATTGAAGTTCACCTTACTATTGCGGCCGCGCAATTCGCCAAGCTCAAACAACGACGCCGCAACTTGACAGGTAGAACGGGTTGCGGCTTGTGCGGTGCCGAATCACTGGCGCAGGCTATTAGGCCCACGGCAAAAGTCGCGGCGATTGAACCGCTTGATGACACTGCTGTGCAAAATGCGCAACGCCAATTTACTACCCGGCAACCCATGCAGGCACTGACCGGCGCCATGCATGGCGCGGCCTGGTGTGATCGTCAGGGTGAAATCGTATTACTGCGCGAAGATGTCGGGCGCCACAACGCGCTGGACAAACTCATCGGCGCCCTAGCGCGTATGAAGTTACCCGTTCGGGACGGCTTCGCGATGATTTCCAGCCGCATAAGCTATGAGATGGTACAAAAAACCAGCGCCGCTGGTGTTACCGTGCTGGCGGCGGTATCGGCACCGACGCGGCTCGCAATCGAACTGGCCGATACTGCCGGAATGACGCTGATCGCTTTCGTACGGCCAGACCGTCATGCTGTATATACGCATCCACAATACATGCGCACAAAAATGAGTGCAGAAAAAAACAACTGATTCACACAAGAGGAGAAAAGCAATGCAACAAATTGGAGCCAATAAGTGTTTTGGCGGCGAGCAACGGCGCTACCGTCACCGCTCAGGCAGCCTGGATTGCGACATGACGTTTTCGGTTTTCGTGCCGCCGCAGGCCAGCGAGCAGCCAGTGCCGGTTTTGTACTGGCTGTCGGGGCTCACCTGCACCGATGAAAACTTTGTGTTCAAGGCCGGAGCGCAACAATATGCCGCCAATCACGGCATCACCATAATCGCGCCTGACACCAGCCCGCGCGGTGACGACGTAGCGGATGATCCCGAAGGCGCATACGATTTCGGTTTGGGTGCGGGCTTTTACGTTAATGCTACGCAGGCGGCGTACGCCAGTCACTATAAAATGTACGATTACATTTGCACGGAACTGCCCACGCTGGCGGTTAATGAGCTGCCGATACTGGCCGACAATAGCGCAATCTCGGGGCACTCAATGGGAGGGCACGGGGCGTTAACGATCGCCATGAAAAATCCCGGCCGCTTTAAATCGGTATCGGCGTTCGCACCCATTTGCTCGCCCACTCGCAGCCCGTGGGGTCAGAAAGCGCTGGCGGGATATTTGGGCGACGACGAAAACCAGTGGCGGCAATACGATGCTTCGCTATTGATAGCGCAGGCGGAGGAACGTTTACCCTTGCTGATCGACCAGGGTAGTGCCGACGACTTTCTTGAGGAACAGCTTAAACCTGAACTTTTAGTGGGCGCTGCCGAGCAGGCCAATTACCCGCTGACCTATCGCTTGCAAGAAGGCTACGACCACAGCTATTTCTTCATTTCGACGTTTATTGGTGAGCATATCGCGTTTCATGCGCAGCACTTGCGGGCGACATAGAAACGAAGGATGAAATACCGCTGGGGCCGGCGCCCCGTTGCATCCGAGTAACGGGCTGCGCGCTATTTTGCACGACTAGCGCCCATGCCCAGCCGAATCAGGTTTGCCTACGCTACATACACCTCACTTCATAAGGCTTCGCTTCCTTCAACCTAGTGTAGTGTAACGAATAAACTGTTCATTTACAGAGTGCGAACCGAGCACGGTCAGTTTTGATCAGGATGTCTTCGACCGATTTTTTCCGCACGAAAGGTTTGGAATTCTCTTTGCGAGTATCAATAAATTGCATCATCTTCTCCTTAAGATCCGCTACTGAGCTGAACACGCCGCGACGTATTTGCTTTTCAGTGCTCAAACCAAAGAACCGCTCTACAAGATTTAGCCAGGAAGAACTCGTCGGTATAAAGTGCAATGTTACACGCTCGTTACGTTTCAACCAGTTCTTCACCTTTTGATGTTTGTGAGTGGCGTCTCAACGCGGCCTTTCTTCAGCGGCAAGCCCGGCTGCGTGCGGTCCAACACTTGTATTGAGCTCTTCTCGTCGACGCAAAATACCACCGCGTTGTCAGGTGGATTGAAATAAAGTCCCACCACATCTTCCAGCTTCTCCGCAAACTGCGGATCATTGCTGATTTTAAACTGTTCGATCAGGTGACGTTTGAACCCTCTCTCACGCCAGACTTTGGAAACAAACACATGGCTCGTGCTCAGTTAACTGTTTAATCAATGGCAATAAAACGCCATCTTTTCCGGTTAACCCTTTCCTGCTTGTAACTCGGCTAGCGCCTTATCAAAGTCAAATTTTTGAGACATGTGTCACGATTCTGAATGCCACCATTGCGTCGCCCTGGCAGCAATGGTAGCGTTCTAGGCTTGAGTCGAATGGCACTTACTTAAGGGTAAATAACATTGCATTTCAGCGGGTTAGAAAATC
>CAZJDL010000154.1:0-6710 GCA_964544755.1 uncultured Pseudomonadales bacterium | reverse complement strand
ACGACATCTGGGGCTGGACAGATCTGGCCAGTGGCATGGAGGTTGCCATTGTCGGGCGTCGAAACGGGACCTCTTTCGTGAACATAAGCAATGGTACCGAGCCTGTGTTGCTGGGTTTCCTCGCGTCGCATAATGGGGGTAGCAGTAGCTGGCGCGACATCAAGGTCTATCAAGATCATGCCTTCATCGTAGCCGACGGAGAGTCCAATGCCGGTCACGGTTTGCAGGTTTACGACTTGGCCAGTCTCGCTCATGCAACGCCAGGCGCGACCGTGACGGAAACCGCGCACTTCGATGGCTTTGGCCCGGCGCACAATATCGCAATTAACGAAGACAGTGGCTACGCCTATATTGTCGGCGCCGACCAGTGCAGTGGTGGATTGTATATGGTCGATATATCGGTACCCGAGGAACCCGACTTTGCCGGCTGTTTTTCTGCCGATGGATATACCCATGACGCCCAGTGCGTCACCTACCAGGGCCCGGACACACGCTACTTTGGTAACGAAATTTGCGTGGCCTATAATGAGGATACCATCACTATTGTCGACGTCACCGACAAACAAAACCCCGTACAAGTGTCACGCACACCCTATGCAGGCGCCCAATACACGCATCAGGGCTGGTTTCTGAGTGACAATCATACCTATATTATTATGAACGACGAGTTGGATGAGATAGAAACTGGCGGCAACACCACCACCCATCTGTATGACCTCAGCCTGTTGGATGCACCGCACGAAACGGGTCGCTACGTCGGCACTACCAAGGCGATAGACCACAACCTTTACACCAGGGATGGTCTGGTTTACCAGGCGAATTACCGTGCCGGTTTGCGCATTCTGGACGCGGTGGATATTTCGCAGGGTAATCTGCAAGAAAAGGCGTACTTCGACACCAACCCGTGTTCGGACAGCGCGCAGTTTTCCGGCGCCTGGTCCAGTTACGCCTATTTCGCCAGCGGTAACGTCGTGGTCAGCGACATTGCGACCGGCTTGTTTGTTTTACGCCCGGATGGAGAGGCTATTGCCAGTGGTGCTAACGATGTTGCGCCCGCCACCAGCGCAGCCTGTGCCCCTGTTGGCGGCGATAGCGGTGGCAGTAATGCGGGCAGTGGTCCAGGCGCCACCGGTGTCAGCAGCGGTGGTAGTTCGGGCGGAGGGGGCGGAGGTATTCAGCCGCTTGTTGTGCTATTACTCGCCAGTTTGTTGCTTACGGGCAAGTGCTTACCGCGCCGGAAGTAGCAACCGTTATGAAGCGATTAGTCAGCATCATGCTGTGCGTCGTGCCATGTGCGTTGCTAGGCGGCGAATCCACAACGGTAGCCAACCGTCAGCAGCAGCCGGTGAACAACGGGCAAGCCATGATGCAAGCCGGAACGCGCTTGCTCGCCAGTGCCGACGCATTGGCGCAAGAGGCCAGTCAAGCGATCCGCCGCGGCAGCGAGTTGCGCAAATCGATCAAGCACAACCGGCAACGACAAAGCACCCTGCAAGACGAGGCGGCGCAACAGGCCTTCAAAGCGTTGACGCAACGCCAGGTTGACGACAGTCTTGCATTGCAGAAAATGGGCAGTCGCCTACGAAGGCAATCGCAGCTCACGCGTGAAGAGGCGGTTGCATTGCTGAAGTTGGGCTTACTCCGTGGCTGGGGTGACTGGATTGCCGATCAAAACCCGCTGCGGCTGAGCAATCCCACTTCAAGCGCAACCCCACGCGCTGTTCGTGCGCATAATGCGCAAACACGCAGCGTGCATCCGCGCATGAAGGAATTGCGGCCGCGCCCGCAAACCCGCCAGCAAAAAGACATGTCGCTGGAGATAACCAGTCTGACTGCGCAACAGCCGCCGAAGGAACTGGACACAAGCTCATTTAAGATATCGCGTGATCGCGCATACTTTGCACATATCGAAGTCGAGCAGCAGCCGCGGTCGGCCTCTGCTGGCTATGTGGTTATCAATCAACTGCAATCCTGGCGTTTGCTTCTGACTAACCTGCAAGGCAAACCGGCGCGCAATATGACAATCGCCTTTAGCGGCCACATGCCTGGTCATGTGCACGGTTTACCGACACAACCCAGGGTTACTGACGAAATCGCCCCCGGCGTTTATCGGATATCCGGCGTCAAGTTTCAAATGCGTGGCTGGTGGGTTATTGACCTCGCGATTAGCGACGGTGACAGCGACGACAGCATTCGCTTTAATCTTCGGCTCTAGCTCATGCAACGCTTAATAAGTGCCGTAGTTTTGTCTGCGCCCTTGACACTTTTGCTTTGCCTGTTGGCGGCCGCTGGCAATGCTGCGAATGAGACTGGCGAATTTACCGCGCGGGACTTACGCTTTCTCGCGAGCTTTACATTGTCGGAGTTGCCAGCTCTTCCGGCCGCTCCCGGCAACCAATACGCCGACAATATTGCGGCGGCCCGTTTGGGGCAGGCGATATTTTTTGATACCGGGTTTAGCGCCAACGGCACAGTGGCGTGCGCCACATGTCACCAACCGGGTAAATATTTTACCGATGGCCTGCCGCGCGGTCAGGGTATTGCTGCGACTCATCGCAACACACTCTCACTGTTAGGTGGCGCTTACGGGCCGTGGAAATACTGGGACGGGCGCAAAGACAGCCTCTGGGCACAGGCGCTAGAACCGTTAGAGCATCCCAACGAGCAGGGCTTTTCACGTTCGCAAGTATATCGGCGCATCGTCAGCGAGTATCGCCTCGAATATGAAGACATATTTGGCCCGATTCCAGCTGAGCAGCAAAACGCGGACACTCGCGTGTTCGTCAATGTGGGTAAATCCTTGATGGCGTACCAGCGCCGGCTGCGTATCCCGGCGTCGCGTTTTGACGGGTTTGTCGGGGCGCTCATAGCGGGGGGGCAAGGGGATTTTTCTCAATCTGAAGCGCGCGGGCTGCGCCTTTTTATGGGAAGGGCGGGCTGCGCGAGTTGCCACAACGGGCCGCTGTTTACCAATTTTGAATTTCACAATGTTGGCGCCCCCGAGCATGATCGGAACAAAGTCGATTTGGGGCGCTATCTGGGCGTTGAGCAGTTGCGTAACGATGAGTTCAACTGCTTGTCCGAATGGAGTGATGCCAGTAAGGAACAATGCGCGGAGCTGAACTATCTAAAAAAGCAGGGTCCGGAGCTGGTTGGTGCGTTCAAGACACCGTCGCTACGCAACGTCGTCGCCACCGCGCCGTATATGCAAGCAGGTCAATTCGTTAGCCTGGAAGCTGTGGTCACGCACTACAATTCGCCGACACCACCTTTTTACGATCGTGCGCAGCACCCGAATAGGCCGCATTTTGATATTCTGCCGCTTGGGCTCAGCGCCGGGGAGCAGAATGATCTGGTGGCATTTCTAAAGACGTTGACCTCGCCGCTGCCGTACGACGATCCCTGGTGGTGGCCACCGTCCAGCCCGTAGTTAATTATTGCACTAGTCCTCAGGGGCTATCGAAATACCCACAGCAAGACGAGGAAACTGGCCGCCAGTATTGCCGATAGAATTCGGTAGTTTTGGTACCACGCAAGCCCCTGCAGCTCCGCCGACTCTTGCCGGAAGAATGCAGGGCTCCAGGTCATGCTGCGCACTGTTTCGTCTGAGGGCGCCGCCGTCAGCAAACTGGCAACAACCATTGCAACGGTGCAGATGACGAATAACAGCGGTGCGATATACAGAAAGTGTATTGCCAGCGTGCCGGTGATCTCATTCAAAACGAACAGGATCGCACCTGCGATCAGGCCGGTCACAATCGTTGCGATGGCGCCGGCGGAATTTGCCCTGCGCCAGAACATGCCGGCCAGGAACATCGTGACCACGGGTGGCACGGCGTAGGCGAGAATGCGTTGCAAGTATTTGAACAGCGAGCCGAAGTTCTCTATCTGCGGCGCCCAAAGAACCGCCAGCAGCATGAACAAAAACGTCGCGGCCTGGCCAACGCGCATAAGCTGGTGCGGCGTCAGGTTTGGCCGCGCCCGGCGCACGAAGTCCATCGTCACCAGCGTAGATGCCGAGTTGAGGGTCGAATCAATCTGCGACATCAGCGCTGCGATAAAGCCGGCCAGTACCAGGCCGAGCAGGCCGGTAGGTAATAGGTCAAACATCAGCGTGGGATAAACGAGGTCCGCCTGCGGCAGTTCAGGGTACAGGAGTATCGCCGCGCTGCCTGGCAGCACCATGATGAAAAGCACCGGAAGCTTTAACGACCCGGCAAACAATGCGCCCCAGCGACCATGGTTAACGTTTTTTGCGCTAAGAACCCGTTGCACCATGAACTGATTGGTGCACCAAAAATAGAAGCCCAATAGCGGTACGCCGGTGAGTAGTGCGGGCCACGGCAGGCTCGAATCGCCGACCGGCCTGACCAGGCTTACCATATCCGCCGGCACTTGTGACATGACGGCATGCCAACCACCCGCCTCTCCGAACGCGGCGTAAGCGATGAAAATCGATCCTGTGACGAGCAATATCGCCTGCAGTGCGTCGGTGTACATCACCGCGGCCAGGCCCCCCACGATGGTGTAAATTCCCGCCGCGACCGCCAGCAAGGCCACGGTTTGCCAAAGCGGCAAGGCGGGAAACAATATTTTTAGCACCAGCGCGCCAGCGTACAGGCTGCCGGCTGTATCGACGACGATATTGAGAAACAGGGTCAACAACGAGAAGTAGGTTCGCGCCCTGGAATCGTAGCGCCGCTCCAGAAATTCGGGCATGGTATACACACCGGAGCGCAGCAGGAACGGGAAAAAAAAGAACACACCGAAAATCAGTACGATGGCCGCCATGCTTTCGTAGTTGAACACGGAGATACCGGTACTGTATGCCTCGCCGGCGAGACCGATCAGCGTCGTGCTGGAGATGTTGGATGCGAACAGTGAGATGCCGATCAGGGGCCAGACCATCTTGCGGCCCGCCAGGAAATAGTCCTGGGCGTCATCATGCTGACGCCCGAAATACAGCCCAAGGGCGATCATCAGCACGGCATAAGCGATAATAATGCCGAGGTCGATTGGATGCAGCGCGTATCCGGTTTCAATCATCGATGCGCCCCGCTAGTGTCCTGTAGTGCATAGGGTGGGCAGAGTAAAAACGTTCTGAATATTTGCTGTTTTTCAGATAGTGTGAACTAAAAGTTATAGCGTAGCGAAACAGAGGTAGTGCGGCCATTGATTGGTCGAATTCTTACGAAATCTCCCGCTATTGCTGACCCTTCCTCGCCTTCGGTAAATCCTTCTTCATCAAACAGGTTGTTGGAATTTAAACTCACGGTTAGATTGTCGTTAAACAAATAGTTAACGAAAAGGTTGGTGACGATGTAGCTATCGAATTTCAGGTCGTTATTGTCCTGCGTGAACACTTCGTCGGTGCCGACAAAGTTGACGCCCACATCCCAATCGTCGGTTGTGTAAGACGACGTAATGTTGAAGAAATAGTCAGCTTGGCGGCGCGGTGTGTTGCCTTCTACACTGGCATCGGCAGATTTCACAATCTCTGAATCAATAATGGTCAGGCTGCCTTTGACGTTGAAACCAGCTCCAATGTCATAGTCTCCTTCTAGTTCAAACCCCGAGGATTCGTAAGTGTTTTGCAAGAACGCCTGTGTCGTCACTTCAAAGGCACGTTCTTCATCTGTTTCCGCACTGAAATAAGTGATGTAGAGCGACCCATTGTCAAAATTCCATTTAAAGCCGAGTTCAGCTTGTTGAACGATGGCGTGACCTGCTTCATCGCCCATGTCGCCGTTGGCGTCGAGATTGCCGGTCACACGATCGGGCGACGCCAAGCTACCCCCTTCAGAGACGTTGAAAAATAAGGCCATCGTGTCATGAAGTGCGTAATTCAAACCGAACGACCATGACTCAAAATCTTGCTCGTAATCGGCACGCCTAGCTGCACCGATAGTCGGCACCTCCTGCTCGTTGGCGCCAACGATGCCGTCGCCATTAACATCCAGTGGTATCAAGACAGTATTCTCCGCAAAACTGCCGGTAACTTCGTAGTCGTTTTGACGGTAACTGGCATCCCAACTCAAGCGCTCAAAGAGCTCGCCGGATAGCGCAATATAGGGGGCTGTGGCGTCAATCTCGAAATCATAAGCACGGGTACAGCAATTCTCAAAAGCGGGGTTTCCGTACAGTACGCCACCGACTGAATTGCCTGAATCAAACGGTGTTAGGCCTGAATCGAGTCGCACGTAATACTGATTAAAATTCCAGGTAGTGCTCAGGTTTTGCTTTACAAAAGCCACACCTGCCGTAGCTTGCAGAAATAAGCCGAAATCGCCGTTGAATCTCAATTCGGTAAAGCTGTTATCCATATCGTTCACTTGAGTATTAAAATAGATAATCTCCTGCGACGGCCCGGCTACTGGATCGACAAACGGGGTGGTGAGAAACGGTGCTGCAAAGTTACCCTCTATGGAGGCGCTTCTATGCTTAATGCCCGCGCTGAAGACCTCAGTAAAGTCGTAGTCCGCTGCTACTGCGATTGACGTCATTTCAGCCTCAACACCGTCTCTATCGCAACTCACGTTATTGTTTCTACGCGGCGCGCAATCTTTGGTATTGGCGAACAAAGTACCATCGGCAAAACTGATCCCAAGCTCATCGAATCCTGAGCCGCCGGTCGAAACCGCGGGAATTGGTAGGTAAGTCGGGACGGTGTCATCCAGGCGCTTAAAGTGAAATTTTACAGACCCCTTGTC
>CAZJDL010000153.1:0-6808 GCA_964544755.1 uncultured Pseudomonadales bacterium | reverse complement strand
GAATCAAGAATCAAGAATCAAGAATCAAGAACCACCTAGGGGAGCATCAAGTGAAACATCTAACAATCAAGACGATAGCAGCAATAATGTTGTTTGCTGTATTGGCGCCGGCAGGGGCCAACCATGCATTGAATATACGTACCATGTCGCAGAACCTGTACGTAGGCGCCGACGTGAACCGGCTGCTCGCCGGTGAACCACCGGCGGCGGTAATAGCGACTCTACAGCAATCCAACTTTCCGGCGCGCGCCGTTGAAATCGCCAGAGCAATCGACGTTTTCCGCCCCGATTTAATCGGCCTGCAAGAGGTATCGCTGATTACGCTGTTCGACAGTAACGGCAATGTCCTGCTGGAGCTCGACTTTCTGGCGATTCTGTTGGACGCGTTAGCAGCGCGGGGCGAACACTATACGGTGGCATCGATCCTCAACAACGCCGATGTCACATTGCCGATCGATACGGTAGCGGGCACCTTCGGCCGGCTGCGGGATCGCGATGTGATTCTGGCGAGAAACAGCACCACCACAACCAGCAATGCGGCGTCCGCTAACTATACCAATAACCTGACTGTTGACCTGGGTGGGTTTCCGCTTGAGTTCACGCGCGGTTATACGGCGGTTGACGCGCAGGTTAGAGGCAAACGCATTCGCTTTGTCAACACCCACCTGGAGGTGGAAGATTTACCCTGCTTGACGGCGACGGGCCCGCAGATTTGTCAGGATCTGCAATCCGCTGAACTGATAGATGCGATCGCGGACGAGGCGCTGCCCGTCCTGCTCGTCGGCGACTTCAACGCCGTGCCCGGCACCACAGCCTACCAAACCGTTGCCGATGCCGGTTACATTGACACCTGGAACGTTCGTTATCCGTACAATAACGAACCCGGTTATACCTGCTGCCAAGCCGAAGATCTTACCGGGTCGAACCGGCTTGCCGTGCGTATCGACCATATCTTCGTTAAGGACAGCGACGACTTCCCCATTTTCAGCGCTATAACAACGGTGGTAGGAGACTGGGAGCAGCGGCGCACCGCGGACGGTCTCTGGTATTCCGACCATGGCGGTCCTTGGGCCAAGCTTAGAACAAGGCGCTAAGCAGCGGGAGCAAGCGGTCGAAGCAACGGGGCAGTTGGCGTATTTAAAGAAGGCGGCTGCCCCGGCCACCCTCATCGCTCGCGCCGGGTCGTTGGTGCCGAGGGTGGTGTAACCGAGCATAGCCAACCACCTGAATTGCGGAAGGTTGTATCGCGAGCGCATCCGCTCGCAGAAAGCGCAGTGTACCGTGGTCTGCTTGAGACGAACGGTCGACAGATTGAAGTCGAATGAGTACTATCGGCTAAAATAGACAATCGCGGCAGGAATTCCCCATTCCTAGCAATGGCCGCCGGACTTGCCCCAAACGATTAACGACAATGAGGACTTATCGGTGCTGCCTGACCTAACTGACAACGAAGCCCGCGTCATCGGCTGCCTGATGGAGAAATCCGTCGTTACGCCGGATCAGTATCCATTGACACTCAATGCGCTGACCAACGCCTGTAACCAGAAGTCCGCGCGCAATCCGGTGCTGTCGTTGGAGCCGGGTACAGTGCAGCGTGCGGCACGCGATCTGGCGACCAAAAATTTCGTGCGCGAAGAAGAGAATTTTAGGAGAGGGGTGGAGAAATACAACCAGCGGTTTTGTAACTCGACCTTCAGCGACTACCAATTTGACGCGGCGCAGTTTGCGATCACCTGCCTGCTTTTGCTGCGTGGTGCGCAGACACCGGGGGAGTTGAGAGCGCGCAGCGGGCGCCTGCATAGCTTCGCTGACAATGCTGCCGTGATGGACGCGCTCGCTGGCCTGATCGAGCGGGAGGGCGACGCGCTGGTGGTGAAGTTGCCGCGTACGCCGGGACGTAAGGACGCGGAGTACATGCACCTGTTGTGCGGGTCGATTGACGTTGAAGCACACGCTGCGCGGGCGCAGGCTGCAATATCTTCCGCGACTTCAGCGCACGGGAATGTGTCTGAATTGGAACAGAGAGTCAGCAAGCTGGAACAGGAAGTCGCCGAACTCAAGGAGCATTTAAAAGCATCGCAGTGACTCGGTCCAAGCGGTATTCTCGTTGATCGATAGACGAATCGTATGCGGATTCAATACTTTCCGACCTGCGCCTGGGGTTTGTCTCTGGAGTTTGTCAATGATGCGCTGAATTTGGCTTTTGCTGGCGATCTTGACCGTTTTATCGCGGCGCATTAGCGTTCCTGGGTGGATACCTGGTGATCCGCACAGCATTTTGGCTATGTGCTGCACGGTAGTGTTTCAAGCAGCTAAAATTTGACCTACGCCAAAGGTCAGCACAAACAGCAGAAAGGTCAGCACCATCTGTTTGAGCCAGGGGTCGAGCTTTTCGCGCGGCAGCTTGGCAATCGCTTGCCCATTGTTGTAGAGCAGGGGAAGCGCCACAAGAAAAAGTAATTGCCAAACACTTTGCCACTTCAGCGCAACATAAACCAGCGTCGTAATCGAACCAGCAAGTAATAACAGCCAGTGATAGGTGCGCGCCTTCTCTAAACCAATCCGCACCGGAATTGAGTATTTGCCCGCTTTGGCATCGCTTTCCATATCGCGGATGTTGTTGACGTTGAGAACCGCGACAGTCATTACGCCGACGCTGATCGCGGGAAGCAAGATTGATCCCTTGAGCATGCCAGCCTGCAAAAAATACGAGCCAAGGACCCCGGAAAGACCGAAAAAGAAGAAAACGGAAAGGTCACCAAAACCGGCGTAGCCATAGGGATTGCTGCCTGCCGTGTAGTTGATAGCGGCCCACACAGCCGCGGCGCCGAGCAAAACAAACAATCCGGCAAGTAGTAATCCCTCACCGCTTAGTGCGAGCCAAACGAGAGCAATGCCACTGAGCACCGAAAGGGCGGCGGCGACCAGCATCGCGCGGCGCATTGCGGCCACGCTGATAAGACCGGATTGCACGGCGCGGCTCGGGCCTTTGCGCTCGACAGAATCTGCCCCATGGATACTGTCCCCATAGTCGTTTGCCAAATTCGACAAAACCTGCAAAAACATCGCCGTCAGCATGGCTAACGCCGCAATGCCGCCGTCTAATGCGCCATCAGCTGCTGCGAGGAAAGAACCCATCGCAATGCTTCCGATCGCCAGCGGCAGCGTGCGTGGGCGCATTGCGGCAATCCATACCTGTATTTTATTCGGTTTTGATGCGTGCACCATGCGGTGTTTTAGTCTGTTAGCCGTCCGCGTTTGTCCCACCAATACGTTGCTAAGCTAAGCTATTGAGTAGCCAACCCATCAGCAAAATCTGCGGTAGCGTAACCAGCGGTAAAAACAAGGCTATCTTCCAGCTCTTCGTTAAATCTTTCAGCACCATAATCTCAGTGTAGTCGGTAGCCACGCCCGCCATCAGGAAGGTGAAGCCATTGCCGGGTGCGGCGGCACGGGTGAGAAGGTCAGCCGCGATGGGCGTCGATCCTTCCGAGCATACTTCTATGATGGTCGCGGCCACCAGGGTAAGCAGCAAACCCAATACCGTTGGCCCGAATAACGCCTGGTAGGTGTCGAGCGGTACGAAGGCGCGAATAGCGGTGGCCAGCACCAATCCAAACAACAGCCAGCGAAACACCATGCGCGAGTCGCGTAAACCGTCGCGCAGCAGGCGGCCAATTGCCGCTGGCGTCCATTGCGCCTGTTTGAGCAAACCGAACATATCGCGCAACAAGCCATTAGCAGAGTTGGCGGATTCTTCGTCTTCGGCTGCAGCGTTAGGGTTGGCTGGCAATATACCGTTGGCAACCAGGCGATCGAACAGCAAGCCGCTTATTACGCCGATCAGCATAGACAATAGAATAAAAAGCAATGTCCAGCCCAGGCCGATCAAGCTGACCAGGATGATGGTTAGTGACAAAGAGTTCCACGGGCTGGCAATCAGAAACGCCATCAGCTGCCCCAGGCTGGCGCCGCGCTGATACAGCTTGGCGCCGACCATAAGAATACCGTGGCTACATAAGTCCAGTAGCACGCCGGCCAGCGTTGCGCGCAAAACCCCGCGCGTGCTGCCACCCTTGCCGAGTGCCTGCATCACCATAGTTTGCGGTACGCGGTCGAGCAGCCCAACAAATACGACGGCCGCGACCAGCCCCCACCACATCTGGTTGAGCAATTCGAAAATGCCAAACGACATTTGGCGCAACCAGTTGGGCAGTGCCGCGCCATCGCCCGAGACTGCAGCGATCAAATAGCAGACCGCTACAATACTGCCGCTCACCCATAGCAGGTAATCGGTTTTCCGCGCTTCGCTGTGACAGGCGGGGGCATGTTGTTCCGGCGCTGCGCTTGCCACCGCTTCGCGTGCTTTTTCGCAACAGTCAGTCATGCTCGGGCTCCGACGCGATCAAGACTTTACCGCCGACAAGGCGTTAAGAATCTCACAGTCTGACCCCTCATCGTTGGGGCAGCTACTCACTAATTTCGTTAATAGCTTTTTGATCGAGCGCAACTCTTTGATATGGCGCTCTACCTCGATCAATTTGTCTTCAACCAGGCTGTGTACTTCGGCGCTGCGTCGTTGCGGGTTTTGGTATAAGACCACCAGTTCACGGCATTCTTCAAGGCTAAAGCCGAATTGCCGCGCCTGCCGTAGAAACCGCAGTGCCGACAAAGTCTGTTGATTGTAATCGCGGTAGCCGTTTGCTTGCCGAATCGGTGGGGGGATAAGATCGATACTTTCATAGTATCGAATTGCCTTCGTGCTAAGCCCTGATTGTTTTGCCACCTGACCAATATTCATCGAGCTATGCTCCTGGAGTGCTTAGGCTACGTTGCCTATTGACTAAATATAAGCATTACAGTAACTGGAAGGTCAACACTCTACCCCAAAAATGGCTAGGGTCAGTTAGCATTACCCTAGAAGCCGAGGTAGCGGGGCTTCTGCGTTGCTGGCTGTTTAATGATCAGCGCGCAATACGGTGTTGCTCGGCCTTGGTAGTCCGGGCGGGCATACGGCTCGGCAATCTTCTTGTGAACTTCTTTACGTGCCCATTAAATGAGGCACTGGCAATACCACGCTGATAGCAACTGCGGCCCGCGATGTGGCGTTGCGATAGGAGTGCGGTTGATCGCCCGGAAACGCGAATACATCGCCAGCACTGACGACGTGGTTCTGGCCGGCCACAAACACCGTCACCGCGCCTTTTTGCGTCATCAGATATTCTTTAGTGCCCTGCAAATGCGGCTGGCCGGCCATGGACGACCGCGCCTGCAGTTCCAGTTTATCGATCTCTATACCCTTAAACTTGTCTGGCATCAGCTTGTGCACGCTCACCATGCCGCGCGCCCTGCTGAGCACTGGCACTTTGGCTGCCTTGATCAGGGTGTAGTCGCTTCGCGGACGCGACAACAACTCCTCAATGCTGACGTTAAGAGCAGCCGCTAGTTTGCACAAGTTGGTCAGCGATGGATTGCCAGCGCCCGATTCCAGGTTGGTAATAGTCGAGCGTGGAATCTCGGCGACCTGCGCGAGCTGGTTTTGGCTAAAGTCCTTTTTCTTGCGTAAGGCCTGCATGTTGAGGGCTAGAAAATGCGACACGCCCAGTGTTTCGCTGTTGCTCATATCTGCCTGTCCGGGTTGTTAGCCGTTTACCAATATATTAGCTGTAAAGATAAAATATTGGAAGATCTGGATTATACTTTGAGCCGAACCCCAAGCTAAAGGAGAGTCGAACATGGCAACTTATCTGGAACATGCCAACGTTACCGTGCCCGATATTGACGCGGCAATAGAGTTTTTGCTGACGCTGGAACCCGAGTTTAAAGTCAGGCAGGACAAAACCCCGGAGGGTGGCTATCGCTGGGCGCATGTCGGTACAGACCGGTTTTACATCGCCCTGCAGGAACCAAACATAGGCGCAGTGCCTAAAGCCAGGCGTCCGGCCTACGTCAATTATGGAGTTAACCATCTCGGCTGGGTGGTGGAGAATGTTGAATACGTCAGCCGGCGGCTTGAACGGCACGGCTACAAAAAAGGCATGCCGGGAGAGCCTCATCCGTACCGAAAGCGCGCCTACTATTTCGATAGCGCCGGTTTCGAGTGGGAGCTGGTTGAGTACCTTTCCGACAGTAGCGCCGAGCGCAATGCTTACGGCTAGCGCCCTGTGCGCACTATTCGCGACTGATATTAATCGTTAGAGTCTCAAGTATGTCATCCCCTTCGGCGCTATTAGCAGACGCCTCTACCGTGACGCTCTTACCGTCAGCAGACCAGCCCACGAACCGCGTGCGCGGATTGGATAGATTTTCGATATCGATTGCACGCCGATTGCCCAGCGACTGCCATGCCTGCCGCGACAGGTTATGGTTTAATTCGTAGCTGCCCGACTTAGTGCGTTCCAGCAGCCGGGTTATTTGCAAATCGCTGAACATTACGACGTCGATAACCAGCCAGCGTCCGTCAGCAGAAACCGCGGTATCATAGTCCTGCCCGTCTTCTGCGAGCAATTGCTTTGCGCCAGACGCAGTGCTGACCCAAAGTCACATTGATCTCACACGTGCGGTAAAGTTGGGTATATTCGGCACTCAATCTACGCGTCAGGTTGACGTTTGGCATTGCAGGTTTCCTTTTATCAGCCTTCGGGAGCAAGCTATCATTGAACGCTACGCAAGCTGGTTCGCCGCCGGCAACCGTTAACAGGCCCTGGATAAGTGAGGGCGCTGAGTTCTTTTTAGCAAAAGCACCTTCAAGCCAACTTGCGCATAGGCATTCGGGTTGTTGGCCCAGTTGTTCCAGGCTTCCTTAATG
>CAZJDL010000152.1:0-6820 GCA_964544755.1 uncultured Pseudomonadales bacterium | reverse complement strand
ATACCTCATCTAAATCCTGTTTTCAAGAACTTTTAAGCCCGATTGCCCTGCATGAAGAACAGAGTATTATTGATCAATTTCCGTTACCAGAGCGACATTTGGCGTCTCGCCGCAAGGGAAGTCATCAAATCAGCCAGTGCGGCGTTGTCGCTTTGGCCAAGGGAGGGGCCATTGCCTGCAAGCGACGTCTTGCACTGACTAATTTGATGACTTCTGATATGTACACTTTATTCGTTACAGCACACTAGCGATTCGCCGGAACCGCTCGCAGTTTGTCTCGTCTAATTGATTGAACTTCGTTTTTTACAGAGTCGTCTCATGTGTTTTACAAAACTATTAGCAGTAGTCGCGATGTTGGCATTGCTCGGCGCCTGTGCATCTACGCCCACCATTTTCAATCAACCGATGCCAGGGGCCCCCAGTTTAAGCGAGGTCAACGCAGATATTGATAAACACAAAGGCAGCCGTGTGCGCTGGGGCGGCGTTATAGCATCAGTAAAAAACCGGCAAAACGAGACCTGGATCGAACTGGTACAGTACCAACTGGACAGACGTGGCCGGCCGATCGATAGCGACTCGGAAGGGCGTTTCTATTTAAAATTTGCCGGCTTTCTCGAACCGAAAGATTACGCAGTCGGACGCGAAATTACGGCTGTTGGCGAAGTCAGCGAAACTGTCACGCAAAAAATTGGCGAACATAACTACGTTTATCCGGTGGTTTCAGTCAATAGCGCCGAGTTTGTATTGTGGAACGAGTACAGCAATTATTATGACCCGTACCCCTACAGTCCTTCCTATGACCCGTTTTACGACCCGT
Organism: uncultured Pseudomonadales bacterium; assembly: GCA_964544755.1. Classification (GTDB taxonomy): domain Bacteria; phylum Pseudomonadota; class Gammaproteobacteria; order Pseudomonadales; family JAUIET01; genus JBBKXJ01. The sequence goes on along the minus strand of CAZJDL010000152.1, from coordinate 6,003 downwards.
TCTACGCTCCCTTCTATTACCCGTATTTTCGCTTCGGCTTTCCGTATCACTACCCCTACGGATATCGGCATCGTTACTTTGGTCGCCCGCACTACATCTACTAGAGTGCCCCGTTAACGTCACTACGGAGCTTAGAGATTGACAACCGGAATCAAATTGCTGTCGCGTAGTTCCTTGCGGCCCAGATACAGCAGCGCCGCATAGCCTGCGGCAAGCAGCGCCAGCATAGCCGCGATCCAAAGCAGGGAGTTTTGCGGATGAGCACTGAACGTACCCGCTTGAAAGCAGATAACGGCGACGCAATAGGCGATAAGGGTATTCCAGCTGGCCGAGAAAAATGCCCAGAAGCCGCCCATCTCCTTGTAGATGACGCCCAGCGTCGCGACGCAGGGCATGTACAGCAGCACAAAAAGAATATAGGAAAAGGCGGCTACTGGCCCGGCAAACAGCGTAGCCATTAGTGTTAAGGTATCGACGCGAACGTCTTGCGCCGCCGCCGCGTTGGCTTGATCAGAAAGATCACCCGCCATGTTGACCCCCAGCGGGTCGCCCCACAAATCGTTCAGGCCTTGTAGATTCCCGGGCACGGTTTGCGCGCCTTCTACTAACTGGTCCCACAAGCTGGTACTGGCCGCACCAGCGACAGCGCCCTCACTCGCCAGGTTGCCGTACAATTCATCCAGCGTTCCGACGACGACTTCCTTGGCAAAAATGCCGCTGAAAATTCCTACCGTGGCAGGCCAGTTATCTCGCTCAACTCCCATCGGCGTGAACACGGGTGTAATGGTTTTACCGATCACCGACAGCACGGAATTCTGCGTGTTCTCATTGCCGTAACTGCCGTCGACGCCAATCGAATTGACGAAGTTCAGTACGATCACAACCAATACAATGGCCTTGCCGGCGCGCAGGATAAAACCACGCAGGCGCTGCCAGGTATGAATCAGCAGGCCGCGCAGCGTTGGAACATGGTAGTTGGGCAGTTCCATGATAAAAGGCGTTATTTCACGGCTTAGCATTATATGCCGGCGTATGACGAAACCGGACAGCACCGCCAGCGCAATACCAATGAGATACAGCCCAAAAACGACGTTTTGCGCGTTGTGCTGAAAAAACACGGTGGCAAACAATACGTAAACGGTCAAACGCGCGCCACAAGACATAAACGGCGCCATAATCGTCGTCAGTAAGCGATCCTGCTGACTATCCAGCGAACGCGTTGCCATAATGGAAGGCACGTTGCAGCCAAAGCCAACAATCAGCGGCACAAACGACTTGCCGGGTAGCCCGACCACACGCATCAAGCGGTCTAGTACAAATGCCGAGCGTGCCATATAACCCGAATCTTCCAGGAAGGTTTGAAACAGGAACAGCGCGCCAATCACCGGAATAAAACTCGCCACCAGTTGCAGGCCGCCGCCGGCACCGTCGGCGAGCAGGGCGATTAGCCAACCGGGTAAACCAACGGCAGTGAACAAGCGGGTTGGGGCTTCAACAAAAAGCACGCGGCCGACGGTGTCGAAAAAATCGGTGAATACGCCGCCAAGGTTAATCGTTAGCATAAACATCAGGTACATCACGCCGAGAAACAGCGGGAATGCCAGCCAGCGATTGAGAAAAACTGCGTCCAGATAGTCGGTAACGGTACGCTTGCTGCGTTGCTCGCTGCGTACTACTTTGTCGCACACACTATTGATCCACCGGTAGCGCGCGGTAATCAACTCATCGCTCAAAGCGCTGTCGTGTTGGCGTTGGGTTCGCGCGACAATCGTCTGCAGTTTGTCTTGCGTGGCAGCGGGAAAGCTTGCCAACAGCGCGGCGTCGCTTTCTAGTATCGCGGTTGCCTTTAATCTGCCGCCGGGCTTGCCGTTGTGGTTGATCGCATGTAAAACAGCAGCGATCGCAGATTCCAGCTTGTCACCCAGATGCAGTTGAAGGCCAACCGGCTTAGGATTGCGCAGCTTGCCGGACATAACGTCGTGCAGCGTATCCAGGCCTTCGCCGCGGCTGGCTACCAGCGGGATCACCGGGCAATCCAGTGCCTCGGCGAGTTGAAGCGGGTCGACATGAACGCCTTGTTGCTTGGCGACATCGGTCATATTCAAGGCAACGACCATTGGTACCTGTGCATCGAGTAGCTGGGTCGTTAAATATAAACTGCGTTCCAGGCTGGAGGCGTCGACGATGTTGACGATTAGGTTTGCCGACCGTTCGAGTACAAACTGCTGCGCAATTTGCTGGTCCATCGGATCATCTTTTTGCGCCACATGCAGCGCATAGGTGCCGGGCAAATCGACTACGGCATAGCGTTGCTGCGTATGTGTAAAGTAGCCAGTTTTTTTCTCTACAGTGACGCCAGGCCAGTTACCCACGTGTTGATGCGCGCCCGTTAAGGCGTTAAACAACGTGGTCTTGCCACAGTTGGGATTGCCGACCAGGGCAATGCTGTAATCCTGGACGAGTTCTTGCGTCATAGTTTGTCCACTACTACACCGGCTGCCTCATGCCGGCGCAGGCTGAGCCGAAAACCTCTGACAATAATTTCAACCGGATCGCCGAGCGGGGCAATATGTGCGATCATGATTTCGGTGCCGGGGGTAAGTCCCAGGCTCAACAGACGGCTGCGGTAGGCGTCCGAAAGGCCGTCGAAGCCGGTAACGCGGGCGCGATCACCGCGCTTGAGTTTGTCGAAGTTCACTGCCGATCCGCTTAACATAAAATACAACAATGATAATTGTTCGCATTTGATTATAATGTGATCTTGAAGCGATTGGTAGAGCATGGCGTGGTGAATATTTGGTCTTATACGGATTCATCAAAACAGCTATAAGTATTTGATAACATATGTCATTTGGCGAGCGACGCTTAAATTCCCGGCAACGAAAACCGAGCAAGCAACCCATGCGGATTATCCTGGCGCCAATGGAAGGCGTGATGGACCATAGTATGCGCGACTTGCTCACCGCGCGCGGCGGAATCGACCGCTGCGTGACCGAGTTTGTGCGGGTCACCGAGCAAACACTGCCGGCCAGGGTGTTTTATCGCTATTGCCCGGAGTTACATAACGGCGGCCAAACCCCAACGGGCACGCCGGTTTTTATTCAACTGCTTGGTGGCAAACCTGTCCATATGGCAGCCAACGCGGCCAGGGCAGACAAACTGGGAGCGCCGGGCATCGATCTTAATTTCGGTTGCCCCGCCAAAACCGTCAACCGTAACGACGGTGGCTCGGTGCTGCTGCGCGAACCGCAACGCGTCGCCGCCGTGGTGAGTGCCGTGCGCGATGCCGTCAGCAGCGCCACGCCGGTGACGGCAAAAATTCGCCTTGGCTTCGATGATGCCAGCTCGCTGGAGGACATTGTCTGCGGCATCGCAGCGGCAGGTGCCGATGAACTGTGTATTCATGCGCGTACCCGGCAGGACGGCTACCGGCCCCCGGCCCATTGGCGCACTATCGAAAGCGTTAGAAAACTGGTCACTTTCCCAATTGTGGTAAACGGTGAAATCTGGTCGGTGCAAGACGCACTACGGGCCCAAAGAGATAGTGGTTGCCAAGACTTGATGCTCGGCCGTGGCAGCCTGGCGTGTCCTGATTTGGCGGCCTTAATTAAAAAGCAAAGCCGTGGGCAGAGTTGCATACCGCCCAATTGGTTGCAAGTGATTGAGCTGGTGCAAGCGTTTTTTGCGATTACCGAGCGCTTGTATCCGCGCTACGTAGGCAATCGAATTAAACAATGGCTGGGTTACCTGCGGCGCCAATACCCGGGCGCCGAGTTACTCTTTCAGGAAGTTAAGCGTCTCCAGGAGCCGCGGGCGATCAAGGCGGTCATCGAGCAACACCAACGCATTAACCACCAAATTTGGCGCTAACACTAAGGTACAATGAGCGCGGTTCGCCGACAAAGTAACGGTCATCACCGAACGCGAAGTCGGCTCGCTCCGCGTAATCTTCATCGGTCAAATTATTAACACGAACAGCAAGTTCCCAGCGTTTATTCAAGTTATATATGAAGCGCGCGTTGAGAAGATCATGGCCTGGGTAGCGCACACTGTTTTCCGGGTTTTGATAGTAGCTACCCATATGCACCCACTCCAGTTCGGCCCGGTGGCCGCGCGCCGAGCTCCAGCCAAACTGCGCTGCGCCGATACGCCGCGGGGCTGTATCGATATCATTGCCTTTGATGTTGGTGTCACTTAAGTTGATAGCGTTGGTGTAACGGTGGCGGGCGAGAGTGCCGTTAATGGCAAGGTCAAAATTGGCGGGCAGGCTAAAGCGCACATCAAACTCGATGCCGTAATGTTCGGTTTCGCCATTGCTGATATTCTGCCGCTCGGTGTCCTGGAAAATAAAGTTGTTCTTGCGCATACCGAACAACGCTACGTCGTAGAATACGTTTTCACCCGCGCCGCGAAATCCAAACTCTATGCTGTCCAGTTGTTCGGCATCTATTTCGCTGCGCAATTGACCCGCTTGCAAACGATATAACTCAGTGGCCTGCGGGGCGCGGTAGCCGCGCGCCAGCTGCACATAACTGGCGTGTTGCTCAGACCAATGATGGAGAAGACCGAGCCGCGGTGCCCATTCGTTATAAGTGTCGTCGCGGTCAGCTGGGCGTGAGAAGCGGCAGCCGTTGACGGTGGCAGCGCAAGCAGAACCCGCTGTCAGCTTGTTGTCGTAGTCGTAATTTGTGTGCTCGAAGCGCAAGCCAAGGGTTAAGCTGGTGGCGTCAGATATACTCCATTCAGTTTCAATAAACGGCGCAACGACGCCAGCGCCAACCTCATAGTCGTAGTGTGCGCCGGCTGGGATGGTCGGGCTGAATGGCTGGTCTTGCGTTTCTTGCAGAAATCCTTCGGTGTAGTCGATATCCAGTCCCAGGCTGCTGCGCCAGGCACCGCGTTCGCGGGTGTAAAGCGTTTGTAAGCCTACGCCTTGTTGCCCGTTTTCTTCCAGTGACTGCCATGGTAGGAAGTGTTGCAAAAACTCCATGTCGGTGTAACGCAAGTACGGGGTGAAGCTTAACGCGTCGGTCTCACTAAGCTGTAAGGTTGCGCGCGAATAAAAACGTACAGCTTGCGCGTCGCGAAAGGCTTCGGGGTTGGGGTTTTCACGTTGCCGCGAAGAATCCTTATAGGCGTTGCGGCCTTTGATGAAACCGGCCGTCTCCTGGTTTAAATTAGTGGCCGATAGCACGCTTTTTACAGTCAGCTCCTGGGCCGCATAACGATGCACCAGGTTGATTTTTTGCTGGTCAAAGCCCGCATCTCTTTTGTAGCCACCGTCGCTCGCGCCGTTAGCGTAGACTAATAACCCGTGCGCGCCGAACTGCTGCGATTGCTTGACCCGCGCGCGCCAGTAGTCGTGTGGCCCGCCTTCCACCGCAAACTCTGTTTGACCGTCAGCGCCTGGGTCGGGTGTGATGACGTTAATGATGCCATGCTCGGCGTTCGAGCCGAACAGCACACTGCCTGGGCCGCGCAGCACCTCAATACGCTGCGCCTGTTCGCTGTTGACTTCAAATAACTGGTTTACATTGCAAAAACCGGCTGCGCGCAACGGTACGCTGTCTTCAGCCATCAGAAACGCGCCGCAAGCACCAGCGCCGGTCAGAACCGGTGAGCGAATGGCAGTCAGATGCTCTTGGCCGTTGCCGCGGCTTATCCAGACACCGGGCACTCGTGCCAGGGCTTCGTTAATATGCAGATGGGAGATGATTTGCAGGCTTTGTTGGTTGACCACCGCCGTATTGGTGGCCAGCGAATGCTTGCTCGCCGTGAGTCTTTTGCCAGTGACGGTCAAGGTTTCGAGTTCGTTCGCCTGTGTTTGCGTAGCGACAACGAGCAGCGACAATAATGCAGGGACAAGGAAGCGCAAATCAGTTACCTCTTAGGTACATTATTTTCATTAGCGGCGCCAACCACAAGCGTGATGCGACCGAGTAAAGCTAAAGTTGCGTATGATAGCTGAATTGAACACGCGGCGCTAATTTAGACAGAATACTT
>CAZJDL010000151.1:0-6829 GCA_964544755.1 uncultured Pseudomonadales bacterium | reverse complement strand
TAGAGGAAAGCGCTCATGTCATCCTGTTACTGTCCAATCAATGGGGTCCACTGCTCTTGTTCTGATTATCAAAACAACACTCAATGGCGCTTTATTTAATCTGACCTCCTTTTATTGGGCGCTCGTTTTGCCTCCGTGCTCACCACTTTTCTCGTCACACTTAGCGATTTTGCGCACCACCCTTTTGCCATGTTGCTATCAACGCTTTCGGTATTCTTGCTCATCAATCTTGACGACTCAACAGCGCAACAAACGCCGGCAGTATCGCTATGCGCAAGCTTGTCATACGCTCCGAAGGCCTTTTAACTTACGGAACGTATTGTCATGACACACCGAAAACCGACCCCCTAGAAACCGCCACTGGCATTGCGCCTGCGCGTGCTCAGCGCCGTCGACTACGCCCCTGGCGACAGTATTCGCGCTCGCATTCAAGCCGTCAGCGAACGCACATTTACCGATGAACAAACCGGTTGTGAGTATCAATTCACGTGGCGTACCATCAGCACCTGGCTTTATCGCTTTAAGAAGTGCGGTATTACCACGCTGGATAACAAAACCCGCGCCGACAAGAACAGCTACCGCAAAGTGCAGGCCAATGAACTGAGTGAGGCCATCGCTGATATTTTGCCTACCTTAAGCCTGAACAAAGTCGGCACTATTCCTAAAATGGCGCTTTACCGGCAGTTACTGCGACGTAACTACTTCCAGCGCAGCCAGCTGTCGCAAACCTCGTTCTACCGCATGGTCAGAGACAATGATTTACTCAATGTCGAGCAGACAAAGTCGCTTAGGCGGTCCTTCGCCATGCAGTTTGCGAACGAACTCTGGCAAGCCGACACAATGTATGGCCCTTCCATCAAACAAGTGGATGGATCATGGCGTAAAACCTTTTTGATTGCCTTCATTGACGACGCCAGTCGGCTGATCACCCACGGACAGTTCTTTTATCGAGATAACACCGACAATATGATTGACGCGTTCCGGTCGGCCCTGTTCAAGCGCGGCAAGCCCGATCGATTGTATTTTGATAACGGCGCCAATTATTCTTCTAAAGAAATCCTGCAGGCTTGTGTGCGCCTGGATATTCGCCTGTCGCACGCGCCCATCCGCGATGGCGCCGCCAAGGGTAAGATCGAACGCTTCTTCAGGGGCTTCAGGGGCTTCAGGGATCGCTTCCTCGTCCATCATCTCAGTTTTGATAGCCTGGATGACCTTAACGATAAGGCACATGACTGGATCGAAAACGACTATAACAGCCAATACCACAGCGGCATTCAAATGGTGCCACTGGACCGCTTTAACCTGGACCGGGACCGGATCTCCTTCCTGACCGATGACGAAACCAGCGACGAAATATTCTTCGTCGAGGAAACCCGCAAGGTCTCAAAGACCAACGTATTCTCCATCAACTCACAAAAATACGAATGCCCGGTGGATCTGCGCGAGAAGAGAGTACAGGTGCGATATGACCGAACCAGACGGCATCGCTTTGTCGTCTACTTCAACGACAAACGCATGGGTGACGCCACGTTGCTTGACCTGCACTTTAATGCGCGTCAGCGCCTATCACCAACACGCCACGCAGGAGACGAGCAGTGATCAAATCCATTCACGGCGTCACCAAAGAACCGTTTAACCGGTGTGGCCTGCAACTGCTGCCCCAACAAAAACAGATCATCGACATGATCAAAATTCATGCGCAACAAGGCGGGTTTTCTGTGGTCATTGGCGAGCCAGGTGTTGGCAAAAGCGTCTTGCGAGAGCATATAGAAAACTGGCAACAAGAACGCGATATGACGGTTGTGTCGTGCTCACGCACGTTGCACACTTACCTCAACATCCTGCAGCAGCTGGCGGAATCGTTTAAGATTGAGGTGCCCACCAAAGACTTGGAAAAGGCCTTAATACAAAGCGCGTTTAATCATATCAAGGAGCGTAAAACACTGTATGTGCTGATTGACGAAGCACATTTATTGGACATGCTGGTGCTACGCAAGCTGAGATTATTGTTTGAGAAGTTTCCTAAAAAACACAGTTTGATCGTATTTGGCCAGCGTGACTTGTTGTACTATTTGTCGATGAATGTAAATCGAGACATTAAGAGCAGAATCACTTACTCGGCTCACATCGTAGCGCTCAATGACGATGAGTTGGAACGTTATATTATCAAGGAACTCGAAGCCGTCAGAATGGGCATCAATACCTTCGATGCGGCAGCGGTTGAATTGATCATACGCTCGGCGCAGGGCAATCTGAGACTGTGCAGAAACTTGTGTTATGGCAGCTTGATCGAAGCCTGCAGGGAAACCAAAAAGATCGCAACGATCACCCACGTCAATAACGTATTGGTACAACCGCATTGGCGGTCGCATGAGGAATTGATTAAACAGCAGGTTGCTTAGTTCGGCAAAAATAAGCAGAAAAGCACCACCGACATTGCCGGTAGCATCGTTGCGCTGATAGCGCCTGATGTTATCGGCAGCTTACCTTAACTATCATAGGACAACGTAGATACGCGGTATTCTCAAGACCGGAAATGTCGATCGCCTATACTTTATGACGCCAGATTGGTCGAAGGTATGATTTTAGCGCGGTAAAAAGAAAAATTCTTATGACGGCAGTGTGGCAAAATCGTCGTAAAACCGCGAAATCGTTTGATGATTAATTTGGTAAATTGTACGACGGTAAAGTGGCTCGCTACAATTAGGTTGAAAGACAAAAGGCAGAGCCTGGCCCGGTTCTGTGCAGGCCATCAGACATTGCATCATTAATCAAAGACCTGCCCCGTTTTTCCTGTGCCATCATATCTCGACCTGTAGATTAGACGGACATCTAACATCACCAGAAGGTGGCATCAACGAGTCTGACCCCTTGATTTCCTCAACTGCGGCAAGGAGATCACCTACAAAATACGATGGTAGACTCTATTTGCTTTTTTACCCCTCGATTTCTTCCCGTTTTATCGCTCGGGAATAGTCACCATATCTCGCCTCTTAACATGCATTCATATTGCACTTTTTCAGGCAAATAGTCTTTCCAATAGGAATTTAACGCTCTAAAAGCTGGGCTATCCTGATTTTCTAGCACCAGTAGATACAAGTTCTCTTCGTCTAATGCCATCTTGTAAGATTTACTGGGATGTGTTTCGTTATCCCATCGACCCAAATATAAGAGGAACTCCCCCACTATCTCCTTTTGGTAACTCTTCAAAACACCATAACAAAGATCAAAATACTTTGTCTTCTCGTCTTGTCTCGTTAGCTTAGAAAGCAACTCACTCTCAAAATTACCTAAGTCATAGCCTGGGTAATCAGAGATTATTAACTTCATAAACGCGGGTAAATAATATCTCATGGCTACCGGAGAAAGCCAACTTAGCACTTCTACAATATAACCTGTGTCTATGCGAAGCTTCTCCGGGTGATCGATGCTCTCCCATATCACCCCCTTATAGCATTTATAAGTATTCTCTGAATCATCATATTTATATATTGGCCCGCGAACAATATTTCTATGCCCTGGATAGCGCGAACCCGAAAAGCCATCATCTATATTCTTTAGGAGCTCGTCTTTTCGCTGCACTAACGTTTTTTCACTCATAGCTAGCGTCCTGGAAGCCGGCGCATTACCTCCTCTATCTTTGAATTACATTCATAAATCTTATCTGTAACTTTATCCTCTTGATCTTGATGCCCATCGTTGTTAACACCTTTATAGCATCGATTAGTAATATGTTGCCGTATAGCCAAACATGACCTGTTTAGCTCTCGTCGTCTTAACAACTCATCCAGATAGCCTTCTCTTGATCCGAATTGCGATTCTTCTATGCCGTTCTTTCCTTTCACTAAACACGTGCTTGGTTGATTACATATTTCATCTTTTTGCCTAGCCAGCTCACCCTCTTCCTCAGGTTCGCACTCACTCTCATTCTCGGCAGGCGCCTCATCCTCCACCTCACACTGCTCGGGCGTATCTTCCTCTCCATTCAATATATCCATCACATCATCAAGAATACCCAACGCGCTCAGGATGCGTAACGCCACCTGCAAGGTCAACCGCCCGGCTCTGATCGCCGCCGCAACACATACCGGGTTCGTGGCGCATTCGCCAATTATTATCACCACTGCTGGAAGCGCTTCACCCGTCGGGTCGCTGTAGCCGACAGGGTCATTGGCTACGTAGCTGTAATTATTCAAACCAGCGCGCAAATCAACAGGATCAACCGTCAGATAACGCCCCGTGTTCGGGTCATAGTCACGCTGGTAATTGTAATGGGTCGCCGTTTCCTCGTCGTAGTATTGTCCCGGATATCGGAGATTAAAGCTCAGGTCACCTCGCGTTTGCGCTTGCCCAAAAGGCGTATAGTCAGCCTGCCAAGCTACTTCACCCGATTTATCCGTCAGCGCCTGCGGCGTGCCCAGGTGGTCGGTGTGCACCCAATACACATCTCCGCCGCTGACAACCGCCAGCAGGTTTTTATGCGCGCTGTCGGCCTTCTGGTTCGGGTAGAAGTCTGCTTCCGGTGTTGCCGGTAATACGTTGGTAGCCTCGACCAATACGCCTTTGATGCTGAGCTTTGCGTTGCGCTGCGGCGCCCTGAAATTCCGTGGCTCTATCAACGTCTGCTGGTGTAACCGGCGCTTGATGTCGTTTTGGGAGAGTGCTTGCGGGGCCGGTCCATCGAGGTAAATATACTGTTGTGTAATGCGGCCTTTGTTATCAGCCTCCGCCACCAGCCGGCGGTTTTCGTACAGATAATAGAAGGTCTCTCTTTCCCCTTCTTGATGCAGCGTCTTGCTGACCCGTTCTCCCCACAGATTGTAGGTGTACTCCGCCAGCAGTTTGCCACGCTGATAGACCCGCTGCGGGCGCTGCCGCGTGTCATACTCATAACGCAATGCTCCCGCTTGCATCACACTGCCTGCGGCATTATGCTGAATGTCACTTGCCGCGCTGCGGCGTAGTGTGTTGCCGGCCCCGGCCGGGGTGTAATCCAGCGCCTGTTCCTGCCCGTTGATGGTTTGCGCGATGCGGTTGCCTACCGCATCGTAGCGGTAACCATAGCGAGTATCACCCTGCTCCACCGAGGTGAGACGGCCCAGCGCGTCATAGCCATAGCTCTGCGGCGTCTGGTTCTTGATGCGTTGGGCGATCCGGCCTTGCTCGTCGTATTCATAGCCCAAAGTCAGCGTATCGCTGACATCGAGTTCAGTGAGACGGCTGTTTTCATAGCGGTAGTACTCCATCAGCCCGTTGCCCAATGCGAGGGTTTTGTCGGTCGCCGTATCCGCAGCGGTATTCATGGCAGTGACAAGTTCGGTGGCAAAAAAACCGCGTTGTCGCTGAATGCTTGATACTTCACCGGTTTCGTTGTAGGTGTATTCCAGACGACTGCCGTCGAACAGCGTTTTTTCAGTAAGGCGACCTTGCTCATCATAGGTATAGGCCTGCGTGAAACGATGTGATCCATACTGGATGTCGCGTTTAACAACCGACCCCTTCTCATCCACCTCATACTGCTCGTTGGCACTGTCGCCGGCCACCCCTATCAATGTGTTCCCGCGGTAACTCAGTGCGTAGTTTAAACCATCCTCATTGTGCACCTGGCTCAGCCGGTTAGCGGCATCGTATGCGTAGCGTAGTTCACCGCTGCCATCCCGCGCGTCGTTGAGTTGATTATCCTGGCCGTCGTAGCGTACACGGCGGCGGCCGACATCCGGACTGCCAATCCCCACGACACGGCCAAAATCATCATACTGATAATGTGACGGATTACCGCGCGCATCGGTGACCCATGCGGTGTCGCCGCGGCGGTTATAGTCCAGCCGGGTTACGCCGCCGCCGGGTTGTGTCAACGTGGCGACCTGCTTTAACCCAGACCAACCGACAGCAAGCAAGGATTCGCCCGCTGCCGTGATCTCGGTCAACCGGCTTTTGTCGTCGTAGGCAAACTGCAGTGTTGCCTGCAGATTGCTGGACAGTGCCAGCCGGTTCCCCGCCACATCATAGGTGGAGTTCAGCCACGACAGCGTTTCACTGTTTAAACCCAGGCGTTCATAGCTCACCACGCGACTTTGACTGTCATAGCGTTGGGCCAGCCCCCGGCCCCGGGCGTCGGTCTGTTTGGCCAGACGCCCGGCGGTGTCATATTTTCGCACCTGCTCCGATCCATCCGGATAGCGAATGTGTTTGAGCTTGCCGGCAGCATTGTAGTCATAGCGAGTGACACTGCCTGCTTGCGTCATCGTGACCAGGCGGCCCTCAGCGTCGTAGGCGTAGTGCTGCGGCGCAGCAGCGCCTGCTTGCACCGTCGTGACCCGACCGTCGCGGTCACGCGCTAATATGTCGCGTTCTGTGCCATCGGCATACGTGATTTTTCGAACACGATTATCGGCATCGTAGCGCAAGCGGGTAATGTCTTCAACGTCGTCACGCGGGCCGTCTATTTGAGTTAAGAGGCCCTCGGTGTAGCTGAGCTGTATCTGCCGTTCGACGGCCTCAAACGCGCCTGTATCAGTGGGCGACCAGCCGCTTTCGACAATTTTCGTGATCTGGTTTGCCGCGTTGTAACTCAGCGCCACTGCATGGTTTCCCTCAGGATTGACGCTGGGTTTGCGGATGCGGCTGGGCCGGGTGCTGTGGTCATCGGCGTATTCGTAACGCGCCAGCTCGCGGGTTTGGCCGTTGGCAAGCACTTGTGACAGTGCGGTGGTGCGGCCCTGGGTATCGTATTCCCGTACCGTGGCCGTGCCGTCTTTCACGGTGGTGCGGACGAGTTGCAGTTGCTCGTCGTATTCATACTGCACATCACCCTTGCTGCAGGAGGAAC
>CAZJDL010000150.1:0-6869 GCA_964544755.1 uncultured Pseudomonadales bacterium | reverse complement strand
GTCGTCGTTTTGTTCTGCGGCAAATACCTGCGGGTTTACTGTGGCGCTAACACCAGCCTGCTGACTGCTTATTATTGTTCGGAGCGCGGTTCGGATCAGGCGCAGGCTTATTTAGCTGCTCAGAGTAACATCGCGATCAGCGGGCTAACGGAAGCGGAGCTGATTTCGGCGCTCTCGAAAAAAGTGAGAGCGCGCGACATAGCGGCAGGCGATGCGCGGAAAATCGCAGCGCTGGCGCTGCGTGAGAATATTATCCTGCGTTGCTGATGTACTGAACCACCCGATCAGGGGTGGCAGCTTTGCTCTGGAATGGGTGGCAACCTTCCCGTGGAATCGGTGGCAACTTTGGCGTGGATTAGGTGGCAACCTTCGTCTGGAATACGCAAGTTGCGAAGAACCAGAGTAAACTTGAGTTTGAGGTGAAGATTATGTCAGATTCAATTGTCAACAAAGACCCTGCAATTCTTGGCGGCACGCCGGTATTTGTGGGTACGCGAGTGCCTGTTCGAATTCTTTTTGAATTTCTGGAGGCTGGCGACCGATTGGACGACTTTTTAGACAGCTTTCCGACGGTTAGCTGTGAGCAAGCAACACAATTGCTCAAATTTGCAAAAAATCAGATCGCGGGGTCAAGTGAAGCTGCCGCTTAATGAGCAGGTACCACGGCAACTCGCAGCATGTTTCCCTGGCGAGTTTGAAATCAGAACGGTGCAGCAGATGGGCTGGAGTGGAACGACTAATGGTCGTTTGCTGCGACTAGGGTCAGATCACGACTTCACCGCGCTAATCACGGCTGACAAGAACATTGAATACCAACACAACCTTGCTGAACTACCCGTCAGGTTGATCGTTCTCATTGCGTACGGAAATCGAATTCAGGAACTTGAACCTCTTGTGCCCGGGATCTTGAGCGTTTTGGCGCAATATACCGCGCCTGGCATCTATCGTGTCCACGCCTGACAACGCGCAGGCAGCGGGCCAAATTTTTCCTTGTGCCACAACTCCAAATTTCTGTGCCTGTGTCGTATTTTTAGCCAACTTATGCCAAATATTGTCACTAGAGGCTGATTTGCGGCACCGCACGGCGCTTCCAGTCGAGCAAAAAACCACCAGATTTAATCATAAAAAAGACTTATTATTCAATGGCTTATATAATATTCAAGCCCGTCTCCCGGCTTTTGGCACAGGCCTTGCTCAATCTCTTGCAAGCTGATTAATTGCGTTTTCGCTAATTAACCCAGCGATAAACCTTAAACTTTGGAGATGTACAAATGAAAAACATGCAAAAGGGTTTTACCCTTATCGAATTAATGATCGTGGTTGCGATCATCGGTATTCTGGCCGCCGTTGCGCTGCCGGCTTACCAGGACTATACCGTTCGTTCGAAAGTAACTGAAGCGGTACTGAGTGCAACAGCGCCTAAAGCACTGATTAGTGAAGCGTTTCAAACGGACGGCCTCGCGGGCGTTGCTGCCGCAGCGACGACTTTCAATGCTGCACCTGTGGCTGAAAAATCGTCCAAGTATGTGGCGGGCATAGTCATCGACGGCCCCAGTGGAGAAGTCACTGTTACCACTGCGGGCGGGGCCTCTGGTCTGCCGACGGACGCTCAGGGCGTGACGCTTGTGTTCACACCGAACGTCCAAACTGCGGCGCTTGCTGGTCTTTCTGGCGCAGTTGATTGGGGCTGCTCAAGTGTAACCGCCACGACTGCTGGCAACAAAGGCCTCACCGTCGTGACGAACGGTACCTTGCCTTCCAAGTACGCACCGGCCGAGTGCCGTTAATCGAGAGAGATCTCGAGTTCGACAAAAAGGCGCTTCGGCGCCTTTTTTATTGCCCGGCAAATCCGGAAAAGAAAGTATCTGCCAGCGTAAAACTTTGGAGATTGACAAATGAAAAACATGCAAAAGGGTTTTACTCTGATTGAACTCATGATTGTGGTCGCAATCATCGGTATTCTGGCCGCGGTTGCGCTGCCGGCGTATCAGGATTACACCGTGCGATCTAAAGTAACTGAAGCAGTGCTCGGTGCATCGGCGGCTAAGGCGCTGGTCAGTGAAGCGTTCCAGGCGGACGGCTTAGGAGGCGTTAACGCCGCGGCGGCGACCTACAACAATGCTGCAAATGCCGCTGAACATACGTCCAAGTACGTGTCGGCGATAGCCATCACTGCCGGTAGCGGCGAAATAACTGTCACCACCGCAACGGCTGCGACCTCCGGTCTGCCTGCGGATGCTCTGGGCGCGACGCTTGTGTTTACGCCGAACGTGCAGCAAGTGGCGCTTGCCGGCCTTTCTGGCGCAATTGATTGGGCTTGCGCAAGTACAACCGGCACGACCGCCGGCAACAAGGGGCTTACCGCCGTGACTTTAGGTTCCCTGCCAGCTAAGTACGCCCCGGCCGAGTGTCGTTAATCGAGAGAAATCTCGTGCTCGACAAAAAGGTGCTTCGGCGCCTTTTTTTTGAAGAAAAGGGGTCAAGTCTTGACATTGCACAGTTAAGCCCGGTTTCTATCGTCCTGCCAACCTGACTCTACGATGCTTCTTTCGTCGACTCATCATCTTCCAGTGCTTCCTCTTCCTTCGGCTCATCATTATCCAACGGTTCCTTTTTATTCAACAGCTCAACAACACTGCCATCGCGCGTATCGATGCCCAGCAGGCCAGCAGAATAGCGTGCAGACAGCGGATAATAGCGCACGGAGTCTTCGCTTTTTGTCGGTCTATATCGGGTTTGCTCTTCCACTTTCTTCGCAGTGAACCCCAACTTTGCAACCCGCTCAGCGTTTTCAGCATAAGGTAGGTACTGAGCAGTTCGCGTATGTACCAACCCTTGCTTCAACTGTTGTTCCATGCGTATTTTCCAATGCGCTGTTTTCTCTTCCGGTAAATCGACAAATATCCATACCGGTTTTTTGCCGTCGTTAATCAGCGGGATATCAGCGATTTCGATTTCGTTTATTTCGAACGTACCCTCCGACATCGTGTAGAAGCGCTCATCGGCGTAAATCACCGTTAGCGGCCTTTGCTGGTAGACCAGCCACATGCCATAAGTCAGACACGCGATCTGTAATACGCCAATCAGCATTAAATCCATTTTAAGCCGCGGTTTGCCGAGCTTATACACGATAAGCGTCAGCACCGGCCCAATAATAAAGTCCACCCCGGCTATCAAGCGAATACCTTGCCAGCCGCCGTCGGTTTGAAACAGAAAACCGGGGTACCAGATAAACAAAATAATGGCAGCCAAAACAATAAAGATAACGGCGCTAATGCCGATATGCACGGCAAAGGCCTGCTAGCGATTCTGTGGTTGACTGATCATAGCGAGTCTCGATGATGTGTTGAATAGAAAACAATAGACGCTAGGTCAGCGGCGCGCGCAATAGTATTAAAATTTTTTGCGCGTTGCTATGGTCGGTGTCCGATTTGTGGTTGGTGCTTGCAATAGTTCGAGCTAATCGCACTTTGTTGTTGCATGCTCCGCAGGGAGAAAGTGGATCACAACCCTACTTGAATATGGGTAAGAGCCTTATCCGCACTGTTTTTTCGGTGACTGAAACCATCGCGCCCTTTTCAAGGTCTGGTGCAATCTGAGGATAAATTTGGCGCAAAAGGTCCGCGAGCTTCTGGCCGGTCAAGCCTTCCTGGCGGACACGAATTGTTGAAGGGTCGGGAGCGTTTTCTAAAGCAATAATGCTATGAAAGTCGGCATCGTACGTTACACAGCAGCGGCTTTCCTTGCGGGCGTGGTTGATGATTTCCCTGTCTGAAGCACGTTCCATACCAATATCCACTGTGTGGACAACATCCCAGCCCGCCGCTCTTGGCTTTTGACCTGTTGAGTACGGAAGCCCTTGGTCAAGCAAAAACCTCACGCCGCACCGAGGTGAAGGATTTGGTCATCCAGACTACCAGAAGCCCATGACAGCGCTTGACGTATGTCTTCTTCTTCAAGGCCAGGATATTCAGACATTAACTCTGGCCAGCTTTCCGCTACAGCGAGCCCTGCCACAACCCGTTTGACTGTCAAGCGCATGTTTCTGATACAGGGTTGGCCGTTCATGGTTTCTGGATTAATAGTGATCCGGTCAAATTTGCTCATTTATTGCACCATCGAATTGCTTGTCTTTTCTGATTTTACACACTTAATTTAGGAATATCATACTGACGCACCCGTTGGCAAAGGGAAAATGAGGGGAAAATGAGGTCACGCATTAGAAAGTTCCGGTCAGGTCTTGCTTTTCGACTATTCGTGCGATTTCAGCGAGAATATGGTCAGGACTTGCTTTTTGCCTATTCGTGCGATTTGATGTCAAGAAACAATGGCGCCCTTGCCCGGAAACTAACGTTTCCGGGCAAGGGCACTAATTAATCCCGGCGAAGGTTTCCTATCTTGTCACCGATCCCGTTGATTCATCATATGGCGGCGAGCAAGCTGGTACGTACCTTGATAGCTATTTTATTGTGTGCTATATAAGTAGTTTCCATGTAGACGCAAGAGAAATTCAAATGAGCAAGACAGCCAAGTTATTCACTACCGGCCGGAGCCAAGCCGTCCGGCTACCCAAAGCATTTCGATTTGAGGGGTCTGAGGTATTCATCCATCGGGAAGGCGAGCGGGTGATTCTATCGGCGAAGCCTGAATCGTGGGACGATTTTTTCACATCTACTGAGCGACCTTCAGCTGATTTCATGGCCGAGCGTATAGACCTCGAACCTGAAAAACGTGAGCTGTTTGAGTGAAGTGCTATCTGCTCGATACAGATACGTGCAGTTATATCATTAAAGAGCGCCCGCTCAATGTATTGAAGCGATTTCAGAGGTTAACGATGGAGCAGGTCTGCATTTCCGCAGTGACTTATGCCGAGCTGCTTTATGGCGTTCAGCGTTCTAGCTCCATGCGCGTCAACCGGTCTATCGTGGATGATTTCGTCAAACATCTGGATGTAATGGACTGGACCGCCGAAACAGCCGATCATTATGGTCAAATACGTGTGAGCTTAGAGGCTAGTGGAACCCCCATTGGCGCTATGGACATGATGATCGCAGCGCACGCAAAAAATTTAAGGTTGGTTTTAGTTACAAACAACCAACGGCACTTTTCGAAAGTTAAAGGGTTGAAGCTCGAAAACTGGGTTTAGGAAGGTCAAGGAAGGGGTCAAGTCTTTACATTACATATTTTTGTGGTTGTCCGCTACGCGCGCTGGCCTGGCAAGAGATAGGGTCTATGATTTATAATTGCCCACTCACTGTACTTCTTTTATACCTCTCAATACGCGGGTTCGGTGTGCTCACGATGTCTCGTACACGTCTTTGCGATGGCCAACTCTGATTACAAGCACTATCAGCTTGCCGTCCTCAATGTTGCAAATTACCCGATAGTTGCGAATACGGTAACGCCACAAACCAGCAAGCTCCCGAGAAAGTGGCTTGCCAAAACGGCGGGGATCTTCATCTGTGGCGATGCGCTGCCGTAAGTAGCGCAAAATCTCTTGCTGGGTTCCCTTGTCAAGCTTCCGCAGTTCTTTGGCAGCAGCAGCATCAAACTCAATCGTCCAGGTCAAGATCTTGCTCCATCTCGTCTAGTGTCCAGCGCTTGCGGGAGTTTTCTAAACGGTGGATGGCCAAATACTTATCTTCCATATCATCCAGGTGTTCAAGAATCGCTTCTTTTGCGTAAAAGGTCTTAGTGCGTCCGGTTTTGGCAGCTAGCTCAGCCAGGCGGTTCTCGATCGCTTCTGATAGTCTAATAGAGAGCATTGCGTACTCCGACGATATACGTGTATGACATGTATATCGTAGCACGCAGAGCATCCGAAATAAATGCAAAATGGGGTCAAGTCTTTACATTACATATTTTAGGTTTACGATTAAAACATGTCCAGACCACTGCGCATTGAATACGAAGGTGCCTTTTACCATGTAATGAATCGCGGTAGCGGTCGCCAGATTATTTTTCCTGGATCAGACTATCGCCAGGCATTTGTACAAGGAATCGACGAAGCCCATCGCCGGTTTGGATTAGAGGTTCACGCTTATTGTTTGATGGGCAACCATTATCATTTATTCGTACGTACCCCGCGCGCCAATCTCAGCCGCGCCATGCGTCACGTGAATGGCTTATACACGCAGCGCTATAATCGCCTAAAGAACACGGATGGTGCACTCTTTCGTGGCCGCTACAAAGCGATTTTGGTTGAGGCATCGAGCTATTTGTTGCAGGTGAGTTGCTATATCCACCGCAACCCGGTGGAGACAAAGCCGCCATTAGTTCACACGCTTAAGGATTATCCTTGGTCTAGTTACCCGGCCTATTTAGACTGCGGGCAAAAGCCTGACTGGCTGTACGTGGCCAGCGTTTTTGCTGAATTGGGGAGCGACCGGTCTGGTCAGTATCGGAAGTATGTTGAGTCGGGCAATGACGACGAAACGGACGCCTTTTACCGGCGTAAGTCATTGCCATCGATGTGGGGTGAGAAAGACTTCAAAAAACGAATGCTGCACCATGTAAAAGCGGCAAAGCGCGAGGTTGTCGTAAATTCTGATCCTGAGCTATCAATAGCTGCGGTGATTGCGGGCGTGGGGCGATATTACGGTGTAAGTCGACAAGCCATTGTGACAGCAAAACGGGGTGCTGGTAAAAAGAATATTCCCCGCGCGGTGGCAATGAAACTATGCCAGGATATGGCGGGCGCCACATTGCAAGAGATCGCTGATGCGTTTCATGTGGGGCATTATAGTACGGTTTCGCAGACAATTCGGCGGCTAAAGATATTGGTGGAGCAATCCAGCGACGTGAAGAATGATTTAAATATGATAAGTCAAGATTTGACCCCTTAGCCTCTTGAATAACGCGCCGGCGCC
>CAZJDL010000149.1:0-6883 GCA_964544755.1 uncultured Pseudomonadales bacterium | reverse complement strand
GAGGGGTTCAGAGGCCCTTGGAGCACAGGCGGCACTCTATCTGGGGATTTGGGTAGTATAAAACGCATGCACATACTGCGCATGAGTCACCGCGCCGGGAACTTCAGTTCTATAGCAATCAGTGTAGGCTCCGTGCTGTTGATAGGCACCCAGTAATGCGTCACCCGGAAGCGGGCATGACTCTATCGGAAACATTGTCGAACCTCCTTCCTGAACAAAACCAATCGCTTGCAATTGACCAATTCGGCAAGCCCGCTTGTTGCTACAAAATATCAACAGACACTTTTTACGGTCAGTTGCGAGTTGTTGTTAGCGATTTTCACTATTTACTCACTAAGACTACCGTACAATTCTTGACAGAAGAGCGGGATTGGTCACAAGGTTTCTAACGCCGTGTGCATGATCTTCCTTAAAGACATTTCCATTGCACCATTCACCTACCGTTTCAATATTAACCTTGGTGACTTTAGGGCGAACGCTCCATGTAACTTGGAAAGGCGACCCTTTTTCGTTGAAATCAGGACCCGTAGTTGAACCAGCGTATTCAATAGGTGTACCCGTATTGCTCGGGATACCCAGTGATTGGTGGAGGTTGTTTTTCATCCCATGTTGAGTCAATTCTCCAAAGTCTCGAGCGTTTTTGTCATTCACCAGAACATAGACTTGAGCTTCTACACGCAATTGAGGATTCTTAATCGAGTCACTAAGACAAGAACCCAAGGTGGGGCCTGGCTTGATCTGTGCGGTTGAGTGGACGTAATGAACCTCGATGGTGTCTCCTGGAGAAAGGCTACCATGATCACTTGGACATATCTCTTTATCGAGGCCAGCTAACTCTGCCGCCGTCAGGTGACCAGAATATTTGTAACCCCCCTGATATCCTTGACCATCACCAGCATACTTTGTGAATTCGCCCCCCTGATGTTCGGCATTCTTGTGCAAATGAATATTGCAGAGATTCATCTCCACATAAGGAGGTGCAGCAGTAAATGCACGGCTGTTATTGCCATCGTTTGAATCGATATCTCTTGGAGACTGTGGGCCAAACCCTTTGCCTTCGGTGTTTTTTACAAGCAAGTGACGCTGATTAGCAATGCTTTGCTCAGAAACGTGACCATGAGTCCCCGATTTTGTTTGATTAACACTAGCACAACTTGCTAGTAAAGCTGCTCCTATAAGCAGAACAAAAATTCTAGTTTTCATTTTTACCTCTAGTCTGATAACGAAAGTTATATCTATTTCGCCAATGCGTGCTTCAGCTGACGTAAAAAGTGGCGGAGACTGTTCGATAGCAAAATTTGTGACACTTTTTCCGGCCAGCTGGAAGCTATTATGTACAACCCAGCATGGTTGGGGTGAAAGGCCGCTGTAGGAGAGCCCACGTTGTGCCTTCATCAGGCAATGATAACGACTAGCCGACTGCAATGGCAAATCTGTAAAGAAGTATCTGAAGGAAGCCCGAATGTAAACTGTGAGCTTACGGGCAGAAATGTCAAACAAGGCCTAATCGTCGTAACGAGCTAGCACAAGATAGCGAAGTCCATGGATTCAGGCGATAGGGTAAATAACGAGGTTGTGCAGTGATAGTTCAAGTTCTCTTCTGGGAAGGTCTGGCCGGCAGGTGGTGAATGTTTTGCGCAGCACTGGCAGTGGTTTCGCGCATGAGTTGTCAACAATTAAACGCTAGCGCTACACTCATGGGCCACTGTTAACGACTATTTTCACGGGCGCAGTAGATGTTATTCTAGCGGTCGATCTGAGACTTCGGAGCCCCACGTTTGAAGCATGCTCACGACCGCCTGCTGGATCAGCCGCTACCGGAAGTAGCCGCGGAAACACTCATTGAAAGCCTGCTACGGATATTACCCGCCGCCGCGGTGCTGCGTTCTCGTGAACAGATGAAGCCTTTCGAGTGTGATGGCCTAGCGGCTTACCGCAACATGCCGCTGGTCGTGCTGTTAGCCGAGACGGTCGGCCAGGTGCAGCAGATATTAGGGCTTTGCCATACGCTTGGCGTACCGGTGGTGACACGCGGCGCGGGCACTGGCCTCTCCGGTGGCGCACTGCCTTGTAGTCAGGGTGTGCTACTCGTTCTTAGCCGCTTGAACCAGATACTGGAAATTGATCCGCAACAGCGCTGTGCGCGGGTGCAGCCTGGGGTCAGCAACCTCTCCATATCGGTAGCCGCCGAACCTTTCGGCCTCTTTTACGCGCCCGACCCATCGTCACAAATCGCCTGTTCCATCGGCGGCAATGTGGCGGAGAACGCCGGCGGTGTACACTGCTTGAAATACGGCTTAACGGTACATAATGTGCTCAAACTCACGGTGTTGACGGCGGCAGGCGAACTGCTTGAGGTCGGCGGCGCAAGCGCAGACAGCGCAGGGCTGGACTTGCGTGCACTGCTGATCGGCTCGGAAGGTATGCTCGGCGTGGTGGTTGAAATCACAGTCAAATTGCTGGTCAAACCGCCGTCCGTTAGCACCTTGCTCGCCGCATTTGACAGCGTGCAGGCTGCCGGGCAAGCGGTGGCTGATATCATCGCCGCCGGTGTCGTACCCGCGGGCCTGGAAATGATGGACAAGTTGGCGCTTACCGCCGCCGAGGATTTTGCCCATGCCGGCTACCCGCTTGCTGCTGCCGCCATTTTACTGGTGGAGTTGGATGGCTTCGAGACCGAAGTGGAGGTGGATACCGCCAAGGTGCAGCACCTACTGACCGCGGGAGGCGCCAGCGAAGTACAGTTGGCACAAGACGATGAGCAGCGCGCGCTGTTCTGGAAAGGCAGGAAGAGCGCGTTTCCGGCGGTAGGCAGATTGAGCCCGGACTATTACTGCATGGATGGCACCATACCACGCCACACCATTGGCACCGTACTGGCTTATATCAGCGAGCTTTCCGCACAGTATAAGTTATCCGTCGCCAATGTCTTCCATGCCGGCGATGGTAACCTGCACCCGTTGATTTTATTTGATGCGAATGTTCCCGGTGAATTTGCGCGGGTCGAGGAAATGGGCGGAAAAATTCTCGAGAAATGTATCGCGGTGGGAGGTACCATCACTGGCGAGCATGGTGTTGGCCGAGAGAAGATAAATCAGATGGCGGCGCAATTTAGCGACGCCGAGATAGCTCAATTTCAGGCACTGAAGGACGCGCTCGACCCCGGCGCTATTCTCAATCCCGGGAAAAATATTCCCACGCTCAAGCGTTGCCAGGAATATCGCGCGATCGCGCGACGTAAAACCACGGAGAGTGCATGATGGGGCAGGATCATACCGCCGAACTGCAAGCGCAAGTTAACGATGCAATTGTAGCAAATCAACAATTACGCATTAGCGCTGGCGGTAGTAAACGTTTCTTGTTCAATGCAGGGGCAGGGGTGCCGCTCAATGTCGCGCTGCATAAAGGCGTCGTATACTACGACCCGACCGAAATGGTGATTACCGCGCGTGCCGGAACCTCGCTCGCCGAGGTGGAGAGCGCATTGCGCAAGCACGGTCAAATGCTCTCCAGCGAAAACCCCGCGTTTGATGGCCAGGCAACGCTTGGGGGTACGGTAGCAGCCGGGTTGTGCGGTCCTCGTAGTCCATTCGCTGGCTCGCTGCGCGATATTGTACTGGGATGCAAAATGATTAACGGCAAAGGCGAAGCCTTGTCCTTCGGCGGTCAGGTGCTTAAAAATGTAGCCGGTTACGATATTTCCCGTTTAATGGTCGGTTCTTGCGGTATTCTCGGTATAATATTGGAAGTCTCAATCAAGGTGGTACCTCGGCCGGAAAGCGAAATCACCCTTGCGTTGAAAAATGAGTCGCTGCGAAAAGCGCTTGAACTTTCTAACGAACTGATTCGGCAAGCCGTACCCGTCAGCGCGGTCTGCTATCACGATGGTAAGCTGGTAATAAGAATATCCGGCAACCAACGCACGGTGAATACACTACGACAACGGGTCGGTGGCGAAGTGGTTGACAATGATTTCTGGTCGCAGCTAGGCAACCTTAAACTGCCATTCTTTACCGCTGACAGCGAACCTTTGTGGCGCCTGATCGTGCCGGCAACGTCTCCCGCTTTGGCGCTGCAAGGTCAATGGTTAATCGACTGGAACGGCGCGCAGCGTTGGTATCGCGGCACCGAACCCGCCGACCATATTCGCAACCTGTGCCAGGCTGTCGGTGGCTATGCAACCTGCTTCCGCAGTGGCGCAGAAGTAGAGGAAACGTTTCACCCGCTGGAGAGCGGGCTCATGCGTTGGCATCAACAGCTTAAACAAGCCTTCGACCCGCAGCGGTTGTTCAACGCCGACCTGATGTACGACGGCCTATAATGCAAACTGCATTACCACCTGCATTACTGGCAACATCTCGCGGCCAGGAGGCCGACAATATTCTGCGCAGCTGTGTACATTGTGGCTTCTGTATCGCCACTTGTCCTACTTATCAAGTGCTGGGTAACGAACTTGATAGCCCGCGTGGCCGCATCTACTTAATCAAGGAGATGTTAGAGGGCGGTGAGGCCACTGCCGTCACCCAACAGCACCTGGACCGCTGCTTAACGTGCCAGTCCTGCGAGACAACCTGTCCCTCCGGCGTCAATTACCATCGCCTGCTGGATATCGGGCGCGAAGAAATTGAGCGGCGGGTCAAGCGTGGATGGCCGCACAGGACTATGCGCCGCTCCATGCGGCTGGTAATGCCGTACCGCTACCGGTTCACTCCTCTGCTACGCCTGGGTCAACTGTTCAGACCATTGCTGCCGAAGACGCTAACCCGCCATATTCCGCAGTACAAACCGGCGTCGGCCCGGCCGACGCCGGCACACGCGCGTAAAGTGATTCTGTTCGAAGGTTGCGTGCAACCCGGCATCTCGCCGAATACCAACGCGGCAACGGCCCGCGTGCTGGACAAGCTGGGTATTGCCTGTATGTCCGTACGTGGTGAAGCGTGCTGCGGCGCATTGAGCTTCCACATCGGCGCGCAGGATGAAGGCTTGCATTTCGCTCGCCGTAACATCGACGCCTGGTGGCCGCATATCCAGCAAGGGGTAGAGGCGATTGTTTCAACCGCCAGTGGGTGTGGCAATTTCCTGAGCGACTATGAGAGCCTGTTTAAAGATGAACCCGCGTATGCCGCTAAAGCAAGAACGATCGACGGGCTGCTGAAGGATGTCAGCGAAGTGTTGGCGACAACAGACTTGTCGCGATTGAAGCTGCAAGAGGGCGCCTCTGTGGCTTTCCATTGCCCCTGTACTTTACAGCACGGCCTGGCTCTCAAATCGACAACTCAACAAGTATTATCCAAGCTTGGTTTTAAGCTACCTACCATAAAAGACGAGCACCTGTGCTGTGGCTCGGCGGGAACGTATTCCATTTTCAATGGCGAAATAGCGAGTGAACTATTGCAGCGCAAACTGCAAGCACTGGAGACAAGCAACCCGGATGTTATTATCACCGCCAATATTGGCTGCCAAACTCACCTGGCGACGAGAACTGACACCCCCGTGAAACACTGGATAGAACAGGTGGATGAGTTGTTGGGCTAAATCTACAGCGGCGCGCCCACGCACATGTCGCAATCTATAACTCTGCCGCAACGCAGCGCAGCACAAACCGCATAGGTGGTTACCGGGCGCACTTGCTCAGCTCCATTTTCCAGTCGGCACCCGCTTCAATACCGTGTATGGCGGCGAAGCTCGACTGGTTTAAGGCAACGCCTTTCATGGCAGATACGGCGCCGTCTTTCAGGCCGAAATCCGACTGAAATACCAGCGCATTCTGCGCGTAGGCTAGTGGTACGAAAAACAGCAGTGCCCATGTCAGGGCTGTCGATGGCAAGAGCCTTGTTATTTTCATAACAGTTTTCTGGCTGTCAGTCAGTGGCTACTCGACGCCAACCATTTTCGCAATCGTCCTACTTACGTTTATATGGCGTCTAGCAGAAGACTAAATTGCTGAGCAAAAATCGGAAGGTGGCAGCGATTATCGCCTAATTCAGAACGCTACCTAGAAGAAATTTTTTCTTGTACTTAATAGCAGCGCGATCAATCGGGCCAAAGTTTCGGCTGTCAATGCTCATCGGGTCAGTTCCCTGAACGAAAAAGCAACTGCCTCGAATGGATTTCACTTTTTTTATCATTAGCCCATGTGGCTTTTTGGAAAACACGACAAAATCACCTATCTTGATTTTGCTGAATTTAAAAACTCTTAAACAGATAATTCTCTGCCCCTCTTTTAGATGAGGGTACAGAGAATTGCCCTCTACCTTAAATACTTTAATCAAGTGGTAAGATTAAAGCACAGGGTTTACAACATCTTCTGCTGGTAAGTAAGGTGCTTTAACAACTTTAGTTTCAACACCTTTTATTGCCCAGAATATCGCAGCAAATTTGTTCACTTCGGCAAGCAACTCCATCGCTTTATCTCTAGAGGTATGTTGCTTTGCTGCACCCGCCAGCATCATGATGTTGTGCGTGATCGTATGAATTTCAGGGTGATCCTTAACATGTGGAGGTTTGATGAAATCACCCCAAATAATACGAATTTCTTCCTTACACTTCACGGCTTCAACTTCTTTAACCGCAATATAGCGCGCCATATTGTTCAGGTAAGCGGCCTCGTCGTCGCCTTTTTCGGCAGCGTTAATAAGATCAACCATTCTGACAACTGAAAGCGCCGCAATTTGCGCCGCGCTAGTGTCGTATATGCCACATGGCACATCACAATGTGCTTTTACTATATCTAATTTAAACACTAATTTTCTCCTTTGTTTCTAATATGTTAGGTGCAAATTTCTTGTACTATTTAACTGCGCCAATCGCAGAGAGATCAACTCTGCCAATAGCAATCGACCGGCAGATGATACTGCGTAATGCAAGGTATTAACAGAGTGAG
>CAZJDL010000148.1:0-6930 GCA_964544755.1 uncultured Pseudomonadales bacterium | reverse complement strand
GTTCGGACAGGATAACCGCTGAAAGCATCTAAGCGGGAAGCCCCTCCCAAGATTAGATCTCTCTGGGACTTTAAGTCCCCTGTAGGGCCGTGGAAGACTACCACGTTGATAGGCTGGGTGTGTAAGCGCTGTGAGGCGTTGAGCTAACCAGTACTAATTGCCCGTGCGGCTTGACCATATAACCAAGGCTATTGGTTGTATGTAAGAACCAAAGCTGCATAGTTCAGACGTTATGTAGCTCAAGAGACTAACGGATATGCTCTGTATCTCTCTTTCTGCTTGGATCTATCGATTTTGGAAAAAGTGGGGCCAGATACTACTTTTTCCGGCCAGTTTGCCTGACGACAATAGAGCATTGGAACCACCTGATCCCATCCCGAACTCAGAAGTGAAACGATGCATCGCCGATGGTAGTGTGGGGTTTCCCCATGTGAGAGTAGGTCATTGTCAGGCTTTTAATTTGAACCCGAAGCTCGTTTGAGCTTCGGGTTTTTGTTTATGGGAACCCTGTTCTTATGTTGTGGCGCACCTCCGGCGCGTGGTCATCAAGCGCGTAGAATGGCAGCGTTCTGCGCGCGTCACGCGTCACTGCTGGTGCGGTGGAAGCTGCACGTTGCGCCCCCCTATGTGAGAGTAGGATATTTTGCTCCTCGGCAACTGCTCCTGCGTTGCTCTACTACCGTCTATGCATGGACATATGCGAAGTGGGCATACAGTACGCTCTGGTACGTAAATTGGTGGGCTTCTAAAAAGAGCCCCCCCCCCATCCGCTGAGCGGATGGGGGGGTTATCGATCGCTCGGTAAAGCGGGCGTTACCGCGAAATAATAACGCGATCCCCGCTGATTGGTTCAACGGCGAAAATCGCAAACGAAAATCTGTCAACCACCAGCAATACATTACGATCGCCGGCAGCCGCCACGCCGGTTGGGCTTTGCAAGGCGACGCCATTGCCGGTTGAGCCGCCGGAAATAATGGTCCTGACCCCAGTGCTATTGTCGATCCCCACCACCGAGGTCAGGGATGAGTCTACCAGTACTGTTTGTTCTCCCATCAAAGTGAGGTCTTGAAGGGGCACAAAGTCGACAGGCGTCGTGTTGGTGAGACGCGCCAGACTGGAAGTTGCGCCGCCAGCAAGCGTTACAGCGAATAGTTTATCGGCAGCAGTGTCTGCGACAAATGCGGTTCCAGCGTCGCTATCGATAATCAGATTTTGAGCGAACACCAGGTTTGTAAAGTTTGCACCACTGAGCGTAACGGGGGTCGCGGTCGAGCCATTGATCGGCAACGAAAACACTTCGCTGCCGACCACTGCCTGGCTTGAGTCGACTTCAATCACTGACAGGTACAATGTGTTGTTGCTGCTGTCCAGCGCGATACCCAGCGGAGATTTATTGGCGTCGGCGCCAACATCGCTAGCCAAAACAGTGCGGTTGCCGTTGCCCAGGTCTATCGCCAGCACCGAGGCGGTATCGGCATCGGTTACAAATGCCTGGTCGCTGCCGATGGAGAGGTTAAATGGCGATTGAAAGTCGGTACCCGCCCCGACTCCGCTACCTGACAAGATAGCGCGCGCGCCGGTATCCAGGTCTACCGTGTAGATCGCCAGAGAAGCGTTATCAGTGACCAGGGCGCGGTCGTTGCTGGCGTCGTATTCGATATTAAACGGCCCGTTAAAGGCCACGCCATCGCCGACGCCGGCGCTGGTCACAGCGTCGCGATTACCATTGGTATCATCAACGCCAAGCACGGCGGCCAATGCAGGGTCTACCACCAGACTGCGGTTATTAGCGCTGTCCGTGGCGATAGCAACCGGAAAACTAAAGTCCACACCAGAACCCGTTGCCGCGCTTCCACCGGCGGAGACGATAGTGCGTGCTTGCGTTGCAAGGTTAATGGAGATAATCATTGGTGCTGCGGTTGCACTGCCTAAATCGGTCACCAAGGCTCTGCTACCATCGCCGCTCAACGCAATGCCGAGGGGGGTTTCAAGATTGGTGCCAGAGCCAATCGCAGTGCTGGCAACTGTGCTGCGGTCGCCGTTAACGAGGTCTACCGCGACCACTGCGGCGTCGCTAGAGTCTGTAACCAGTGCGCGATTGCCTGCGTTATCGATCACGATGCTGGCCGGAGACTCTAATACTGGCCCCGAGCCTGTCGATGCCGACGAAAAATCGGTCGCGGTGCCGCCCGCTGATGGCACGGTCTGCACGCCGTCCAGGGTAACAAGCAACAGGCGTCCGCCGTTACCTTCGTCCACTGCAATATCCAGTATCTCGTTTCCGGCGCCGAGGTCGGCGATTTGGTTGCGGTTGCCCGTCGCCAAATCCACCGCAATAACCAGAGAGCCGTCGCCCACCAGGGCGCGGCCATTGGTGCTGTCCAGCGCAATACTGCTCGGCGTGGTGAATGGATTGCCACTACCGTTATCATCGCCAGACAAGACGCTACGTTGGCCATTACTACCAAGGTCGACAGCGACCACCGCCCGCAACACTTCGTCTACCAACAACGCGCGGTCTGAATCCAGTACTATGTCGTTCGGATTTAACAGCGCGACTTCGTTTTTTATCGTGATGCTGGCGGCGTTTGCTTCGCTATTGCCCTGATCGTCTGCCGTTGCCACGGTGATGGTGTTGTCGCCAGGCTGCAAGGGTACACTTACGGCCCAGCTTGCAAAGCCATTTGACGGTGTCGCATCGACGCCGTTTACAGTGACGCTTGATATAGTATTGCCCGCGGCATCCGTTGCGCTGCCGGTGACGGTAATGCTGTCCGCGGTAGTGAGTGCTTGCGCGGTAGGGAAATTAATTTTTGCGGTGGGCGCTTCGGTGTCGGCGGCCGGACTACTACTATTGCTGCTGCCTCCACCGCCGCCGCAGCCGGCGAGCAGGGCGCCGACGAAACCGATAATCATTAAATGCCGGGCAGAGCCGCTGCGAATTTCCATAAAAAGCCTCGTGCGTTGAATTATTAGGGGAATAATATGGCTAGACTGTTTAGCGTGCTGATTGTTTTTTGCACGCATTCAGCGCAGTCGGGCGCGAGTATAACAGCCCGTAGTGTAATTTATCAGCATGTTGTTCAGTGGGTTTCTTGCTATAGAATAACCGCAAAATTGCCTAATTGCCGCCGCTATGACGTCTTGTTTTCAGGTTTTACAAATTATTGCAGATGGCGACACTCATTCTGGGCAAAAATTGAGCGGCATGTTGGGTGTTAGTCGCGCCGCAATCTGGAAGCATATTCAAAAACTCGAAGCACAGGGGGTGGACGTTCATAAGGAAAAAGGCCGCGGTTACAGGCTGGCGGCACCGTTGGAGCTGTTGGACAAAGCGCAAATAAAAGCCCTGCTCACTGCTCAACAGCAGGCGCTGCTGACCAATCTGTACGTCGAATCGATAGTCGATTCCACCAATGCGCTGGCTATGCGAGGCATTGAGCAAGAACTGTCCGGCAGTGTGTGGTTGGCGGAGCGGCAAACCGCGGGCCGCGGTCGCCGTGGTCGCGGCTGGATCAGTCCGTTCGGTGCCAACATCTATCTGTCCGCGTTGTGGAAAGTTAGCGGTGGCGCCGGGCAACTTGGCGGTTTGAGTTTGGCGTTGGGAGTGGCGTTGGTCGAGGCGCTGGCGGCGCTGGGCGTGAACGGTTTGACGCTGAAATGGCCGAACGACATTGTCTTCGAGCGCAAGAAACTGGGTGGCATTCTGGTTGAGATGCAGGGCGATGCTACCGGAGACTGCCATGTCGTCGTGGGCATAGGCATGAATGTCAATATGCCGGCCAGCGCGGCGCGGCAAATCGACCAGGTATGGACCGATATCAACAGCATTTGTGACGTCCCGCCGCGGCGCAATGAACTGGCAGCCGCGTTGACGGGCGCTGTGTTAGGGTTACTAACACACTATTCGGTAACCGGCTTTGGGTCATTCGCCAACCGCTGGAATGCACTAGACGCGTTCAAAGACGCGGCAGTGTCCGTCCAACTTGGCGCCGATACCATTACCGGCATCGCCAAAGGAGCCGCTGCGGACGGCGCCTTGCGGCTCGAGACCGCAGCAGGATTGCGTGTGTTTCATGGTGGTGAAGTCAGTTTGCGAGCGCAAGCATGATACTGGAGATCGACGTCGGCAATACGCGCGCAAAGTGGCGCGTGGTTGACGCCCTCGGCCAGGCCGGTGACCGCGGCCATTGGGCGCACAGCAAAATGGCGTTACCCGCTGCTGCGGAACTTGACGATATGCTTGGTTGCAGCCGCTGCCGGCGCGCCCGGGTCGGTAGTGTCGCTGGCGCGGCGTTAAACCAGCGCTTGCAAGGCTGGGCAGTCACCCGCAAATTGGACATGCAGTTCGCACAAACTAGCGTGGCTTGCGCGGGAGTCAGCAATAGTTACGATCAGCCCGCCCGCATGGGGGTTGATCGCTGGTTAGCCATGCTGGCGGCGTTCAACCGCTATGGAGGCAATCTTTGCGTTATCGATTGCGGCACAGCCTTAACCTTCGATGTTGTTAGCGCCGCCGGCAAACATATCGGCGGTTTGATCATGCCCGGCGTGCGTTTACAGCAGAACGCGCTGGGCGAGCATACCGATAAAGTTATTTTCAGCAAGCAGCCGACTGCCGGTGAATTGCGGTTGGGTACAGACACGCCAGGTTGTGTGCACAATGGCAGCAAGTTTATGTTGGTCGGCGCCATCCACGAAGTGTTGAGCTACGTTGAGCAGCAAGTGGGTGCCGATGTGCAGTGCGTTATTAGTGGCGGCGACGCAGCGCTGCTGCTGCCTTTGTTGCGACCTTTGTTACAGGAGAGCGTCATTGAAGCGTCAGACATTGTACTCGACGGCCTACAATATGCAGTACCCTAAGTTCTTTTGCTTCTGTAATCCGGTCGGCGAACAATAATGCGAGTGCTTTTTTTTGTTTTGCTTACGTTAAACATAGCGTATGCGGCGTGGAATTTGTTGCTGTCGCCGCACGCGCCGGATCTAAGAAAGTCATTGCTTGAACTAAGCAGCACAACAACATCGAAATCAAAGCCGCGCCAAATTATTCAGCAGTTTGAAGGAGGCAGCGCGGCTGTCACACAGCAAGCAACCGATGCCAACGAGAACGATAATTCCGCAGCCACCTGCTGGATGCTCGGCCCGTTTGATGACGAGAACACCGCACGAACGCTGCGTGAACGACTGGTGGCGCTGGATGTTGATCTACAGTTGAAAAAGTTGGCGACCCCGGTCGCACCCGACTATTGGGTGTATATTGAGCCGCAGATGTCACGCAAGGCGGCGCTGCGGTTATTGCGTGAACTACAGGCCAGCCAAATTGACAGCTTTATTATTGGCGAAGGAGAGTTGGAAAACGGCATTTCGCTCGGCTTTTTCCCCGACGAAAAGTCTGCCCGCAAAATACAGCGTGCGCGGACCGAAGACGGTTACTCCGCAAAAATCAAATCGGTTGTACGCAGTGCCGAAGAGTTGTGGGCGGTGTTGCAGGTCGATGAGTACGACAAACTGGACGCCAATCAATGGCAAAAACTACGACGTGAACTCGGCAAGTGGCAACAACGCCAGAATTACTGCAAGCTGATTGCCTCGGTAAAAGAGTTAGAATAGAATGCCTTGCCGAACGCCTCGCCACGGAAGTCGGGGCCGGTGCCTATTCAAAGTACGATATTACGCCAAGGATGGCGAGGAAATAGTTTCTCATGAAGCTGGCGTAGCTCAGTTGGTAGAGCAGCTGATTTGTAATCAGCCGGTCGGGGGTTCGACTCCTCTCGCCAGCTCCAATCTTAAAACGAACCGCTTATTTTTTCGGTTTGATAAACTTCAGAAGAAAGCGGTCAGACTCGCCGATTTCAGAATACTTGCTCTTGTTTGCATCACCCATCGCAAACGTGGGCGGCAAGGTCCACACGCCTTCGGCATAATCTCTGGTATCCAGCGGGTTGCTCAAAATAGCCGATTGATCCACCAACTCGAAACCGGCGGCTTCGGCCAATGTTACAGTGCGTTCGACCGATAGGTAACCATTTTTGGAAATAGGGTCTTCGGTTTTGGCATCTGGCCAACGGTGATCAACAATGCCCAGGATGCCGCCAGGCTTTAAGGCGTCATACATCGCCTGAAAACCCAAGTGCGCATATGTGCCGCTGCCGAACAGTTTCATGACCCAGTTATGCACATTGCGGAATGTAACGACCATATCCGCTGATTCACGCGGCGCAATTTCAAGCTGGTAGGGAAAATCCAGGGTGGTGACGGTCACGTTGCGATAGATATCCGGCTTCCCGCCCAACAAAGTTAAAAATTTCCCGTAGGCGCGGCGTTGAAAGCCGTAAGGGCCGTTTGCGTTAAACTGCGCGGCGTACAGTTTCCCATTATCCTGCAGTGCGGCGGCGAGTATTTGGGTGTACCAGCCGCTGCCCGGCCAGATTTCAAGCACAGTCATATCCGGGCTAAAACCGAGAAACTCGAGTGTCTGTAACGGTTTACGGTATTGATCGCGCGCTTTGTCATCGGCGCTGCGATGATCACCCGCAATGGCGATCTCCAGCGCGGATAGTATCTCCTCATCCTCGGCGGCCTGTGTCGGTGTAAATAGCGACAGGCTCGCCACAATAAACACAAACCGTAGCAATGATTCGAGCTGCATGATTACTCTCCAGGTATTATCGACGTTGGTTCAGATATGTAGTGCTCGGTAATGAATGTACAGTTTATTCATTACCGAGCACTCGCATATTCTAAACGTAATCGGGGCAATGTAGGCTGCGCGACTATTCCGCCAATAAAAGTAGCAGCGGGAAGCCACATCCGCTGAGTGGGGCTATATTCGATCGGGTAGCCGCCAGGTATATTTTTTGCTCACATAGATCAAAAAGAGATCTCTGCTGTTAATTTTTCGAACAAAATGTTAGCCTTTGTGTCTGTCTC
>CAZJDL010000147.1:0-6953 GCA_964544755.1 uncultured Pseudomonadales bacterium | reverse complement strand
CCTAGCGCTTCTTGCGGGAGAGAAAGGCCTCAGTCGCTATACGAACCCGCAGCCAAAAGTCGCCGCACCCGCTGTACGGCACGATCTATATCTTGCAGCGGAGGCGGCGCCGCATCGGGAAACTGATCGCCCAGCCACACCGCGTTGCCGGCGGCGATCAGGCGTCGATGCACGCGTGTGATATCACGGCTCAGTCGTTGCGGCCCCCAGCGTATTAAGCCGCGGTACATCCAGGTCGATAGATTGAAATCGTTAGTGCCGGACGCTGCGCCTGCGCTGCGGTGCATTGCTTGCCGCCCCACACCCGGATCAAACATATATACCGGCTTGCCCGTTGCGCAGGCCTCAGCCAACATGGAAACACTATCGGCCGTCACTATCAACGCGTCGGCCAGCGCGAGGTAGGCATAGTACGGATTGTGCACGTCGGCAGCACGCCAACGATAAAAATAATGGGGTACGTCGTCGATGCCTCGCTCTAACTCACGCAACGCAGCCGGCGCAGTGCGCGCGCTGCTGGTCAGCAACAACGAACCGCCGCGCACTTGGGCGAATTGACGGGCTTGTTGCGCCAACCGCGCCGCGGCGCGCACGCCAAAAGTATAAGGCCCGCTGTTACCACCGACGATGACGGCGATATACGGCCGCGGCAAGTTGGCAAATTGGGCTTGCCATTGGCTGGCGGCAACGGCCATATTGGTCGCGTTGACCCGATGCAGGGTCATGACGTTTTGCAACACATTGGGGCGCTGCGGCAAGCGGTATTGCGGGGTGGTGATCACCAGGTCAAAGCGCGCGGGGTCCGCCCACGGACGACCGACATGCACGATTTTTGTCTGCCCACCGGACTGATCCCGAATCCAGCGGCCTACCGGTTCGTTGCGCATGCCGGCCGCAAGCAGCAGAGACGGCCATGGCGCCTGTAAGGGATCGGACGCCGCCCGGCGAATACCGCGCAAATCACTGCCACGAAAAATATTGGTGCGAAATTCAAGGCGACGATAGCTGAGCCGCTTTACCTCGTAAGGCAGGCCCAGCGCCTCAACCAGCGCGATAAGCTGGGTATTTTCACCGGCGCGGTAACCCGCGATTACCCACACATGCGGGTTTTTGCCATTATCAAGCATCGTCGTTGCGGAATTATTCCATACTAACCAATGTTTTGCGGCGCACGGCAACGATTATATCTGTAGTGCTGCCCGCTTTGTGCCAGTATACTTAGCGGCTTGCTGCCGGTCGCGAAACTATTCCTGACGCTAACGACTACCGAATCTGAACTCATCTCGTATGACCGATTTCAACACATATCGCATTTTTATTGTCGACGTTCTGCAGCCATTTGCCAAGCAGGGAGCACCTATAAATGATGACACGCAGTTGGTCGCCGAGCTAGGTTTATCGTCATTGCAGGTCATGGAATTGATAGAGAAAATAGAAGATCACTTCGATATTTCAATACCGCTAAATATGCTGCCTGACATGAACACGGTGCAGGAGATGGCACAACAACTGGCAGAGCTTGCCGCCTCATGAGCCTGTTTGACAAATTTCAAACACAGGCGCAATTGCGCGCCGACCTGCAAGCCAGTGGCGCCCGGCCGTTTGGCGCAGTGACCGAAAAACTGTTCTCCGCCACCGAAGGAATCGTGAACGGCCAGCGCGTGATTCTTGCCGGCACCAACAACTACCTTGGCCTGAGCCTCGACCCGGATTGCATCGCAGCCGCGCAGCAAGCGCTGCAGGAACAAGGCACCGGCACCACTGGCTCGCGCATGGCCAGTGGCACATTTGCCGGTCACATTGCGCTGGAGCAAGAACTGGCCGCATTTTTTGACAAACGCAACGCCATCGTATTTTCTACCGGTTATGCGGCCACGATGGGCATGGGCTCCACCCTGGCCGGCCGCGGCGATGTGATATTGCTCGACGCCGACAGCCACGCCAGCATTTATGACGGCGTGCGGCTTGGCGGCGCCGAAGTGATTCGCTTCAAACACAACGATGCCGCAGATTTAGAAAAACGTATGCGCCGTCTCGGTGAGCGGGCCGCCAATACCTTGATTATCGTTGAAGGTATTTACAGCATGTTCGGTGACCAGGCGCCGCTGGCTGCGATTGTTGACGTGAAACGCAAGTACGGCGGCTATTTGATGGTGGACGAGGCGCATTCGCTCGGTATTGTCGGCACCAACGGCCGCGGCATGGCCGAACAGGCGGGCGTTGAGGGCGACACCGACTTTATCGTCGGCACTTTTAGCAAGAGCCTTGGCTCCATCGGCGGCTACTGCGTCAGTAATCATGGGCAACTGGAAGACATACGTCACGCGATTCGCGCTTACATCTTCACCGCGTCATCATCACCCGCTGTCATCGCGTCGACGCGCACAGCGCTGCGGCTGATACGGCAACGTCCTGAGCTGCGCACGCAACTATGGAACAACGCCGAGCATTTGCATAGCGGACTGAAGAGCCTGGGGATGCGCGTCAGCCCCGAAGTCGGCCCGGTGGTCGCCGTCATTTTCGAAGACCGGCAAGAAGCCATCGATAGCTGGAAGCAACTGATGCAGCATGGCGTTAGCGTCAACCTGGTGGTGCCACCCGCCTCGCCGGATACAAACAGCTTGCTGCGCTGCAGCGTCAGCGCGGCGCACAGCAGCGAGCAAATAGATAAAATCATCGCGGCTTATGCGGCGCTGCCCAGCAACTCTCATTCACTAGCCAACTAGAGTTAGCGTGGCAAATCCGATAGACACGGCGGCGCCAGGACACGCCGATTCTCTCACGTTTGCCCAGCTATCCGACCCGCATCTTTCGTCTCTTAGCGGCGTTCGCTGGTGGCAACTGGCCAACAAACGCCTGCTGGGGTATCTATCCTGGCGCCAACGGCGGCGCGCCATACACGACGGCGCGGTGCTGGCGGCACTGCAGCAAGACCTTGACCGCACCCACCCCGACCACATTGTGGTGACCGGAGATCTGACCCACATCGCCCTGCCGGACGAATTCCTACAGGCACGGCGCTGGCTGGAATCGCTGGGTACAGCGACTGATATTACCGTAATACCGGGTAATCACGACGCCTACCTCAGCAGCGGTTGGCGGCAAGGTTGGCGGCAGTGGCAGCCGTTTATGGCCGCCGACGAAGCTTCCGACCAGCCGGATTCGTTGTTCCCCAGCTTGCGGGTGCGCGGCCCCATCGCTTTTATCGGCCTCTCTAGCGCTTGCGCCAGCCCGCCGTTGTTCGCGACCGGCGCCCTGGGTGCGAAACAACTGGCAAAGTTCGAGCAGCTGTTGCTGGAGACACGTAAGGAAGGTTTATTTCGAGTTGTGCTGATCCATCATCCACCGGTACCCGGAACGGAAAAGTGGCGCAAGAGACTAGTCGATGGTGTGGAGTTTTGTGCGGTCGTGGCCCGCCACGGCACCGAATTAATCCTGCATGGCCACCGTCATCGAGCGCTACAAAACAGCATAGCCACGGCAACCGGCGCGGCCACTGTTTTTGGCATACCGTCCTGCTCCTCCAACGGCAATAAGTCGAACGAACTGGCGCAATACTATCTTTACACGGTGCAACGCCGGGAGAAACATTGGCAGCTGGATATCGCGGTGCAGGAGTTCAGCCCGGCAACAGGCGGGTTCGAACGCGCGCGTGATATTCAGATTGAGCTAGCCCGGCAGCCAGCGGCTGATATCACAGCGAAGCAACGCTAGTAATTAGTTGCCGCCACAGCACGCTCGGCAGCAACCTGTTGCCGGACTAGCTCCTGAACTAATTCGTAGTCGTCGATCGAATCCACGTCGAGCGCGGCATGCGCGTCCTGCAACAACACGGCGCTGACGCGCAACTCCAGTCGTTTCGACAAAGCCGCCAACGCTCCCGCAAGCGTCAACTGGCCCAATGCGTATTGGCAGACCGCTTTCAATCCGAGCAACCGCATTACGTGCAACGGACGCTTGCGCTGCTGCTCTACTTGTTGCCACTGGCGTGCGGCACTGCGGCCCTTTGCTGTTAAAAAGGCAAACAAATTACAGCCGCAATACTCGCCATCCTTAAACCGCAACACAGTTTTGCGCATGGCCGGAACGGCTTTGTGGACCCGTTCATACGGCGCCAAGCCAATACACACGTCGGCGCTGTTAGCGAGACTGGCGTTGCAAAAATGGTCGACTATTTGTGCCGTCAGTAATGGATGGTCTGCCGTTGTTAACAGCGCCGGCTGTTCAGCGGGCAGCGCTTGCAGTGCCTGATACGCGCTACTGCTGGGCGTAACGAGAGGTGGATACCATTCAATGACGCCTTCTTGCAGTAAAGCGCTAATGGCTGCGCTATTGGCTAACTGCTCACGCGGCGGGCCCACGATGGCGACGCCCTGCACCGACTGCGCCTGCCGCAAGGCCTGCAATACTCTTTCCAGCATCGCAACACCGCCAATTTTCAGCAAGGCCTTGCAGCCGCCAGCGTCGAAGCGCTGTACCAACGGATCGTTGGCGCCACGATCACCGGCCAGTACGATGGCCCGCACCGCTGGTGCGCTCATAGGCTTAGCGCCCGTTGCGAGCAGGAGTAGACTTGTTGCGTGTCTGGCATGGGAATAGACTGCTATTTGATCGGGTTACGAAAGAATACTGGTGAGCCAGGTGGTTAACGAACCCTAACAAACGCCACGATAATAGCGCGAGCGATCGCGGCGCTCCACCGCTCATTTGCAGCAAAAAACGAAAGCCATGAATCGTCATCGAAATGCCAAACCAGTGCTTGCACAGGTGCCGGCGGAAAGCAGGAAAATCGTTTAATTGCATACGCTTATTAAGGTTTCATTAAAAGATACTTCAAGAGCTTCGACGCAAGCTCATCAAATGGCGACCAACTGATCACTATTCGAACAAATGCCTGTAAATAAACGTTATTAGTGCACATATAATGTTGCCTTTTTCTGTTGCCCTATTAATAATATGCACCTGCGATTGTATGATAGAGCAATATCAGCTTTAAGTGGCGCCGACGGCGTCTGTTGTAGAGTTATCAAGATTTCCCCCAATGTTGTCACGGGTGAGAGAAACCGAATAATTCACGGGGACGTTTTAACTTAGTCGTTCCATTTGCCACGCACTAACGTCAGTGCCTTTTGCTATTCGTGTTAAAGGTTTGAGCGTTACTGAATTCAGGAAAATCAGTTTGCAGATCATACCGACGCCCAAATCACATCAACTGCCGTTTCGTGCGGCGAATTTCGCAACCTTAACCGAGGCGCTGGATTATGCGGCGCAAGGCGAAACGGGCGCTAATTTTTACACCCGCAGAGGCCAGCTATACGCATCGCTGCCGTACCGGGAGCTGCAGATAGCAGCTCGGTCGCTGGCGCGCAAAATGCGCGGCCTGGGACTACAGCGAGGCGACCGCGTTGCGTTGATCGCGAAAACCAGCCCCGATTTTTTGCGCTTTTTCTTTGCCAGCATGTACGCGGGTTTGGTCCCGGTCGCATTGCCTGCATCGTTTAATCTGGGCAGCCACAAAACCTATGTGCGCCAATTGCGCGGCTTTCTGGAAAACCAGCAAGCCAGCGCGGCGGTGGCGCCGAGCGAGTACCTGCAGTTTCTGCAGGAGGCTGGCGAGGGGCTGGGGTTACGCATGATAGGTGCGCCAGAGCATTTTGACCAGCTGCCGGAGCAGGATGCGCCATTGCCCACCATCACGCCCGATGACGTGGCTTATATACAATATACGTCTGGCAGCACCCGCTTTCCACGCGGGGTTGTTATCGAACAACGAACGGTGGTCAACAACCTCGCGGGCATTAGTCGCGACGGCTTAAAGGTCGTCAGCGGCGACCGTTTTCTCTCATGGCTGCCCTTTTACCACGACATGGGCCTGGTGGGTCTGGTACTGGTGCCGCTGACAACACAAATATCGGTCGATTATCTTGACCCGCACGATTTTGCAATTCGACCACGGCAGTGGCTCAACTTGATGACTAAAACCAAGGCCACTATTTCTTTCAGCCCATCTTTTGGCTACGAATTGTGCGCCCGCCGGCTGAACGCTGGTGAGGCGAAAAAATACGATTTGAGCCATTGGCGCATCGCCGGCATTGGCGCCGAGATGATTCGCCCACCGACGCTGGACCGCTTTGCCGCAGCCTTGGCGCCTGCCGGGTTCGATGGCCGGGCATTCCTCGCGTGCTACGGCATGGCCGAGTGTTCACTCGCGGTGAGCTTCGCCCCTGTGTTTAGCGGTTACTCGACTGATTGTATCGATGGCAAACACTTGTCCAGCCACAGCGAAGCGATTCCCGTTACCGCCGCAACGCCCCCGAGCCGTGCTCGATCATTTGTGGATTGCGGCAAAGCCCTGCCAGGATATGGCGTCGAAATTCGTGATGATGCGGGCAATGTGTTGGGCGAACGCTGCTGCGGCACCATCTTTTTGCGCGGCCCCAGCGTGACTTCCGGCTACTTTAACGCGCCCGCGGAAACACGCGCCGTGTTGTCGGCCGACGCCTGGTTAAATACCGGCGATGTCGGCTATTTTGTCGACGGCAGCATTTTTATCACCGGCCGTAAAAAAGATCTGATCATTATTAACGGCAGAAACATCTGGCCGCAAGACCTAGAATACCTTGCCGAACAGCAAGCCGAGGTTCGGATTGGCGACGCACTGGCCTTTGCCGTACCCAACCCGAACGGCGGAGAGTCTTGTGTTCTGGTCGCGCAATGCCGCGAATGCGACCCGGAAAAACGCGTTGACCTTATCGACCGGCTGACCGGCACCGTGCGCATCGAGCTGGGCATCGACTGTTACGTCGAGCTGGCGCCCTTGCACACACTACCGCGCACCTCGTCCGGCAAGTTATCGCGGTCACGGGCGCGACAAGACTTCATCGACAGCAATGACCTGGATGAATTGTTCGCCGTCTCTATGAGTTTGGTGAAGGAAGCAGCCTGCGTCTAGC
>CAZJDL010000146.1:0-7032 GCA_964544755.1 uncultured Pseudomonadales bacterium | reverse complement strand
CTAAATAGCGTGAATAGCAACGTGATGATTGCCGATACGGATTTGAACATTGTCTATATGAACGAAGCGGTAGGGCAGCTATTCCGCGAAGCAGAGTCGGACATACGTAAAGGCCTGCCCCGCTTCGACTCCAGCAAGCTAATGGGCAGCTGTATCGACATGTTCCATAAGAACCCTGCGCATCAGAGGGGTATACTGGCGGGATTGAAAACGACACACGCGGGAGAGTTTGAGCTGGGCGGTCGCACCTTAAGAGTGGTCGCCAACCCGGTGTTCGGTGCAGATGGCGAGCGTTTGGGCACGGTGGTGGAATGGACCGACCGCACCCAGGAACTGGCGGTCGAAAGCGAAGTTCAATACGTGGTAGATAGTGCGCTGGCGGGTGATCTGAGCAAGCGCA
Source organism: uncultured Pseudomonadales bacterium (assembly GCA_964544755.1). Lineage (GTDB taxonomy): Bacteria > Pseudomonadota > Gammaproteobacteria > Pseudomonadales > JAUIET01 > JBBKXJ01. The sequence continues at coordinate 6,632 of CAZJDL010000146.1, read as the reverse complement.
TTACCATGGATGACAAGAGCGGTTTTGTCGCGAACCTGTCGCAGGGAGTCAACCAGTTGGTTGGCGTTGCCGAACGAGTGATTGAGGACACGGTGCGGGTGTTGAGCGCCATCGCCGCGGGTAATCTGACCGAGACAATCGAAGGTGACTACCAAGGCACGTTTGGCCAGCTCAAGCAAGACGCTAATACGACCGTCGCTAAACTGACCGAAGTCGTTGGCAATATTCAGGCGTCTTCCGGATCCGTGAAAGTCGGCGCCGACGAAATCTCACAGGGTAATGCCAACCTGAGCCAACGGACCGAGGAACAGGCCGCCAGCCTGGAAGAAACCGCTTCCAGCATGGAAGAGATGACCAGCACGGTGCGGCAGAATGCCGACAATGCGGGTCAGGCCAATCAACTGGCGCAGGCAGCCCGCGAACAGGCCGAGAAGGGTGGCACGGTAGTCAGCCATGCTGTGCAAGCGATGAGCGAGATCAATGCGTCGAGCAAGAAGATCTCCGACATCATCGGTGTGATTGACGAGATTGCGTTCCAAACCAATCTGCTGGCGCTGAATGCGTCGGTTGAGGCGGCCCGAGCCGGCGATCAGGGTCGCGGTTTTGCGGTGGTGGCCAGCGAAGTGCGCAACCTCGCCGGGCGCAGCGCGAAAGCTGCGAAGGAGATCAAGGATCTGATCGAAGACAGTGGCCGCAAGGTAGACGACGGCTCACGGCTGGTTAATGAATCTGGCGAAATGCTGGAGGAGATTGTCAACGGCGTCAAGAAAGTTACCGACATTGTTGGCGAGATTTCTGCGGCAAGCCAGGAGCAATCGGCCGGTATCGATGAAGTAAACAAGGCCATCATGCAGATGGACGAAATGACCCAGCAAAATGCCGCGCTGGTTGAGCAAGCCGCGGCAGCCAGTGAGTCGCTTGGCGAGCAAGCCGACGACCTGAACCAGATGATGACCTTCTTTACTGTGGATGGTAATACGTCAGCTGCGATGACAGGTGCTGGTGGGCGAGCTTTTGGCGGTACGGAGCGCCGTTCTGCCGAACGCCCGTGGAGTGCTGGCAGCGGGGTTAAGCCAGCCTCGAAGCCACAGCGCCAACAAGCCGTCGCCAATGGTAGTGACCAGGATTGGGAAGAGTTCTGAGGTTAGCAAATGCCGTATTTAACCCGTGAGATCAACTTGTCGACGGAATCAGGAGGTCGCAATGCCATGCGCAAGTAATACCAAGGCGACGAAGACCGATAAGAAGCGCGTCAGCAAGAAAGCCTCCGCAGCGGCGAAGGCCAAGCGGCCTGCCCGCAAAGTAGTGGCGAAAAAGGCCGCCGGCGTCAAGCCTCGCAGCACTAAGCCTGCGCTACCGAGCAAGCCTGACAAGCTTGTGGGCGGCCCCGTAATTCTGGATGCCAAACTCGGTATTGAGAATGTCGCGGGGCTGATCGATCAACTGGCGCCAGTGCTCAGCGCGGAAGGCGCCATCACAATAGAAGTCACAAAAGTGGAATCGATCGACACCGCTGCCTTGCAGGTGCTCGTGGCGTTTGCCAATTCGGCTCGCGCGCAGTCACGCGCACTGGAGTGGCGTGGATCGGCAGGTACTTTGATAGAGTCGTCGGAACTGGCTGGCCTGGATCGCTACCTGGAGGTCGGCACAGCGCCGGCCGAACAAGAAAACGACGGGATGTGCCCGGTCTTTTAAATGGCGGTAGCAGAATGCAACAGGGTAATAACGACAGCAGTGTCGAGACAGAGGCTTCGGCGAGCGGCGACAATGCACAACTTGTTGAGCTTTGCGCGGCCCAATTGCAGGCTGCTCTCGACGAAGCACGGCAGGAGATTGACGCTCTTTCGCAGGCGATTGTAAGCGCGGCAACGCGGGTCAATTCACTAACAAATGAGATCAGCGGTGAGAGTGGCGTGACGGTCACTGGGCTCGACGCTGGCGCGATCAGTACACGCTCAAACGCGGCAACAGATGCAGTCAACAAGCTGTTTTTGCGGCTACAGTTTACCGATCGCCTGAATCAACGCGTGTCGAATGTGCAACACAACCTTGCGCAGCTAGCGACGTATATGCGTAGTAGAAAGCCAATAGCAGGGCAGCCGTGGCTTGAGCTGCTTGAGCAGGCTCGTGCCACTTTCACAATGGAGCACGAGCGCGAGATGTTCGACACGGTCTTCGGCGCAGCGCGTGGTTTGGCCAATGCGCCATTTCCCAAACCCACCGAAAGCGCCCAATCGGATACACACGTTCTGTTTGACCAGGAGAGAAAGGATGCCTAAGTCGGCCGCAACTGGCGCGCAACGTGCCACGCAGCAAGCTACGCTAGAGTCAGCGCGCCAGTCCACGCTGACCGACGCCGAATTCAACGAGGTCCGCGCCATCATCAAGGAGATGACCGGCATCAGTATGAGCGACTCGAAACGGCAGTTGATCTACCGTCGTTTGTCCAGCCGTATGAAGGCGCTCAACATCGGCACGTTCCAGGAATATCTTACCTTCCTGAAATCCGGTGATGCGACCGAAGTGGAGCTGTTTTCAAACGCCGTGACGACCAACCTGACTTCCTTTTTTCGGGAACACCACCACTTTGACTACCTGGCAAACACCATCCTCCCGGAAATTGTGACGCACAAGGGGGCTGGCAACAAGCGGCTGCGAATCTGGTCAGCCGGGTGTTCTACCGGAGAAGAACCATACTCCATCGCTATCACGCTACTGGAGGCTATGCCAAACCTGCCCAGCTGGGACGCGAAACTGCTATGCACAGACCTGGACTCAGATGTGCTGGCGAAGAGTCGTGAGGGCGTCTACCCGCTGCAAAGCGTCGAAAAAATCCCTGCCGCCCGCTTGCAGCGATGGTTTCAAAAGGGTACGAACGAAAGAGGCCCAATCGCGCGAGTGCGTGGGGAACTGCAGGAGCTGATCACATTTAAACGACTTAACCTGATGCACGAGTGGCCGATGCGGGGCAAGTTCGACGTGATTTTTTGCCGCAACGTGGTCATCTACTTCGACAAGCCGACGCAACGTGTACTGATGGATCGGTATGCCGATATGCTAGAGGACGACGGCTACCTGATTTTGGGGCACTCCGAGAGTTTGCACAATGTATCGGATCGTTTTGCATTGATTGGCAAGACGATCTACCGGAAGAAACATTAATGTCCATGCTTGCTCCAGACCGGCAGCAATGGCCGGAGGCCTTGCCTGCCTTCCGCGATATCGCCCGCAGCTGGGACAGCGCGCACGATCTGTGTTCGGCTCGGATTTTACCGGGCGAATTTTACGTGACCCGCAGCGATGAAATGATAACGACGGTGCTCGGTTCGTGCGTGTCCGCTTGCATCCGGGACCCGGATACCGGCGTTGGAGGAATGAACCACTTCATGCTGCCCGGCGACTCCGGCAAACCACATGACAAGTGGGGTGGCGAGGACTCTCTGGTAACACGTTACGGTGTCGCCGCGATGGAAACCTTGATTAACGAGATACTGAAACAGGGTTCGCGCAGGAACAGGCTCGAGCTGAAGTTGTTCGGTGGCGGCAGGGTTCTGGCGATGGATACGATGAACGTTGGCCAGCGTAATATTAACTTCGTCAGAAGCTTTGTTGATATGGAGGGCATGCTTGTTGCGGCCGAAGACCTCGGCGGGCCGTACCCGCGCAAGGTAAACTTCTTTCCACGCTCGGGCAAGGTCATGGTCAAGAGGCTGCGGTCGTTGCAGAATCGGACGGTGGCGGCCCGGGAGAAACAATATGAAAGTACGCTTGGCGCTAAGGAGATACCCGGTGAGATTGACCTGTTTGATTGATAGGCGGAATGGCGTGTGCCGTCGGCGCGATGCCGAAGTGAGCTACCCGTGAGCAAGATACGTGTTTTGGTGGTGGACGACTCGGCGCTAATGCGCAAACTGTTGACTGAGCTATTGAACAGCGACCCTGAAATCGAGGTGGTCGGCACGGCGATGGACGCCTATGTGGCCAGAGAGAAGATTAAAAAGCTCAAGCCGGACGTGCTGACGCTGGACGTGGAAATGCCGAAGATGGACGGCGTGACGTTTCTGGGCAATTTGATGCGCTTGCGCCCCATGCCGGTCGTCATGGTATCGACACTGACCGTGAAGGGTGCGGATCTGACCATGCGCGCGCTGGACCTGGGCGCCGTCGATTTCGTTAGCAAGCCAAAAGTGGATGTGGCACATACGCTGGAAGATTGCGCCGTCGAGATTACCACCAAGGTGAAGACCGCCGCCAAAGCCTGTGTCAACACACTGGCGTGCGTGGCCAGCCGAGCCGATCAGCCTCACCGTGCAGTGGAAACGACTGGCGCAGCAGCGAGTTCCGGTATCAACTACCGAACCACCGACCGGGTGATCGCCATTGGCGCCTCCACCGGCGGTACCGAGGCGATCAAGGAAGTGCTGATCCGTATGCGCCCGGATTGCCCTGGTATTGCTATCACGCAACACATCCCGCCCGTGTTCAGCCGCTCTTTCGCCGAGCGCATGAATCAGTGCTCCCCTCTGGCCGTTTGTGAGGCGCGCGACGGACAACAAATTCTACCCGGCCACGCGTTTATTGCGCCAGGTGACCGGCACCTCGAAGTGGTGCGCGATGGCGCCCGTTACCGTTGCCGCCTGCACGACGGTGAAGCCGTCAACCGCCACAAGCCGTCGGTGGATGTCTTGTTTGACTCGGTCGCCAGGAACGTGGGTAATAATGCCATCGGCGTCATACTGACCGGCATGGGCCGGGACGGCGCCCTGGGATTGAGAAGAATGCGCGACGCGGGTGCAACAACCGTCGCCCAGGACGAGCAGAGCAGCGTTGTGTGGGGTATGCCGCACGCGGCGATTGAGGAGGGGGGCGCCGACACAATATTGCCGTTGCAAACCATTGCGGCCAAGGTGACTACGCTGGCAAGAGCGTAAGCCAGGAATGGCGCGAGGTTTTAGTTCACAAACAGGAGCAACAGATCCGCAGTGCCCTTCTGAGCTGCCTCGGCGGCCTCGGCAATAACATCGGGGCTTAGTCGAAGCTGTGCGAACGCCCGCGCGTCGATCGGTGGCGCGTCGTCAAGGTCGCTGCTGTCCAGCTCCGCCAGTACCGCAACGCTGTTAGCGATATGAAGGACTAGCGCAGCCTCTGAACAGCTGCCGTGAGCGAGTGGCACATGGTGCAATTCGATGCACTCGCGCAAGCTATCTGGAAATTGCCACTGGCGCGCAAGCGCCGAGCCGACGTCCGTATGATCAAACCCGAACACGTCACGCTCCGACAAGTATGGCGACAAACCATCATCCTTTGCCAGCGATAATTGCAGCGCACGCTGAGACAACTGCGGGCACTGGTTAAACATAACGAGCTGGCCGATGTCGTGTAGCAGCCCTGCCGTGAACAGCGATTGACCAGCGCAGACTTTGGCGGACTGAGCCAGGTGTTGCGCCGCGACAGCGCAATACAGGCTATGCTTCCAAAAATCTTCGGCGCTGATCAATTCGTTTGGGATGCCCTTGAACGCTTCGGTCGCGCAAATTCCAAACGCAAGATCGCGGACACTGCGCGTGCCAACGATAGCGATTGCCTGGCCGATACTGTCAACAGAGCCGCGGCGGGCATACAAGGCGCTGTTCGCGATGCGCAACAAGGCCGCGCTGAGGGCCGGGTCTGGCTCAATCAGCGCGCCGATGTCGGCTACGCTGCTTTTTTCGTCTGCCAGGACCTCATTGATTCGAAAGGCAACATCGGAAAACGATGTCAATTGTGAAATATTTTCTACAAGCTCTTCCGGCTTATTGTTCATTGTTCATCCATGAACGTGCTGCAAGCGGGGAAGTAAGAATTCCATCAACTCATGCGTTTGTCAAGGCGAGTTGGCGCCAAAAGTGTAAATTTATGCCACCTTGTTTGGCTCTCCTTTTACCTTTTTCTTATCCGGGTTTGGATGCGCTTTTTGATCAGGGGAAATTGCTTATTCATACTTCAACTATTGTCTATACTTCAAGTAATAGTTGTTTTGCTAAGCCAACCTGGCAGGGTAATGCATAAGATTTAAATGACGGCCTTACAATGTTGAGAAAAAATGAAAGATGAAAGATAATAGAACTAGCAAAGAGCGTTTCTTTAAAGAAGGGTCAATGATAATAGCCAAAACTGACCTTGAAGGGCTGATTACTTATGTTAACAAAACCTTTGTTGACATCAGTGGCTATAGCCGCAAAGAATTAGTCGGCAACAGTTTTACTACAGTACTTCACCCGGATATGCCGGCCAGTACGTTTGCCTGGATGCAACATGACTTTCAGAAAACGCAACCATGGTCGGCAATAGTGAAATATCGCTCTAAGAATAGCGACCATTACTGGGTTAACGCGAATTTTTCACCCTTTTATGAGAATGGGGAAATCAAAGAGTATGTCTCGGTTCATACCGTTCCCACACGGGAGAAAATCTCTGAGGCCGAAAAAAAATACCGTGACGTTAATGCTGGCAATGCTGTACTTGAGGTAACAGGGATCGCTAAATTTGTGGACAAGGTAATCAATATACGGACGACTGTTTGGCAAAAAACAGCTATGTACTCAGCAATTCCCGCTCGGATGACCAAGCCAGCATTCATCAGGGTTTCAGGT
>CAZJDL010000145.1:1607-7053 GCA_964544755.1 uncultured Pseudomonadales bacterium | reverse complement strand
ATCTTATATTGGAAACACTTACCTCCCGCTTCAGGCTCATTTCATGTTGGACAAGACTACTAGGGGTGGCAGATTGGCGGGGTTTGTGTCATTCTTCATTGGGGCCTCCGGGGGGTATTGTTGTTTGGCTTAAGACACAAACATTTTACCACCCGAGGGGCCCTCTTTGTTTTATATTCAACAGTTTAGGTGAGGGTTTTTGCTATATTTTAACTCCGAAACTTGAGTAACTAAGTGCCATTCCTGCTTATCCTGATTGCCTCAGTCCTGTTTGTCGCCACACTGGTCGCAGCGTATCTGCGCTATCAACTGGACAATGTGGCAGATGGCAAAAATCTTGTAGCGTCTATCGATGCTGAGGTCAGCAAAGTGTCGAAAACAATGCCGGCACATGGTCTGGTTGTCGGTGTTTACAAAAATGGTCGAACACTGATCAAGGGCTATGGCTCTGTTAGTGGTACGGATACTTCTACGCCTGATGAATCTACCGTTTTTCAACTGGCCTCGGTAAGCAAGTTGATAACTTCCGCGTTACTGCAGATTCTAAGTGATGAGGGCGTTGTTGAAATGGAAGCATCGCTGGGGGAGCTGATTGGCGACTCAGTAGAGCTTTCACCGGATGCGGCATTGGTTACACTGCATCAGCTTGCGACACATACTTCTGGTTTTCCCCGAGTTCCAAAAGTGCTTATCGATAAGGTGATCAGCCTGGCAGGAGAAAAATCAATGATGGTAGATCCTTATAGTCACCTGGATTCTAAAGATATACTTGGATATCTGAAACACTCGGAGGGAAAAAAATCACCAGGCAAATTTGTTTATACAAACTATGGCATGGGGCTGCTTGGGCATGTGCTGGAGTTGGTAACGGGTAAAGATCTGGATTCTCTGGCCGCAGAAAAATTGTTCAACCCGCTCGATATGGAAGCTACTGCAATCGATCTGACAAAGGAGATGCAGGAGATGCTAGCGCAGGGTCATACTGCAAAGGGGAAGCTTGCTAAAGTTTGGACGTTTAAAAGCCTCGGGGGTGCGGGTGGATTCAATACCTCCGCTGCAGACATGATGATTTTCCTGCGAGCGAATGTTGATGATAATGCAAGTCTGTACCCGGTTTTGAGAAAAATGCACAAGAAACAGCGGGGCGGTAGTACCGGTGTCGGATGGATGCAGCCAGGATTTATCGAGCGTTTTCTCGGTAACAAATCGGTCGTTTGGCACAATGGTCTGGTCGGTGGTTATGCTTCCTATGTTTCAGTCGATGTAAAGGCTGGCACTGCTGTTTTGATCCTGTCGAATATCGCGATTGACACCACCATGATGGGTACAATGATTACGCGTATTGTTAGGGCCCAGTCCTGGTCGTCCGAGGGTAGTGATGAACCGGTCTGAAATATGGCGCTGTATTCCTTCTACGCCTGATTATGTGCTCGTTCCTCTACGTGTTTCTACTCATCGACATAGCGCCCGGCGGCCGCCTCAACCGCGATAAGCGATTGCCAGCGGCCCGTTGTTTATAATAGATTGGGCGCAAAAGGGGCGTTAATTCCGCTTATACTCATAATCATTACCAACGCTAATCATATTATCACCAAAATCACCCGCACCAGAGGCTAATTCTATTTCTTTCATGGGAACGAGGGATCAAGTCTTGACATGACACACATTGGGTCCAGCGGCAACAGTAGACCTGGAGACCAAGGGCGTTTGTATGCCTTATCCCCCTGAAAGTGGTCGCCGACAAGACGTTCATCATACGACCGTCTGTCGGACATACTGCGCACCCTACCTGCCATTCAACAGCAATTATTCATGAGCTGTGAGGAAAACAGGTCAAAGTATGGCAGAATATTGGCGCTTGTTTACTACACGTAGTATAAAAAGCGTGCCGAGCAGTTTTTAAACAAACTGCCGGCGGGTTTAGACTCTCTTGTAAAGGAAACACAGATGAAAATGCTTTCTATACCGCTGCTGCTGCTGGTGGTGCTTGCCGCTGCGACCCAGGCATCCATGGTGCAGGCCAATCACAATACGCTCAGTCAGCTAGAGCAAACCGAACAGGGCGCAACAGCGAAGCCCGCGTCTATGAGTAAAGCGTCGCCCCGGCTGGGCGTAGACACTGACAACTTCGATACATCGGTACGGCCGCAAGATAACTTCTACCAGTACGTCAACGGCACGTGGTTACAAAACACAAAGATTCCGGCCGACAAATCCAGCTACGGTGCATTTGTCGAATTAGCCGACAAAGCCGAGGCAGACCAGCGGGCAATTATTGAAGAAGCCGCGCAAGCGTATATGGACATCGGCGATCGAGTGGCTAAAGCTGCCGGCAACGCGCAGGCAAAAGCCCCGCAACAGAGCCCGGAGTTTGCGAAAATCGGCAGGTTTTACGCCAGCTTTATGAACGTTAAGCGCGCTGAGCAACTGGGTCTGCAACCGCTGCAGGACAAACTCAAAGCCATACAAGCGCTGCGTTCGCGAAGGGATCTGGTCAGCTATATGGGAGCCAACCAGCAGATTGGCGTGGGTAAACCCATCGCCTATTACATCAATCAAGATGCGCGGCATTCTACCGAATACATCGGTTACCTCGCCCAAAACGGTCTCGGTCTGCCAGACCGTGATTATTATCTCGAAGAGAGTGAGCGTTTTAAAAGCGTTCGGGCCAAGTATGTGGAGTATATCGCAACCCTGCTCGAACTCGCGGGTGAGGCGGAGGTCAACGCCAAGGCAGCCAGCGTAGTAGCGTTAGAGACACGTTTTGCCGAAGCGAGCTGGACGAATATCGAGAATCGCGATCGTGTAAAGAAATATAACAAGTTCACCATTGAGAACGTCGAAAAATACATGCCTGATTTTGCCTGGCGGCGCTTTCTAGCGGCGGCAGGCGTGGCCGACAGCAAGAGAATCATTATCAGTCAACCGAGCTATGTGCAGGCGGTGGTCGTGGCGCTGCGCGATGTGCCGGCAAGCGAATGGCAAGCTTACTTTAAATTCCATTTGCTGGATGGGTACGCTCCGTATTTGAACGCCGAGTTTGTTGCAGCCCATTTTGAATTTCATGGCAAAACGCTGAGTGGCACCGAACAGAACCAGCCGCGCTGGAAGCGTGGTGTGCAAGCTGTTAACGCCGCGTTGGGTGACGCGGTTGGCAAGATCTACGTAGAGAGGCATTTTAGCCCTGAAGCCAAGGCGCGCATGGACCAGCTGGTCGCCAATCTGAGCAAAGCATTTGCAATCTCGATCGACCGGCTAGCCTGGATGAGTGCGAAGACAAAGAAAGAAGCGCACGACAAGCTCGCGTTATTTACGCTCAAGATAGGCTACCCGAACACGTGGAAAAACTATTCAACATTGCCGGTTGACGAACATGACCTTGTTGGTAACGTAGTGCGTTCGAAGGCGCTGGAACATCGGCGCATGGTCGGCAAGCTTGGTAAGCCGGTCGATCGCGACGAGTGGTTTATGACTCCGCAAACAGTGAACGCCTATTACAACCCGAGTATGAACGAAGTGGTATTCCCGGCGGCCATACTGCAACCACCATTTTTCAATGTGGATGCTGATGACGCGGTCAACTACGGTGCGATTGTGGCCGTCATCGGGCACGAGTTTAGCCATGGTTTCGACGACCAGGGCAGCAAATCTGACGGCGTGGGTAATCTGCGTGACTGGTGGACAGCGTCCGACAAGGAAGAGTTTAAAAAGCGCGCGCAAGGCCTGATTGCCCAATACGACGCTTACATGCCACTCGACAAAGCACACGTTAAGGGAGAGTTGACGCTAGGCGAAAATATTGCCGACCTGGCGGGACTGACGATGGCGCATCGCGCCTACAAGCTGTCGCTCGACGGTCTCAAGCCGCCGGATATTGACGGTTTTAGCGGCGACCAGCGCTTTTTTATGGGTTGGGCGCAGGTTTGGCGACGCAAATACCGCGAGGAGGAGTTGCGCAAGCGCCTACTGACCGATCCACACGCGCCGTCGAAATACCGCGTTAACGGCGTGCTGCCTAATATGCCGCAGTTTTACGAAGCCTACAATTTGAAAGAAAAAGATGGCATGTATCTGCAGCCCGACAAGCGATTGAGTATTTGGTAGTGGGAATGGTGTGGAAGACAATGCTTGATCCGATCGAAGCACTAGAGTGGTAAGTGCATAACATCGCCGTCTGGCGTTTTAAACCAGACGGCGAGCAGCCATTTTTTGTCAGGTTGGCAATCTAACGAGCAATGATTCCCGTGACACTACCAGGTACACTTACCGGACGAATTCCCCGGTCGTTTATTGAGCCGTTCCTGCGCACACGAAAGCCGTCTATCTCACCAGAGCCATTGTTGAGTACATACAGGAACTGGTTATTTTGAGTCAACACCGCGTCGCGTGGTGCATCGCCGGTCGCAATTTCACGATCAGGGTTGCGGCTGAAAAACGGTTCCAGCGTGCCATCAAAATTGATCTGGAATGGCGATATCGAACCACTACCCGTGTTGACGGAGTAGCCTAGCGTTTCATCGCTGGAGAGTGCCGTCCAACAGGTGGCGTTACCCTGGTTGATACGATCGACCAATGAAGACACTGCACCCGTCGAGCGATCCACTCGATAAGATGCCGTCACGCCACGGGCGCCACCGTTAGCTTCCGTGATGAACACATAGTCACGATCACCGAACTCGAAGCCAAAGGGAGTCGGTACTGCAGACGGTCGTTTCAGTGGGCGGCGGGCCGCCATTCCATCCTCGTCCACAACATAGGTTGTGAGCATATTGGTTGCCTTCTCGGTGATGAGCAGCACGGTTCCCGATTTATTAAAACCAATCTGCGCCGGCGATGTGAGCTGCGTGCGGTCAAGAAACCGTGTCGAGCCCCTCATGAACACTAACTGGCCTGTGCCATTAAATCGAAAGCCACTGATGTTGTCATACCGGAGAAGTGCGCGATCATTGGGATCCCCGCTGCCTTCGTTAAGAACATACACCAGCGTGCCAAACACGGCGACGCTGATCGCCGAATGGCCTCTGGAATTGACCCTGTTGACGAATTCCAGGCCTTCGGGTTGCAACCTGAAACTCGTCACGGAACCGTCGCCGGCGTTAGTCACGAACATCCAGCGGTCGCTGGCGTCGGTTGCCAATGCCGCCTGATTGCCGATGGGCGCGCCAGTGCCCGTGCCGCGCGTTTCGAACGATCCAATTTCAACCAGTTGACCAGAACGTTCGTCGGCATCGAACGCAATAACGCGATTACCGTCGACTTCATTGCTTGATGTGTAGACGATGGCCGCGGCGGGGCCACTCAATCCGGCCATCAAACAAGTCAGCGCTCCAATACCAAGTATTTGTTTGCTCAGTTTCATGATTCTAATCTCCTTACGTGCTTAATAGTGTTGGTCGATGTCCCAGCGAAACTTCAATGATGGTCGCATCGGTTCATGACGTCCTGG
>CAZJDL010000145.1:0-1507 GCA_964544755.1 uncultured Pseudomonadales bacterium | reverse complement strand
GCAAACCAGCATAACAAGAGAAGTCCCATCATGAACTTGTCGCTTGAAAATTGAGTTAGCAGATAGATTCCTAGCGGCACCATGGCCGGTGTAGCGAATCTATTGTACATCGAAAAAAGCGCATTATTTGAAATGCTGGCGCACGCAACGAGAGCGCCCACTATCATCAGCAAATACGGAAGTTGTTGTGAAGGACTCTGGTACGCGATGAGAGTACCCATTGCCCCCCAAAGGCAGCCGTTAACCAAGACACTGTTAGCGTAGATTTGGTACCACGCGTCAATGTTTGCGTAGCGGTCCCTGCGAGCAAACGCGCAAGAGGCATAAAAACGGTGCGCTAGTACCGCAAGCACGGTTAGCAGCCAGGCAACAAGTACGCCGTGACTTAGCTGCGCCCAATAAATAACCACCAGTAAACCAGCCGCGATGATGTTACCCGCCGCCACATTGGGTGCTTGCGCATACAGGTACTCGGTCTTTTTTGCGTGTTTCTGCTGCTCGATCGAATCATGCATAATCGTTCGTTTTATGATCGGTGAAACCAGTGATTGCCGTCGCGGTAAACCAATCCGCAAATCTGCATTCACGGCTTGATTTTTAGTAACCGCTTCGCCGCCGTCAAGTGTTTATTTTTGATTGAGCGTAGAATTCAGGTGTATCAAAAATGAGAACCCCCGTATATGCAGGGCCTGCACACAGGTTGATGGTTTTATTTGCAACATGGGAATAGGATCGCCTCTCCACCTCAATCGATACTGGAGAGTAAAAATGGAACAGAATGGTTCAACCAAAATAGTCAGCATGGGCCACTATCTACCCCCACAGCGGGTCAAATCATCGGACTTAATGGAGGAGTTTGATTCCGAACGGCGCTTCGGCATCCGGCCCCGCTACCTGTCGGCACTGGTCGGTATCGATGAGTGCCGCCATGCGTCGGACGACACCACCCCGTCGACGCTCGCCATCGAAGCGTCAATAGACGCACTGCAGCGCAGTGACCTCAACCCTGCAGATATTGACTACGTCATATATTGCGGTATTGAGCGTGACTGGCAGGAACCCGCAACAGCACACCGGGTGCAGACCGAAATTGGAGCGTACAACGCTGCCTGTTTCGATGTCACCAATGCCTGCCATGGATTTATGAACGGGCTGGCGATAGCCGACGCTTTCATCGGCACCGGCGGTGCCGAAACCTGCCTGGTTTGTACTGGCGAAGTCGGATCAAAAGCCGCCAAGGATGTATTACGATCCTTGCAAGAGAACTCATACACGAAAGATGATTTAAGGCTCGTGATTGGCGCGCTGACATTGGGCGATGCGGGCGCGGCAATGATCGTTCAACGTTCGAATGACGGTGCCGGATTTCAAAAATTCCGCTTCAGCAGCGCTGGACAGCACGCCAAACTTTGTTACTACAACAGATCATCCGACGGCACTTGGGATGGCGAAATGCATATGGAAAACATTTGTTCGGAAGTCGTCGCTTGGCATAAGCAGGCGATCA
>CAZJDL010000144.1:0-7142 GCA_964544755.1 uncultured Pseudomonadales bacterium | reverse complement strand
ACCCGGAAAATGTGGATGAGCCGCGCGTAACCGCAGATTCGTTTTCCAGTAATGCATTTATGTATTTCGGTGTGAGCGTGGTTGACAACAGCGGCCGCAGTATACAAAACGAAACAGACTGGGTCGAAGACAATGTTCAAAACCGGCTGGAGCGTGTAGCCGGTGTCTCCGCCGTTCGCACTTTTGGCGGAGCCAGGCGTCAAGTTCATATTCGCCTGGATCCGGCGGCACTATCCGCAAGGGGCCTGAGCGTCATTAATGTGCGCAATGCCATCCGCACCCGTAACCGTGACGTGTCGGCTGGCGATATGGATTTCGGTAAGCGGCGTTTCCTGTTGCGTACGTTGGGCCGATTTCAGAACCTGGAGCAACTCAACGATTTAATCATCGCCGAGCGCGATGGCGCCTTTATCCGTCTTAAAGATGTAGGGCTAGCGGAAATGGCCAATGAGGAGATTCGTTCCTACGCGCTGGCGAGGGGTCACCCCAACCTTGTGATGGCCATCAGCAAGCGGGCAGGCTCCAATGTTATCGAGGTCAAACGCAATGTTGTTGCCGCGGTAGCAGACTTGAATGAAAGTTTACTGAAAGCGCGTGGCTTGCGCATGCAGCTGCGTAGCGAAGACGCGCGCTATGTCGAGCAATCGGTGCGTACGGTAGTCAAGAATCTATGTATCGGTGGAGTCCTCGCCAGCGGCGTGCTGTTGTTGTTTTTGCGCTCGGTTTCCGCGACCTTGATCGGCGCGCTGGGTATTCCAGTCTGTATACTTGCGGCCTTTCTAGGTCTCTCGGTGGCGGGTCGCAGCATTAACGTCATATCCCTGGCGGGGGTAGCGTTTGCCATCGGCATGACACTCGACAATTCCATTGTGGCCCTGGAAAATATCTCACGCCACCTTAACATGGGGAAAAGTCGCTTTAACGCCGCGCTGGAAGGCATTCAGGAAGTATGGCCAGCTATTCTGGCCTCTACGCTCACTACTGTGATGGTGTTTCTGCCGGTGATATTTTTGCAGGTGGAGGCTGGCCAGCTCTATTCCGATATCGCGGTGGCGATTGCCGCCTCTATCCTGATGTCTATGCTGATTGCGATTACGCTTATTCCGGCGGCCAGCAGCCGCCTCCTTAACCTCAGCGAAGTGGGTAGTGATAACAGCGTATTTGGCCGTTTATTACACCGATCGACCCGTTTCGGCGAAAACATGGCGACCCGCATACTGCGAACAACGACCTGGTTGTTGCAGCGTACTGGCAGGAAAATTTGCACTCTGGCAATCACCGTCGTTGTTACGCTTGCGATTTTGTTGTTAATGATACCGGCGGCCGAATATCTGCCCGAAGGGGAGGAGTCTAAGATATTTGGCCGCATGCTTGCGCCGCCGGGATATAATATTGAAACCATGCTGAGTATTTGGCAAGCGGTTGATCCCGAGTTTTCGGCGCAGGTGGGGGCCTCTGCAAAAGCCTTTACTTTGGGTGATGTTGCCGTGCCGCCGCTGCATGACCAATTTGCCATCCTGCGCGCCGGGTCGATGACTTTTATCACCGAGCCAGTATCTTCCAAATATACTCCGGCACTGATTGATGTCGCGACCGAGCGTTTTCAGGCCATTCCGGGGATGCGCTCTTTCGTCGTACGAGGCTCTATTTTCTCCGACAATCGAGGGGGCACCCGTAGCATCAATATAGAACTTACCGGCCGCAATCTGGAGCAGCTATATGCAACGGCGCTCGCAGTATTTGGCCGCGCCGGGGAGCTCTTCGACGACGCGCAACTCAACGCGGACCCCCCTCCGCCCACGCTGAACATGTCGCAACCCATTGCCCACATCGTACCCGATTGGGAGCGCGCCGCTGAGCTAAATATTGGCCAGGAGGAGTTGGGTTATAGTGTACGGGCCTATTCCGATGGCGCCTTCGTCGATGAGTTTTTTTTCGATGACGATAAAATCGACATGTACCTGTTCGCCAGCGAGGGTGTCATCAATCAACCCGGCGATCTCAAAAACGTGATGCTGTACACCAGCGAAGGCCAGCGCGTGCCGCTTTCATCCGTCGCTCGTATTGAAGAAACCGTTGGTGCGTCTGATATTTCCCGTATTGACGCCTTACGCACCGTTACTTTACAGATTATTCCGCCGCGCTCAATCGCGCTGGAAAACGCGGTGCGCTTTGTGCAATCAGACCTGCTGGCAAAGCTGCGTGCCGAAAACGTGATACCGCCAGAAATCAGGGCCGAAATTACCGGTGCCACCAGCGAACTGGAGAAAACACGTGCTGCACTGAGTGGAAATTTTGCGTTGGCCATACTGATAGCCTACCTGCTACTAGTGGCTGTTTTTTCGCACTGGGGTTTCCCGCTCATTATTATGACCACGGTGCCCATCGGTATCAGCGGCGGTATTGCGGGGCTGTGGATATTCAATTTCGTCGGCAGCAACATGGGTTTACTCGGGCTGCCTCCCGTTTATCAGCCGTTCGATATTATCACCATGCTCGGGTTTTTGATTTTAATCGGTACGGTCGTCAACAATCCCATTTTGATTGTAGAACGTTCGGTGAACAACCTGAAAGCTAAGGGAATGGCGAGTGCAGAGGCGATACTGGAGGCAGTGAGAGTGCGTTTACGCCCTGTGATGATGTCGGCACTGACGACGGTATTTGGCTTGTCGCCTTTGGTGCTCCTTCCCGGGGCCGGATCCGAACTTTATCGCGGTCTGGGAGCGATCGTCCTCTTCGGGCTGCTGTTTTCCAGTGTAGTGACCCTGACAATTCTGCCGGTGATCTTGTCGCTGGTATTTCAACTGCGCGAGCGCGCGATTCGATTCGGTTGGAAGAATATCATAGCGGGCGGCGGGCTCTAGGAGGCTGTCCGAGAATAGAAGCCGCAGCCACTGCAGCTACTATAGTCAGCATGCAAAGTAATCAGCCCCCACTTGTGCTTTGGCTTTCGCAAATGCCGCCAGCGCAAAATCCAGATCGTCGCGCGTCAACGCCGCCGACATTTGCGTGCGTACACGGGGTTTATCTTTCGGCACTACCGGGTAAGAGAATGCCACCACATAAACCCCCAGCTCTAGCAGGGCATCGGCAAACCTGCCGCATGCCGAAGCGTCATTGAGCATAACCGGCACAATAGGGTGTTCTCCCGGCAGCAGAGAAAACCGCAACTGTTCCAGGCCGCGGCGGAAATAGGTGGTGTTTTGCTGTAGCGTATCGCGTAGCGCACTTGAGGTTGATACCAGCTCAATAGCTTGCAGCGCGCCGGCGACCGCGGGCGGTGGAATGGTGTTGGAAAACAGATAAGGCCGCGACCGTTGGCGCAGGAGTTCAACAATTTCCTTGCGCGCACTGGTGTAACCCCCACTGGCGCCGCCCAACGCTTTGCCCAACGTGCCTGTTGTGATATCGATTCGCGCCATACAATCGCGGTATTCGTGCGTGCCGCGGCCATGGGCGCCAATAAAGCCAGTGGCGTGACAGTCGTCGAAATGCACGAGGGCGTCGTATTTTTGCGCGAGGTCACAAATCTCGTCGAGTCTGGCAATGGTGCCGTCCATTGAGAAAACGCCATCGGAGGTAATCAGCTTAAAACGCGCACCGGCGGTGATCGCCGCTTGTAACTGCGCTTCCAGGTCGGCCATGTCGTTGTTGCGGTAGCGGTAGCGTTGCGCTTTGCTGAGTCGAATGCCGTCGATAATGCTGGCATGGTTGAGATCATCCGAAATCACCGCGTCTTCGGCGCTCAGTAATGTTTCAAACAAACCGCCGTTGGCATCGAAGCAGGAAGGGTAGAGGATGGTGTCCTCGGTACCCAGAAACTCACTCAGTTTGGCTTCCAGTCGTTTGTGCAGCGTTTGCGTGCCGCAGATAAAACGCACCGAAGCCATGCCAAAGCCATACTCCGCCAGGCCTCGTTTGGCAGCTGCGTTAACCTGCGGATGTTGCGCCAACCCCAGGTAGTTGTTCGTGCAAAGGTTTAATACCTCGTCACCGCTGCTGACTTGCACGTAAGTACCTTGCGGCGTGGTAATCTCGCGCTCGCGCTTTAGGAAGCCGGCAGTGTCGATCGCTGCCAGCTCGGCGCTCAAATGCTGTTGAAACCGACCGTACATTTGCGTTAACTCCAATTTAAAATAACTTTGCTGGCAGCGCCCGAAGACATCACGTCGAAACCCTGCTGAAATTCGGAGTAATGAAAACGGTGCGTGATGACCGGTGCGATATCCAGGCCCGATTCGACCATCACCGACATCTTGTACCAGGTCTCATACATCTCGCGCCCGTAAACACCTTTCAAGGTGAGCATATTAAAAATGACGGTATTCCAGTCGATAGCGACGTCCTCGCTGGGAATGCCGAGTAGAGCGACTTTGCCGCCGTGGCACATGTTCGCCAGTAAATCCCTCAATCCTGCTGCGTTACCCGACATTTCCAGGCCCACGTCAAACCCTTCGGACATGTTTAGTTTTTGCTGCACTGCGGCGAGGTTTTCCGACCGTATGTCTACCGTACAAGTGGCGCCCAGCTTTGCCGCCAACTGCAGTCGTTGCGGATTGATGTCGGTAATGACGACATGGCGCGCACCGGCGTGGCGGCATACTGCGGCGGCCATCGCCCCAATGGGACCGGCGCCGGTAATCAGCACGTCTTCTCCCAACAGGTCGTACTGCAACGCGGTATGTACGGCGTTTCCCAGTGGGTCGAATAAGGCGGCAATATCCAAATCGATGCCGCTGCGATGTTCCCAAACATTGGCCATCGGCAGGGACAAATATTCGGCGAACGCGCCAGCGCGATTCACGCCAATGCCGCTGGTGAGCGCGCATAGATGACGGCGGCCCGCCATGCAGTTGCGGCAACGGCCGCATACCACATGGCCCTCGCCAGACACGATCTGGCCGGGATAAAAGTCATTGACGTTAGAGCCTGTGTCTACGATTTCGCCAACGAACTCGTGACCGACAACCATCGGTACGGCAATGGTTTTCTGCGCCCACGCATCCCAGTGATAAATATGCATGTCGGTACCGCAGATCGCGGTGCGCATGATTTTGATCAACACATCATTGATGCCGATTTCCGGTTCTGGCACATCTTCCAGCCATAAACCGGGCGCTGCCTGACTTTTTACCAATGCTTTCATACAGAGCATATTCCGAAGGTGATGTGAACGATCGCCGTTGCCATGGTAGTCCTACGCCCGGACAAATTCAAAGACCATAGAGAGGTGAAAACAGTAGCGCTAAAGATTGTTACAGGTCTCTGCGATAAGATAATCGACCACGGCGCACAATGCAGCGTCGTGGCTCGCACCATCGTCCACGGCGGCATCGTAAACTTGAATCTGCCGATGCGCACTGGTACCGCGTTGCAATATTTTTCGTGCGTTGACGAGTTCGGCCATACAGTTTAAGCGATCCGCGTCTTCGCGCACGGCGTCAATTAGTTCTTCGATCAGGTCGGCCATGGGCACAACTTCGGCGCGGCCAAAATCGACCAGACCCTCATCAAAGCTATAGCGCATGGCACGCCAGCGGTTCTCGTTTATTAACATGGGCGCATAATTGCGCCAGCGCTGGTTTTTGCGGCGTAGCCGGTACAGCATGCTCAAACTGCACATCGTCAGTGCGGCCAGGGTAGCCGCGTCGTCGATACTTGTGCAGATATCAGTGATGCGCGATTCCAGCGTGGGATAGCGGGCGCTCGGTCTAAGATCCCACCAGATTTTGGTTGCGTCTTCGATTAATCCGGCGTGTACCAGCATATCGACATGCCGCTGGTACTCGGCATAACTGCGAAACCGTTCCGGCAAACCGGTACGCGGCAGGTTCTCGATCACGGTCATGCGATACGACATCAGGCCCGTGTTGTGCCCCTCCCAAAACGGTGAT
The DNA here is from genome assembly GCA_964544755.1 of uncultured Pseudomonadales bacterium. GTDB lineage: Bacteria > Pseudomonadota > Gammaproteobacteria > Pseudomonadales > JAUIET01 > JBBKXJ01. Next base: position 1,248 of record CAZJDL010000144.1, on the reverse strand, counting down.
GAGCAACTCAGCGCCAGAAAATGCGGCAGAAAATAACTTAACTGGTTCATCAAATCGATGCGCAGTTCGTCGTCGTCAATGCCAACATGAATGTGCATGCCGCCTACCACCATACGCCGCACGGCGCCTTGCAAATCATTCGCCAGCACCATATAACGCTCGGTAGGCGTGTGTTTTTGCTCCAACCATGCCGAGAAAGGATGCGAAGAAGCGGCAATGATTGCCATGCCATGCTGTGCGACAACGCTGGATACGGATTGTCGCAAGTCGGCGAGGTGGCTGCGCGCTTCACCCGCTGTATGACACACCCTGGTGCCGACCTCGAGTTGCGAACGATAGAATTCAGGACTCACCTGGTCGCCGCACACGGCGGCACACTCTTGCATAATAGACGTTGGCGGCTCACTAACCAGTTCGCGGGTTTCGCGATCGACCAGCAAGTACTCTTCCTCTATGCCTACGGTAAATGACGGTTGGTGGGTTTGCATCGCCAGTCTCCTTTGCTCAATCCGGTCAACGTCGTATTCCCAGTTTCCTACCGAATCCTTCGGGTACACCGTGCAACGAATCTTGCGCCAGCTGTTGTGCAAAGCGCGCCAGTTGCCCGTCTGAAAACGCCGTACTGCGCCGCGTTCGCATATCAATGTACATGGTCAGGCATTCATTAACTGCCGCAAGATAGCCCTTGTCAAGGTTATACATACAGTGGAAGTAGTGCAGGCGCTTGTGATCGTAGTCCATCAGCTGGGTGGTAAAACGTAACCGGTCGCCTTCGAACACCTCCTGCAGATAATCGATGTTCATGCCCAGGGTGAAAGTAGATTTATGTTCGTTTCTGCAATGGTCTTGCGCCAGCCCGAGGTGGCCAAAATAGCGATCGGTGCCGATATAATCGAAGGCGACCGCATAAAAGCCCATATTCATATGGCCGTTGAAGTCTATCCATTCGGGGCGGACGTTAGCGTCTACTGTAAATAAAGGCCGCATTGCCATATGAGGCTACTATCAAGTATTTTTTGGCATAGTAACGGATAACTCGAGGCACGGGCAGTGTCGCTGGCAGCAATAGAGCGCAACTAGCGTGTTATCCTATATCATCGTGGTTGGCTCACTCGGAAAATAACCCCCTCATGCTCCTGAAAAATGAACGTACCGACGTCGCTGAATACTGTAAAAAACTGGGCAGCTCGGGCCTAACAGCCGGCACCACTGGCAATATCAGTATTTTCAACCGGCAGCAGGGGCTGG
>CAZJDL010000143.1:0-7221 GCA_964544755.1 uncultured Pseudomonadales bacterium | reverse complement strand
CAGGTGCATTAAGAGCTTGTGCATACTTTCGTGATCCAACTGCGGTTTCTAGGATCTTGCTTGTATTCGTTTTGGTCGAAGTCGCCAGCTAGCTGGCATCGATCCAGCGGCCAAAGTATGGTCGTTGACCGTCGATAAACACAACACCGAGCTGGTATTGAAATATTTTATCAGGTGCTGCCGGGCCGGGGAGGGTGATTTTCTTGGTTTCACCGATATGCATTGCCGTTTGGCGCGAATAAGCTCTGCCTTGCGCAACCTGCGAGCTATCGCGTATTCGAACAATCACTGTGTAACGGGTCTCGGCAGCAGCGCCGTCAAGTTGCAGGGTAACTTTTATCTTTCCGTCTGCTCGTTCAACACCACCGCGCACGACCGGCACGCTGTTGGTCTGCGTGCTGTTCTCCTTCATTAGTCGGGCGAAACGCGCATTGACTGCGGAGAAACTGCAGTTCGCTTTACGCAGCGTGGCTTGCCAGAATTCTCTTCCCTGTCGTTTAGACGCGCCCAACGCCGCCATCGCGCGAACCACGGCGCCCGGTGCTTGCTTGCCACACACTTGTGCGAGTGAAGTTACCCATGCTTCGCCGACGGCATAGATCAGGTTCTCGTCGTAGCGCTCACGAAATGTTGAAGCATGCATCAAGTCGTCAAACTGCAAGTCTAACCGTTGCCATGCGGTAGCGGCCAATAGCCGCAGCGCATGACGTTGTTCATCCAGGTCGAGCACTTCGTAAGCAGCCCACTCCGCCAGCCCTTCGCTGAAGAAGTTGGTCTCCTCTATGTGGTCTTTGATGCGCCGGTCAGAGCCCAGGCCGACCAGTACGTGTGCCGTTTCGTGTACGAACACATGCGACCGCTCATCGGCGTCGTACAGCGCGCTGCGGCGAATACGCAATTTCTTCCAGCCGGCAATTCCCAAATGCTGATCGCTGGTGTCGGTCAGGTCGGCAACAATTTTACTGCGCAAAGTTATGCCCAGCAAAGACTGCACTTTTCTTGAAAGGTCGTCGGCTTCGCGTTGCAGTAATTGGGCGCGCGCAATGTCGCTGGAATAGTGCGATAGTTGATAGAACTCCGTTTCTATCACTTGCAGGCTTTCTTCTTCCTGGATAGAGGACATCGCGTCGCGTACTGTATCGTTGTGTAGCGTAACGCTGAGGTAGGCGACGACTAGCACGAACGCAGCCATCACCAGCAACACGGCACGCCAGCGCGGATTCAGCTTGCTTTTGCGTGGACCGGACCCAGCTTCGCCATAACTCGTCCACAGCGCGCCCGCCAGCGCGGTGCAAATCACAGCAAGGCTTAGGTGATAGGCCCACGACTGCGCTGAAAACCGCAACGCTGCAGCGCGGTATTCCGGCACCAATAATGACGCCGGGTTGAGATAGTCCATTGCCGGGTAGGCGGTCTGTACGCCGCCCACGGTGACCCAGTAAGCTACCACCGCAAGCACGCCGACAAGCCGAAACCAGGAAGCCAGCAAGCCAACACCGATACCCACAAAATATACGCCGCCAGAAAGGAGCAATTCAAGCCACCACAGGCGCCAGGAAAATTGGGTTTGGCTAATTGAATTAAGGTTGAAGCTATGAACGAACGCCGCGTTAAGCTGGCTGATCAGTTGAATGACCAGTAAGACGGCAAACGCCGCAGCCACTTTTGTGTAAAAAAGTTTCCAGCGCCTAACGGGCAGACACCACAAAAAATTCAGGGTCGCATTTTCACGTTCATGCGGAAACAGCATGTAAGCGGCGACCAGGCCTATAATGAAATAGGCAGCGCCGGCACCCTCCGCAATATCTACCGTGAGTATTCCTGACAGCTCTGACCACGGCGTTGTATCAGGCGTACCCTCAGTTAAAACAATCACCCAGCCAAGTAATTCGAGCACGACCAGCGCCAGCATCAACGGTGCGAGGTGGTGCATCTCCTTGCGGAAGATGGCGAAAAATTGTGTGCTGTTCATGGCATGATCAATTGCGCGACGCCAAACCGCACGGGCACATTGAAAGGCATCAGGTGGCACTCAACCGCGGCGTAAATACGGTTATCGCTGCCATATTCGCCGGTCACGTTGTATTCCATTCGCGTCTGCCCGGCGGGCCAGCTGAACTCACTTTCTCGCAGCGACCCTCGCGCCACGGAAATATTGTACGTCGGTAGCTTGCGGTGCAATGCGACACAGCTCATCGCCGTAGGCAAAGCTTCTGCTAACTCAAGACCGAAGTTCAGCACGCGTTGGTTGCTGCCGTCCACTGCGCCGGTGACCGAAAACTCCACGCGCGGTAACTTGGCAAGCACGCTTGCATTTTGCGTGCGGCTGGCGACTTGTTCGATCCGTGCTGCCCAGCGTGAAACGAACACCGACCAGGACAAGCCAGTTGCCGACTCGAACCGACGCGGAAAAGGACGCCGCCAATCCAACCACCAATCGCGCAGGTCGCCATAAAACGGACGTTGAAATTCCGCCTTGGCAAGCCGCAATGCGGTTTCCCGTCCGGCGATCTCTTCCAGCACGCGCCAGCCCGAATAGGCTAAAGCGAGGCCCAGAGTATCGCCCAGCCGGTCAGCGCTCGTGTCCCACTGCCTGAGCATTGTCGCGTCGATAGTTTTGATTTCCGCGGCATGCATGGCGAGCATAAAAAAGTCAGTTGCCGGTGCTTCAAGCGGCGGCGCAGCCTGCTTGCCGTGTTCCATCCACCAGACCGCAAAGCCGTCGAGCAACCAATGCGCCGGCTCCAACAGCAACCGATTGGATGACGCCGTCGCCAGCAATTCGTGTATAAGGTGCACGCCGAAGTCAGCGCGGTTCCACGCTGGCACCCGTTCGAAGTTTACGTCTACCCGAATACCCTGCTGCCGGCTGCTTAACTGCAACTCAAAGTGCCACGGCTTGGCGACAGGGGATAACGAAATTCGCGTTTTAAACGCTTCGCCGCCGAGTGGTATCAACGCCTCAAGTGACGCCAGTGGTTTGGCCAAATAATCGGCCAGGGCGATGGCATCCTGCTCGAATTGCGGCTCCAGATAAGCGACTTCCAAATTGCCGCGCACGATGACGTGCGAATCAGTAAAAGCGAAATCCTGTTCGTCCGTAGCGGGATCAAACCAAATGATCAGGCCGATGCCTGCAACGATAATCACAAACAGGAAACTCCTGTCGCGCGTCGACATCGGTACGGCAAGACTTTCCACGTAGGAACCGTCCCGCGTGCGTGCGAGTAGCATTGCAAATGACAGCGCCAATACGCCAAGCATGACCGACGCTGCAATCTCGGCCCGTGGAAACCGTTGCCGCTCAGCCGAGAAAAGTTCGCGATCAATAAGGGCAAACGGCCCGAGGCGACTGAGTTCCAACGAAGTTTGTGAATTGATAAAGACAACCATCATGATGGCGGCGCCAACAAGCGGTATTCGCCAGCGCCCCAACAGCGAAAACGCGAATACGCAGCTCCACAATGCGAAAACGTAGGCCGCCAGTCGGGCGGCCATGATGGTTGCAAAACGAAGTCCAATGGGTTCATGCGCACTGGCGACGTTAGTCGAGTAGCCCCACACGCAGAACGCAATCAGCCCGACCGCCAGCAATCCAATGCTGTACTTCACGCTTACCATATACCCTCGCCGGATTGGCAGGGCTTCGATAAAGCGTTGGGTTCTACTGTAATACTCCTGGGTCACTAGCAGGTAGCCGATGGCCAAGGCAATAAAAGCCAGCAGCGGCCAGGCAAAAATAGCTGTCAGTTCCAGGTGGCTTAACACCTGGCCGCTGAGGCTCATGAAGTGGCCGACAAGCCACGTGAGTAGCGCTGAGATCAACACTATCCAAAAAAAATGGGCGCGATGCTGTTGCAGCTCTTTGCTGACCAAGCCACGCAATGTCTTGATCACAAGTGAACCGCTTCGCTGACCATATCGACAAAAATATCTTCCAGAGAGGGTTGTTCAACGCACCAGGATCCGATCATTGCATCGCCATTGGCGGGAATATCGCCCCCATGAAATCGCACGCTGACCGAGCGCTGGGCGGTGCCGAGGCGATCTTGTAATATGCTTGCATCGCTGGCCGACATAGCAAACGGCAAGTCGAGGTCGGTAGCCTCTGTGCGTTCCGTCACATACCGTCGAACCGAGTTTCGCAAAGTCTGCAGCGAGCCCTCATAGCACATGGCGCCTTGATTGATGATGCCAACGGTGTCGGCGGCGCGCTCAATTTCAGCAATAACGTGCGAGGAGAACACCGTAGTTCTGTGGGCGCGAACGGTATGATCACGCACAATATCGATGAATTCGCGGCGCGCAACCGCGTCCATGCCCGCGGTAGGTTCGTCCAGCAACAGCAGCCGCGGGTGGTGTGCTAATGCGAGTGATAGCGCAAGCTTGGCGCGCATGCCTCCCGAAAAATTTTGTATCTTGCGGCCGACTGGCACGTCCAGCAGGCGCAAAATTCGCTGGTACTCCTCGTCATCCCAGGTTGGGTAAAATGCGGCTACGAATTTTCCCATACTGTTGGCCGTCATCCACTCATAGAAATGCTGCTCTTGCGCAACATAGCCGATCAATCGCCGCGGTACAGGGTCGTGACTACGCACAGTATCGCCGAATATCGACACCGCGCCTGAATTCGCCCGCGTGACGCCGATGATGATTCGCAGGGCTGTTGATTTGCCCGCGCCGTTGCGCCCCAGAAAACCGTAAACCTGGCCCTCTTCAACGGTCATATCCAGGCCTGCTATCGCCTCTAGCTTGCCGTAGCTTTTATATATATCTCTAAGTTGTAATGCGTTCATGAAATTATCTATGTGATGAATGGCGCTTAATTAGGCGTCGAGACCGGACTGAACAGAGTGAAAAAATAGCATGACGTTGTCAAACAAAAATACCCTGAACCGCACTACTGCCGCCCACGTTAGTCGGCAGCTGCGAAGTAGAGCCAGCTGTACCGCTGCGGCTCTTTGTCAGACATTGTCTTTGACAGCGTACCTCACAATTCAACTTTGCCTCCGAACGGCATAGCGGCAGCTTCACAAATAGTTCTTGCGGGGCGTTTTCCTTCCGCGAGTAAATGCCATTGATAGATTGTACCTGCGATAAATCTGAAAATGCGACGTCAACACAAGCTGACTAAAATTGTTAGCATATAGTCATAGTTTACATTCGGCCGATTTACACCGACCTCTATCTAATTGGTTGACAATTAATCTGCTCAATGGTCGAACACGGAGAACCATGGCCGTTCATGGGTCTCGGCCTGGTGTCAAAATGGCATTGAGCAGATGCTCACCAAAAGGCACGGCACGGGTTCCAACGCCTGCAAGGAAAGGGGGCAGGGGTTGACAGATTGTTTGTATATTTTTGATTCACCTCAACTCCCGCCCGCTGGTCGATTACCTCTCTCGAACTAGCCGATGTCACCTAAACTCAAACAAACAGCAGGGGATTTTCATGTCGGCTATTTACCAACGCGTAGCACTCGAGCGGCGCCGTCACGCACGTAAACCGATACAGGCGACCGTGATTCTGCGCCACCCGGCGCTAGGCGAGCTAAAGGCGCGTGTCATTGATATGTCTGACGGGGGCGTATTCGTCGATACCGGCTATCAATTCGGACCGCCAATCGGTTCGGTTGTGCAGGTCATGATCAAACGTTTGAGTGGGCCTGTTAATGAACGCCCCTTCAGCATGCAAGTGGTACATAGGCGCGATTCCGGCCTGGGGCTGAAATTCACTTAAGTTTTCCATCACAGTGTGCCGGCATCTGCACCTGCAAGGCTGGCAGCTGATTCATTAATTCAATCGCCGTTAAGCAATTCAGCATGGCATTGTTCCGTACATCTAATTTCAGCAATGCGGCGCTGTCCACTAACGGCAGCACCGTTTTTACTTTATTGGCGGTCAGGGCCAGATTTTGTAGCACCGGTAGGCGTGCCAGCGTGTCGATATTTTGCAGCAAATTATTGCTTAGATTTAGCTGCCGCAGCTCGGTGAATAATTCGATACCCTTGACGTTTTTGATCTCTCCATTAGTACAAATCAGCCGGGTAAGCTGTTCGGGCTTGGTAATGTGCTGATCGGTTATCGTTTGCTCCACGCAATTTTGCAACGCCTTATCGGCAAAGCTAAAATCCATAAACAACCGCGGTGGCGAATAAACCACCTTTTCGTTAAGCGTAACGTCGTAGTTTGCACAGGCCGAGAGTGCCAGAAACACAAGCGGTAGTTGAAATCGCATCGCCACACTCCATCGCATTGCCATGAAAGTCGAAAAGTTGCGCATGGTAACTCAGAGTCGCTAAGCGTTTAAAGTTCCGCTCAGAGTCGTTACGCCAGTCATCGATAAGTGCCGCGTGGCGACGCGAGTTGCGCTTGTCGATCAAACAATACCCGTGTATCTTTGTCAGCCTTTTACGAGTAGATACGGGAGTCATCACGAATGCGCATCATACTGTTAGGCGCGCCCGGCGCGGGCAAAGGCACGCAGGCACAATTTATGATGCAGCGTTACGCTATTCCACAGATTTCTACCGGCGATATGCTGCGCGCCGCGGTAAAAGAAGAGAATGCGCTGGGCTTGAAGGTAAAAGCTGTGATGGATTCTGGCGCCCTGGTTTCTGATGACATCATTATTGCACTGGTTAAAGAACGCATAAAGGAAGAAGATTGCAAAGCAGGTTTTCTGTTTGACGGCTTTCCACGCACCATTCCTCAAGCCGAAGCGATGCGGCAAGCTGGTGTATCGATCGATAATGTCGTAGAAATCGTCGTCGAAGACGAAGATATCGTGCGGCGCTTGAGTGGTCGGCGAGTGCATCCAGGCTCGGGTCGTATTTACCATTTGCTTTATAGCCCGCCAAAAAAAGAAGGTGTGGATGACGAAACTGGCGAAGTGCTTGTGCAACGTGAAGACGACCAGGAGGCGACGGTGCGCAATCGGCTGCGGGTTTATCATGAGCAAACCGAGCCATTGGTTGAATTTTATAAAAATCAAACAGGAACCGCAGCGCCGTCTTATCATCGCGTTGCGGGTATGGGTTCTCCAGAAAATATTCGCGATGCGATATTCGCATGCCTAGATCAATGAACCGATAATGGAACAACAAGGTAAGAAAAATGGGCCCGCCGGGCCTATTTTTTTATGCGCAGGACGATGCACAGGGATAATCCTAGAAACCGCAGTTGGGCGCGAAAAAGATGTGCACCTCTTGATTCGTATGA
>CAZJDL010000142.1:0-7268 GCA_964544755.1 uncultured Pseudomonadales bacterium | reverse complement strand
TTCAATACCTCATCTAAATCCTGTTTTCAAGAACTTTTAAGCCCGATTGCCCTGTGGGGCACACACAGGTCAATTGAGTGCGCTTGATACAGCGTTTATACTGGCGCGTTTCTTAAACCCCTGCTCGGTAATCTGCCCATGAACCATGAAGACTTGGAAATGCAACTGCGCACTATTCTGGTCGAGTATTTCGACATCAAGCTGGATCAGATTCACAAGGACGCGGCACTGTACGAGGAACTGGGCCTCGACAGCATTGACGCCGTCGATATCATGCAGCAGGTCACCGACCACACCGGGCTGCGCCTGACGCCGGAACAGTTCCGAAACGTCACCACCGTGGGCGATTTCACCGCAACACTTGCGTCGCTTAGCGCCGAGTGAGCAAACTGCCGCTGGCCATTTTAGCCGGCTTGCTGGCGCTCTACCCGCTGCTCGTTTATTCCGGTCTCGGCCGCATAAGCCCCGGATCGTTCGGCTTGCTGCTCATGCTGTTAGTCGCGGGCCGTGCAATTTTGGGCCCGCGCACATTGCAGCAAATGATATTCGGCCTGGTAGTGCTAACGTATTGCCTGTTAGTGGCTTGGTTCGACAGCCCGCTTCTGCTGCGGCTATACCCGGTGGTCGTCAGTTTTCTGATCGGCGCCGGTTTTCTGTATTCATTGCGCGCTCAGCAGCCATTGCTTGAGCGTGTTGCCCGCCTTAGGCACGAGCATATCAGCAGCGCCGGGCTGCGCTATATCAGGCGGCTAACGTTAGTATGGGGGCTGGTTATCGTCGCCAACGGCCTGCTGGCAGCGTACACTGCTTGCTGCACCAGCTGGCAAGTGTGGGCCTTTTATAACGGCCTGCTGTCGTATGCCTTGATGGCGACTTTTTTCGGCGCGGAATGGCTGTTTCGACAACACCATCGAAAGCGCGTGGATTTGCAATGAACCGCGCCAGCGGCACCCTATCGTCGGTCACAGCACTGTTGCCGCAAGATGGCGTGGGCGGTCCACGCTGGCCGCGCTTGGTCGATGCCAATATCGAGGATCAGCAAGCCGCGCTGCGTTTGTGGGTTCCCACCGACCTGTACTGGTTTGGCGGCCACTTTGATGGCCGCCCAGTGCTGCCGGGAGTGGTGCAGACGCACTGGGCGGCCACCCTGGCCGCGCATATTTTCGCGCCCGACGCTGTGTTCACCGGTATTGATGGCCTGAAATTTCATCGGCTGGTAAGCCCCGCTGTGGAGCTTACGTTACGCTTGAGCGTCGCTGAGGATATCGAGGCCGGCGCAAGCATACGCTTCGTGTTCCACGCCGACGCTGTGGGTGAGCGCGTTTCAGCCGGGCGGTTGCGCTACCAATGAACGTTTGCTTGATAATCCCCCACTACAACCATATGCGGCAGTTTACCGAATTTTTGCCACGGCTGCAGGCATTGCAGCTACCGTGCATCGTAGTGGATGACGGCAGCGACCAGCAAGACGTACTTGCATTGCGCAAACTGCTGCGCGACAAAGCCTATGTAAAACTGCTCGAACGACCGCAAAACAGCGGCAAAGGCGCAGCGGTGCTCAGTGGCTGCGGTCTAGCCCGCACACTGGGATTCACGCATGGCCTGCAGATCGACGCCGATGGCCAACACGATGCCGGCAGCGTCGCGGCGCTGCTGGAAAAAAGCAGGCGCCACCCGGACGCAATCATTTCCGGCTTGCCCAGTTTTGATCAGTCGATACCACCCATTCGCTACTGGGGCCGGAAAATCACGCTCTACCTGAGCCGGCTCGAGTCTTTCTCACCCCAGATCGAAGATGCGATGTGTGGCTTTCGAGTTTACCCACTGCAGCAGTTACACGACGTGGCGGCGCGCTTTTCAATTGGCAGAGGCATGGATTTTGACGCCGACATTCTGGTCAAGTCGGTCTGGCACGGCGTTGCGGTGCACTACGTTGTCACCCCGGTACGATATATCGAAAATGGCGTTTCGCATTTTCACTACCTGAAAGACAACGTCGTTATGACGGCGCTGCACATACGCTTGCTGTTCGGCATGCTGTTGCGCCTGCCCTGGTTGGTCACACGGCACAGTGGTGCGGGAGTCGAGCATGAACGACGCCAGAGCTGAGTGTTTAGATAACCAACGCCCACACTGGTCACGCGTGCGGGAAGCCGGCACGTTGCGCGGTATGCAGTTTCTCTTTTGGGCGCATCGAACATTCGGCCGCTGGATATTCAGCGCGATGATGGTGCCGGTGATGACCTATTTTATGCTGGTTCGTGCATCAGAGCGGCGCACCTCGCTGCAGTTTTTGCGCATTGTGCACGCGGTAAAGCCGGCGTATTTCGACCGCAAACCCGGCTATCGCCGAGTGTTGCAGCATTTTGTCCAGTTTGGCGAGGCCATTCTCGACAAAGCGCTGGCCTGGTCGCAGGACATAAGTGAAGACGACTTCAACCCGCTGCACCGGCCATCGCTCGACCAATTGCTGTCTGATCAGCGCGGGCAGCTCATTATTGGCTCGCACCTCGGCAATATCGAGTATTGCCGAGGCTTTATGCAGCGCTATCACAACGCCAAAGTGGTGAACGCACTGGTTTACGATCACCATGCAACCCGCTTTGCCGAGATTATGCAGCAGATCAATCCGGCATCGCGCATTCACCTTTACCAGGTTGACCAGCTCAGTATTCCGGTAATCCTCGAGTTGAAGGCCAAAATAGACCGTGGTGAATGGCTGGTGATTGCCGGTGACCGCGTACCGTTGAGCGGTGCAGCCCGCAGTGTCGAAGTCGACTTTCTGGGACGCAAAGCGTTATTACCCATCGGGCCCTATGTTTTAGCGCACACATTAGCGTGCCCGGTCACGCTGATGTTCTCCTACCGCCACGGGCACAGGGTTGATGTCGAATTCTATCGCCTCGCCGAGCGCATCGCGTTGCCACGCAAGGAACGCGCAAGTGCGGTGGCGGATTGGGCTCAGCGCTATGCCGACCGACTGCAGCAGCACGTACTTAAGGCACCGCTGCAATGGTTTAACTTCTATGCTTTTTGGGGTTGCGACGTGACCACCGAACAAGGCAACAGCTTGACCACACCGTAAGAAGCTCAGTGAAAACGACCAACAACCTGCAAATAAGTGATCTGCTGCCGCACCGCAAACCGATGCTGCTGCTCGATCGGCTACTGTCCATCACCGCAACCAGCGCCGTTGCCGAAGTCGATATTCACGAAGATACTGCCTTCGCCGAGGAAGACCGTGGCGTGCCGGCCTGGATTGGTCTGGAATATATGGGCCAGACAGCCGCAATGATCGGTGGTTACCAGGCTACCATTGCCGCCCAACAACAGGCTGCGGCCGCGCCCAGGCTCGGTTACCTCATCGGCACGCGGCGCTTTCGCACACACACAGACGCCTTCAAACTCGGCACGGTTTTGCGCATAAGCTGCGACCAGGTTGCCGTCATGGGTGAGTCACTGGCGCAGTATCGATGTAGAATTACAGACTGTTCAGGTGCCGAACCGCTGGCCGAAACCGTACTGACAGTCGTTAGGAAAACAGTCAATGACAGCTCCAAATTATGAGTAACACCAGCACGTCGAACATTTCCACCGAGCGCATTCTGGTCACCGGCGCCAGCCGCGGTATCGGCCGCGCGATTGCCATCGCATTGGCGAGCGATGCAACGCGTCATATTGTTGCCCATTGCGTGCACGATTTGGCGGGTGCGGAACAAACCTGTGCCGAGATCCGGGAATGCGGCGCGGCGGCGTCCTGCTTACAGTTCGACATCAGCGATCGCGAGCAAACCCGCACTGTGCTCGAACAGGAGCTGGCGGCCAACAGCGCGTTTAGTGGCGTGGTACTCAATGCCGGCGTGACGGCTGACGGGATCTTCCCCGCGCTCAGCGGCGCGGCCTGGGACAAAGTCATTCGCACCAACCTCGATGGTTTCTACAACGTGCTCGCGCCGCTGGTAATGCCGATGATTCGGCGCCGCAAGCCGGGCCGCATCGTCAGCATTAGCTCCGCGTCCGGGCAAATGGGTAACCGCGGGCAAAGCAATTACAGCGCGGCTAAAGCCGGTATTATCGGCGCCACCAAAGCGCTGGCATTGGAATTGGCCAGTCGCAAAATCACGGTTAATTGTGTGGCGCCAGGCTTTATCACGACCGCTATGACCGCCGACTTGCCCACGGCAGAGATGTTGAAAGCCATTCCAATGCAGCGCGCCGGCAAGCCTGAAGAAGTTGCCAATGCGGTTAAATTTCTGATGTCGGCCGAGGCTGCATACATCACGCGGCAGGTGATCGCCGTCAACGGTGGCCTGTGTTGAACAAGCGCGTTGTCGTCACCGGCGGCGCCGGCATTACCGCGCTGGGCACCAACTGGGAACAATGCCGCACGACGCTCCTTAAACAGCAAAACTGCGTTCGCCACATGCCGGAGTGGAACCCGTACCAGGCATTAAACACCCGACTGGCCGCGCCGGTTGACGATTTCGAGTTACCGCCACATTACCACCGCAAGCGCACGCGAAGCATGGGCAGGGTCGCACAGTTGGGCGTACGGGCGACCGAGCTGGCGCTGCAATCGGCTGGCTTGCTCGACGCGCCGGTGATAGCCAGCGAGCACACCGGCGTGGCATACGGCTCCGCGACCGGCAGCAGCGCAGCCGCGCTGGAATTTTTCAGCTTGTTGGAACAGCAATCCATGCGCCGCATTAATGGTACAACCTATGTGCGCATGATGAGCCACACGGCGGCGGTGAATATCAGCGTTTTCTTCGCGACCGAAGGCCGCCTGGTCACAACCTCCAGCGCCTGCACGGCGGGCAGCCAGGGTATTGGCTTTGCCTATGAAGCGATCAAACACGGGCAGCAGAAAATCATGCTGGCTGGTGGTGCGGAGGAGCTGTGCCCGACACAGGCTGCCGTGTTTGACGTGCTGTACGCCACCAGTACCCGCAACGATGCACCAGCCAGCAGCCCGCGCCCGTTCGACAAAGACCGCGATGGCCTGGTGGTTGGTGAAGGTGGCTGCACGCTGGTGCTGGAAGAACTGGAGCACGCCCGACAACGCGGCGCGCCGATTCTGGCGGAAGCCGTGGGCTTTGCAACTAACACCGACGGCGCGCACGTGACCCGGCCACAACAGAAAAATATGGCGCGAGTGATGCGTAACGCCATCGCAGACGCGGCTATCGCGCCGGAACTTATCGGTTATGTTAGTGCGCATGGCACGGCGACTGAGCACGGCGACATCGCCGAAAGCTGTGCCACGGCCGATGTCTTTGGCCGCCCGGTACCGATCAGTTCGCTAAAGAGTTATATCGGGCATTCGCTGGGCGCTTGCGGCGCCATCGAAGCCTGGCTAACGATTATGATGATGCGGGAAAACAGTTTTGCGCCGACGCTGAATCTCGACACTGTTGACGAGCGCTGTGGCGCGCTGGATTATCTGCGCGGCGAACCGCGCAGCATTCAAACAGAGTTTGTGATGAGCAATAATTTTGCGTTTGGCGGGATCAATACATCCCTGATTTTCAAACGCTACGATAACTGAGCCACGGCCGTGGCTCAGTTTACTTGACGTAACGTGCTACGCAACGGCGGCGCGCCTGCGTTTGGCGCCGACCAAACCCAACAAGGCGGAGCCAAACAGCCATGCGGCGGCCGGCACTGGCACGGGTGGTGTAACGGGTGGTGTTGTTGAATCGCCGGAAAAATTACTCGCCAACGCGGTCGTGATTTGTGCGTCGCTGAGGCGTTGGCCTCTAGAGCTGGAGTCGGCACCCGATTGCATCAGGTTTTGCGACAGCACGATGTGGTCGAGCCCCAAATTGTGGCCTATTTCGTGCGCCACAACGCCAGCTATCACTTCCTGACCGCCAGTGAAATCAAGCAAGTTACTGCCCACAAATTGCGAGATGCCATTACCATCAACTACCGCCAGACCCGCCGCGTTGTTCTCACTCAGAACGCTAAAACCCGCAGCAACGTTAACGAAGAATATATTAATGACGTTAGGGTCAGCGTTGGTAACGCCAGCACTATTGCCAATATCGATGGTTTCACGCAAGTCAGAATTCGGCCGCGAATTACTGTTTCCCGAGTTGGCAAACGAAGAATTCAACGCGTTGGGAGTCAGGAAATTAACGTCGATTCCCGCCTGCGCCCAAATCTCGTCGATAAAGCCTTCAATTGATGCTTGCTGGGCATTGGTGCCAAAGAACTCCGCCGTGTTACTGCCGTTGTCGTTAGAAACAATAATCGGCTGCACGGTGACTGCTGCTGTAAGCGGCATGGGGTCGTTGACGATCAGCGCCGCAAACGCCGAAGGAATGCTGCCGAAGAGCGCCATGACGACGACCAAACGCAGAACAAAGCGTGAGTTATAAACCATTTTTTAATCCTTGCTGTGTATTGTTAAACGGGAAAATTTTGTGTACCGCCAGCTTACTTCTGCAACTGTTGATTTAACTTCCGGTAGACACCGGTTCAGTCGACAGCCCTGACGGGCACGCACATAGGCAGTTAACGAACAGCGTACTATCTGGATAGGGGGGCTTGCAGTGACTTATTACCGATTGTGCCATGTTGTTCGGCAACACGGCCACGGTCGCTTTTGAAGAACGGGATATGTCATGTTTTTTTCGATTGGCTATTTGCACGCCGTAGCGCTATAGGAAAGAACGATGACCACTTCCTGCGCTACGCTCGGGTCGGCTACGATGACGGCTTCACCCTCAAACCAGTCCCAACACTGGTCATCACTTTCCTTCACTTTCGACGCGTGCGCACTAATGGTTATTGAGCCTGTCGCTTCTTTGCCGACAATCCATTCGGCACACAAGTCCTGTGCGCAGTCTAGCTTGTACTGGGTACCGCGCTTATCTGAATACCACCAGTTGACTTTTTCAGCCTTAAATTCATTGTTCTGTTCGTCAACGGTTTTTATTACTACATTACCCTCCAGTTGCTCGTTATGCGGCGGGCTGTTTCCGTTGCAAGCGGATAAAAACCCGAGCGCCATAATGATTGATAACTTTGTTGCAAAATATCCGCGCTGCGCTTGCATGTATTCCTCGCTTTAATTCGTTGGGCGATAGCAGGGTAGTAGACTTTGGTAACTGATCGTTTTGGACACCGAAGGGAACGCAATAGTTTAAACAATTCCTCGCCCCCTTACGCAGTGTAACTTACCAGGGCCTGTTAAACTATTTTCATCATTACCTCGCCTCGCTCCTTACTGCCTTGCCGGCCAAACAATCGTCTACGGCAGT
>CAZJDL010000141.1:0-7321 GCA_964544755.1 uncultured Pseudomonadales bacterium | reverse complement strand
ACGCTCTGGTCGAATGCCAGCTGAAAACCGCTGTTTTTGGACGGGCACTAGCTAAGTCATCCTTTAGGACGATTGCGAAATTCGCGGCGAAACTCCACTATTGGCTAAATTGGTGTGGCATACACCCGCAGCGGGGCTAGATGACATTTCCTATCGCACAAATTCGGGAGCGATTCCCGGCCCTCTCCGTTACAGACGAGCACCGCTCTCGCATTTATCTCGATAACCCGGCTGGTACTCAGGTGCCGAAGCAAGTGATAGACGAAATAGCACGATGCCTGACTTATACGACGGCTAATCTGGGTGGAAAATTCAGAACATCGCGTGCGGCTGACGATATTTATGTATCAGGGCATCGTGCCATGGCCGACTTTCTAGGAACCAACGATCCCGGAGAAATCTCTATAGGCGCGAGCATGACGGCGCTGACATTTCACATGTCGCGCAGTATCTGTCGGAATTTTGCACACGGCGATGAAATAATAGTCACCAGGATGGATCATGAGGGAAACGTCTCGCCATGGCTCGAAATTGCTAAGGACAGAGGCCTCGTCATCCGCTGGGCGGAGTTTGATCGAGAGACCTGGACAATTAACCCCGAGAGCGTCCGTCAATTGACAAATGAACGCACCCGGCTTATTGCTTTGAATTACGCGAGCAATATGACAGGAGCGATCAATGACGTGGAAATCATCGCGACCGAAACGAGACAATCGGGAGTTCTCGTGTACATAGACGCCGTGCAATTGGCGCCGCATTTGCTAATAGATGTGGACACTACAAATTGCGATTTTCTGGTTTGCTCTCCGTACAAATTCTATGGCCCTCACTTGGGTGTTTTGTGGGGACGGAGGGAGATACTTGAGACACTGCATGCGTACAAGTGCCGATGTTCAGATAACAACCTACCCGGGCGATTTGAGATTGGTACACCGGCGATCGAATTATTGGCAGGGCTTAGCGCTTGTATCAATCATCATGCGTGGTTGGGTGAAGCCCTGGGCGCCAAAGGCGACCGGCGATCCAAAATCGCCGAGGCATTCGAGGCAAGTGCCCGCTACGAGAGTACATTGGTACACGCGTTGCTTGAAGGTCTGACCGCTATACCGGGCGTCGAGATCATTGGTCCGATACCCGGTCTGAGTACAACCGCGCGTGTACCGACCGTTTCCTTTCGCCATCGAGATGTTACGCCGGCAGCAATTGCGTTATCGCTGGCGGCCGACAACATTTTTGCGTGGCATGGACATAACTACGCTTTTGAGATGGCGCGGGTACTCGGCTTTGAGCAACACGGCGGCGTGCGCGTCGGAATCGCGCATTACAATACAATCGAAGAGGTTAGGCGGACGATTGAAGCAGTAACTTCTGCCGTCAGTGGGCCCTAGTGTAGTGTTAGGGGAAAATGTGCGAATCAAAACAGCTATTATCGGTCTTGGAAGCGTCAACAGGAATTTGCTTCGGATCATCGCTGATAAGCGCGATCGTCTGCGCCACGATTACAACGTTGAGTTTCAAATTGTTTGCATTGCAGATAGCAGTGGCGTTGCTATCGATCCGATCGGTTTTGATCCTACTGCGGTTTCTAGGTTCATTGCAAGGCGGTTTCACCCGCGAAGCTTGCTACTTCAAGCGCGCTGCACTTGGGTATTCTAATGCACACACGCGTCCATAGCTCGCCGCCGACTTCGACCGGGCTTTCAATCAGCATTTGCCCACCGTGATCTTCAACAATGCTGTATACCAATGTCAACCCAAGGCCGGTGCCCTCACCGGCTTCCTTGGTCGTGAAAAAGGGATCGTACACTTGTTCCAGCACATCTGGCGCTATACCGCTGCCCTGGTCGAGCACCTCTATCTCTACGGTCTCCATTTTTTCGTTGGCCTCGATGATTACGCGACCACCTGTTTTGCTGGCGTCGCGAGCGTTGCTGAGTAAGTTGACGAGTACTTGCAGCAGTCGCTGCGCATCGCCTAACACATACAGGTTTGTGCCACAGCGCTGCTCGAATTGGACCTCTTTCGCTTGCTTGTTGAGCCGCAACAAATCGATTGCGTCGCGCGCGCAGGTAGCGACCGCCACCGGTTTGAATGCCTGCTTGCCCGAGCGATTGCCGGCGTGTGCAAAGTTAACCAGCGACTGCACAATTTTGGTCACGCGCTCGGTTTGGCGCAAAATTTCAGCGGCCGTTGCCTGAATATCGTGCGCTGATTCTTCGTAATGCAGGTTTTGCGCCAGGCAGGCGATGCCGGTGATCGGGTTGCCGATCTCATGCGCAACGCCGGCTGCCAGTCGGCCCACCGATGCCAGCCGTTCGCTATGCGCCAACTCATGCTCCAACAGTTGGTTATCGGTAAGGTCCTCGACCAGTATCGTCTGATCCGCAAGCACGTTTTGCGTGCGTGCTGCCGTTTTGTGCAGGCTGATCCAGCGACCATGGCCGTCGACTACAATATGTTGCTTGTAACGGTGCGTGAGCTGCACCTCGGAAAACTCGCCGATAACGTTTTGCCATGGCTCATCCAGCGTTGCCAGCGAGGAGCCGAGCACAGCGCTGGATTCAATCCCGGTCAGCTCTTCCATGGCTAGATTCCACATTACAATTTCCTTGTCGGCGCCCAGCGTACAAACGCCAACCGGCAGGTTTTGCAAGGTTTCGCGATGATGGCGGCGCAAGCCATCGAGCTCGGCCGCCAGACCGGTAAGCATCTCTTGATTGACCTCGAGATTGCTCTCAATATAGTAAATATCTTCGGTGCGCAGGTCAGCCGCCGGCTGCGTGTAGGGCAACAGCCGATTGACAATATCGTGTGCAATGGACGGTCCGAATAATCCCGAAAGATTGGCTTCGACCTGATCACGCAGGCGCCGCAAAGCATAAGGCCGCTGCTCAGTGTTACTCAGGCCTAATTCTACCAGCGCGCTATCGACTTCGCGCTGGGCAGTGGTTTTGCCCAGCGATTGAACCAGCCGATTCTTCATTTCCGCCGGCGAGTGCACATCCAGCCCCTGGCGGATGGGGCGGCGCAAATCGTCGGTTGAGCATATCTCTGCTGCGGCGCGCTCTTCTTCGCTGGTCTCGCTGGCGATCGACACCAGCACGAACAGAATGATATTAACGCCTAACGAGGTGATTGTGGCGATCTGCCAGATGGGTATATCGGGCGCTGCGTTGCCGATTAACATATCGATATGGCGCAGATGCGCCGCGTTCAGCAATGGTAACAACACCAGGAAAAACCACACACTCATGCCGCCGCACAAACCAACAATAAAACCGTTCCTGTTGGCATTTGGCCAATACAAAATAGCCAAAATACCCGGGGTAAACTGCAATACCGCGCTGAAAGCGGCAATACCCAGGTCGGCTAGCGCCTGGTCGCCGACAATACGAAAGAAAAGATAGGACATCAAAATAATTGCGGTGATTAACAGCCGTCGAACCCACTGCAGCCAGCGATAAATATCTCGATCAGCATGGGGCTGGTAAACCGCCAGCAGAATGTGATTCAGGGACATTGACGCCAGCGCGATAGTGCAGACGATAATGGTGCCGCTGGCCGCCGACAGGCCGCCCACAAATGCCAGAATAGTAAGCTGCCGCGATTCCAGGCCAAGGCCAATTGCCAGCGAGAAATATTGTGCCGGCAGCGGACTGTCGAGTTCAATGCCGCCCCACAAGATAGGCAATATCGGCAGGCTGAGGATCAGCAAAAACAGTGGAAAGCCCCAACTCGCCGCCCGAATGGCGCGCCGGTTGGGACGTTCGGCAAACAGCATGTGAAACAGGTGCGGCATGCCGACGGCGGCGGTAAAGAAAATCAGTAACAGGCTACGGGCCTCCTCCGTTCGTAGCGATGAACTCAAGGTGGTCAGCTTGTCGGTATTACTTGCCAGCCAGTTGTCGACGCCGTCCGGTCCGCCAAAAACCTTGAATACCACCACGGCGCCAAGCACCAGCAGCACCACCAGTTTGCTTAATGATTCAAAGGCAATGGCGCAAACGAGGCCGCTATGGCGCTCACGAGCGGCCAGGTGACGCGTGCCGAACAACACCGTAAAAAGTGTGATAATGCAGCAGAACGCAAACGCCAGGCCGGTTTGCCGGTTGGCGGGGGAGGTATCGTCCAGTCCTTGCTGGGTCAGAATGTGTACCGTGTCCGACACCGCTGCTATTTGTAGCGTCAGCAGCGGCAGCATCGCCACGACCATAAAAATAGTCACGATAACGCCGACCCAGTGACTGCGATAGCGAAATGCCAGTAAGTCGGCCAGTGATTTGAGCTGATAGATTCCCGATATGCGCAACAGTGGCACGATAATCAGTGGCGCAAACAGAAACAGACCCGATACGCCAAAAAAATACGCCAAAAATCCATAGCCGTATTGCCAGGCCACGCCGACCATGCCGTAAAACGCCCAGGCGCTGGCGATCACCCCTAGCGAGAGAATAAAGACCACCGGGTGGCGCACGACCCGCTCGGGTATCCAACCCTTGTCGGCGACGTAGGCGATGCCGAACAACACCGACAGGTAGCCGAAGCCGATTATAAACAGCTCGCCTAAACCAAAATTCATTGTGGTGGCGAGGGCCGTTGACTAAGGTAAATCATAAAAATGATGAGCAACCAGAGAATAAACGGGCGGTGCCAGGTGCCTTGGCCGCCACTAATCCAATTTTCGACCGTGGGCGCGAACACCGCGAATAGAATCGCTAGCAATAAGAGAAGGCGCTGGATATACATAACGTTGGAAATGAAACACCGGCCATTGAATCAGCGGCATAGTAAGCAGGCGTACGCAAAAATGTAAAGCACCCAGGTGCGACGAGCTAGGCGCTCAAGACGGTGTCTGCTAGTGTCAGCCTGGCTGGAATATACGATATGCGCCAATGTTCGCGCGCCCAGTCTAGAATGCTGTCAACCCGTTTACGTAGCGTCATGGGTGGCAACGGCTGCCGCAAAAAATGCAGCGCGGCCAGCAAGTTTGCACAGGCAGTGGCGCCGTCGATCGGTGCAGCCAGAGTCTGCTTGCTGTATTTGTGGCCGTCGGCATTGAGTAACAACGGAATGTGCGCATACACCGGGCTCGGGCAGCCGAGCAGTTGCTGCAGATACAACTGGCGACCGGTGGAGTCGAGCAAATCGCTGCCGCGCAGCACATGAGTGATGCCTTGTGCGATATCATCGACGACGACGGCGAGTTGATAGGCGAACAACCGATCTCTCCGGCGGATAACGAAATCGCCCACTTCGAGGTCCAGTCGCTGCGCCTGCTGGCCCAGAATGCGATCATTGAACGCCACCTTGCGTTGATCAACGGCAATGCGCTGCGCCAGCCCCGGCGTATCTAACAAACCGCGTTCACGACACAGCCCGGGATAAACCACCCCGTGTTCGCGCAGCTTTCGACGCGAACAGTCACAAGCGTACACTTTTGCCTTGCTCTGCAATTGCTGCAAGGCTTGCTGGTAGTGTCGTGCGCGTTGGCTTTGCCACATTACTTCGCCGTCCCAGACTAGCCCGTGCTGTTTCAGATCGCGTAAAAAGGATTCGCTGGCGCCGCTGATTTCGCGCGGTGGGTCAAGGTCTTCGATGCGCAGCAGCCATTGGCCTTGCTGCGCTTTAGCGTCCAGGTAGCTGGCGAGTGCACAGATTAATGAGCCCATATGCAACGGGCCGGTTGGGGAAGGGGCAAAGCGACCGACATAAGTCTTCATGCCTGGACATTACAAGCAGGCACAACAGTGACGAAGGAAACAGTGTTAACAGGACCTAACCGCGTCCCTGACGTTCCTTGATTTCGTCCAGCGTTTTGCAATCTATGCATAAAGTCGCGGTGGGTCGAGCTTCGAGTCGTCGAATGCCGATTTCGACCCCACAAGCTTCGCAAAAGCCATATTCGTCCAGGTCGATCCGCTCCAGTGTTGAATCGATTTTTTTTATCAATTTTCGCTCGCGGTCGCGGGTGCGCAATTCGAGGCTGAATTCTTCTTCCTGGCTGGCGCGGTCGGCAGGGTCGGGAAAATTTGCCGCATCGTCTTTCATGTGACTTACCGTGCGGTCAACTTCTTCCATTAGCTCGGCTTTCCAACCGTTTAATATATCCCGAAAGTGTTGCTGTTGGTCTTCGTTCATGTAGTCTTCACTGATTGTTTCGGCATACGGTTCGAAACTCGTTAATTGACTATTGCCGGTGCTTGCTGCCGGGCGCGCGGCCTTGGATTTGCTCTGCGACGCCTTCGGTTTAGCCCGCGCGGCCCGCGTTTTCTTTGCCGCCGGCTTTTTCGCAGCTGCAGCCTTGGATTTTGCCGCGACCGTTTTTTTCGCGACAGTAGCCTTGCTGCCGGTGCTGTGTTTCGCCGTTTTAGTTGGTGCTTTGGCGGCCTTTTTAGGTTTTGCTTTGGGTTTCTCGCTTTTGCGGCTGGCCTTGGCTTTGGCTTTGGTCGTTGCTTCTGCCTTGGCGGTTTGCGGCTTGCTGCTTTTAGTTGCCATTTGATAGCCCCTGTTCGTGCGATCTCGTGGTAGAAATATTGTCTACTTGGGTGGCGCCTTTAATTAAGGGCGCAGAAATTACCAGATTGTGCTGCATTACGCTAGCCCGAATTGCAGGTGCTCGTAAAGTATCGCTACAGCTTCGAGTTGTGGGCCAATGCGAGCTAGAATGGCCGTTAATTGTTCAGCCAGGAGTCCACAATGGCAGAGGTAGGGCAGCGTTGGAGTGGCATAGAACCGTTCCGCGTGGTTGCAGTGCTCAAGCGGGCGGGCGAAGCTGCAGGCGCACGGTCGAGATACATTGTATCTGGGGGCTGGTCAGCCGGATTTTTCCACCGCGCTACCCTTTGTCGAAGTCGCGGGCGGCGATTTTGGCAATTGCCGGTTAGCGTTCGCATGCGAAACCTTGCAGCGTGTACTTTCATCTTGTGTTGTTGGGCGATGCCGCTATGGTTGTGCTGTTTAGTCAGTGCGCAGGTGATTGCCGAGCCGGCCTGCAATCCGCAGCCAGACGCGCAGTATGAGTCGGCATTTTGCCGCGTGAAGCAATCACGCTACGGTGACAACTTGCCCAGTTTGAACGATTTCCGCCGCAACCCGCAGAACATGCAATATCTGCTGTTGCGCCGTCTGGCGAATAAGCTCGATATCGATTTGTCGCCGCCGCAAAAGAGCAAGGCGGTACAGGCCGCAAGAAAAACCGCCGCTCGAACTGCTACGCCGCAGCGCGATAAACGGTCGGTCGCGCCGTCACCAGGCGCGAGCTGCAGCACGTCAGTCGATAGCATACGCTGTGGCAGCCGTGTTTTTCGACGCCTGAGCAACC
>CAZJDL010000140.1:0-7644 GCA_964544755.1 uncultured Pseudomonadales bacterium | reverse complement strand
AGGAGAGGAGAGGAGAGGGCGATGCATTCCGGGAGAAGGAGAAAAATAATGTGCACTAATTCACATTAATAAATCCTCCCTTCGCTCAAAAAAGGTCAAACGTTCCTCGATTCTGCACTAAACACATGACTTTACTACAAGTGAGCCAAGTTATTGAAAACCACGTATTTAACGTGGCGCATCGGTGAGCAGCCCCCCCCCGGTTGCTATCAAAGGATGTCAAAAAATGCTGCTGGAAACAGCCAGCGTATATTTGCTCGGCCATTTGCATATTGATATTTTTCTTGTGATAGTTATTTAGCGCACACAAACCTGTGATATTCATGCTCCGTACACAAGCGGGAAGAGGGAGCGCAAGAATCACAACTATCCAAAGAGGAGATGACATGCAAGGCCAAACAGCGACTTCACAACACAAAACGTCTTTTAATAGCCGGCTCCGCCAACGCGGGCAAGGAATGACTGAGTACATTATCATCGTTGGTGTCATAGCCATTGCCGCGATAGGCGTATTCGGTTACTTCGGTGACACCGTTCAACACCAGATTGCCGGCATGGCCGCGGAGCTTTCTGGCGGAGATGGAACTGCCGAAAAAGGTCTAGCGGAAACAGCGGCTGAGGGGGCATCAACTGCTGCAGCCGAGCACAAGGATTTAAGCAATTACACCGAAAACGCTCAGGGAGACGGAGGCTAAACAAGGATCGGTTTTCTAGCTGGCGAGCCGGCAATAATAGTAATGCCTTTGCCGCTATCCACACGCATCTTGCCGCCGTATGCCCAGCGTGGCCAGGCGCTCCCTTTGGGCCTGGCTTTCATCCTGGCGGCGTTGCTGCTGACGTTGGTTGTATTCAATACCGGGGAGATCGCTCCGGAAAAAGCTCAGGTAGCGAATACGGCAGACGCGGCGGTGTACAGCGGGCTGGTGTGGCAGGCGCGATCGTTAAATTTTCAGGCCTACACCAACCGGGCGATGGTGGCCAATCAGGTGTCTATCGCGCAGTTGGTCAGCCTGGGGTCATGGACGAATTATGGGCGCATCAGTGCGCGTAACCTGGATATTGCGCTTAAGGTGTTTCCCCCTGCGTCAGTATTGACCACGCCGTTGCTGCAGATCATGACGCAAATCGAAAATGTGGTTCAGAAAGCGGTCAAGGTGGCGATCCCCGTCATCGACGGCACTACCACTGTGCTCAGTGTGGTGCAAGAAGGTGTGTTTAACGCCAGTTATGTGGCCACGCCGGAAGTGGTCAGCACTGTCACCAAAGCCAATGACCAGCGCTATCGATCCACATCCACCTATTCCATTGCGGCGGCGGTGCACAATGCCCGCTCCTGGCAGTCATTGGCCCGTCGTCATAGCGGCGAGGATGACGGCATGACGCGCAAGGCGGACGTCATTCGCGCATCTCGCGATGAATTTACCGCAGACCGCGGCTTTGACCGGGTGCGGCCCCTGCCCAGCCGGATTTACGTCCCACCCAATGTTCGGTTCTCGATTGTCAAGGAAGGCACCACGCAGTTAGTGCAAGACGGCGCCGACTGGGAGTGGCGCGGCAAAGATGGTCTGTCCCTGCACTGGGAGACCCTCGGTTTTAGCGGTTGGAAAAAAACGGAACTGCCCATGGGCT
The DNA here is from genome assembly GCA_964544755.1 of uncultured Pseudomonadales bacterium. GTDB lineage: Bacteria > Pseudomonadota > Gammaproteobacteria > Pseudomonadales > JAUIET01 > JBBKXJ01. The sequence goes on along the minus strand of CAZJDL010000140.1, from coordinate 6,015 downwards.
GGGGTTCGAACTACGCCGAAGGTGAAGGCGCGTGTAGCGGCGGGGCTTGTTCCGGCTGGTTCAAAAAAAATGGCATGGCCGAGCGGTTTGCCGATGCATTCGCAGAAGATTTGGGGAATGGCTATCACGGCGTCAAAGCCTACCGGTCGTTGAAGAACCTCAGTCGCGAAAACCGCGACCCACGGCTGCAGCTGCGTATCGAAGTGGAGGTCGCCAACAAGGACGTGCGCACGGCGCAAAAGATCAGCAAACTTGGCTCGCCGGCACCCGCGGCAAATGGCCTGCAGCACGGCCTTGAACCCGGCATGTTCTACACCGAAGACGCGTATGCCAGCGATTCCATGGCGTCGATGAGCGCCGGTGAAGTATTTTTCGAACGGCCCGTGCTGAGCGAAGGAGACCAGCTGCAAGTCGAGGGCCGGGCAGTGGAGGAATACGCCAATCTGTTCAACCCCTATTGGGATGTACGGCTGATCAATGTGAGCGAAAAGCAGAGGAAGATCGCCTGGGCTTTACGTTCGCCCGGTTTGGCGGCGGAAGCCACCGCTGACGTGGTAGCCAACGCCGCCACCGATGCCGTCACTGATCTTGCCACCGACGCCGCCACTGACATCGCAACAACGGCGTTGTCGGAACATACCAATATCGACCAGGGCGACCTCGAACAGTACACCGCTATTGGCGAGCAGGCGGTGAGCCTGCTGCAAAACGGCGCGATAACGGATGCCATCAAAGGCGCGGCTCTGGATGCCATCAAAGGCGCTGCCACGGATGCTATCAAAGGCGCTGCCAGCGATGCGCTGTCAAACTACGTTGAAACAAATAATTTAACCGACGCATTTAATACGGCAAGCGATGCATATCACACGGCAAGCGATGTGTTCGAGGATGGTGAAATCAACTGGGGTGATCTGGACGCGGCCGGCGATTATCTCTCTGGCGGTGAACTGCCCGTTCATGTGACAGACGCGTTGTCAAACTACGCCGATGCTAATGATTTCGGCGACGAATTTAACACGGCAATCTCTGTGCTGGCGGATGGCGACATCAACTCGGATGATTTGGACGCGGCCGGTGATTACATCGCTGACAGTGAGCTGGCCGACCAAGCGAGAGATGCAGCGTCAAACTACGCTGATACTCATGGTCTCGGCAACGAATATAACACGGCAAGCGAAGTGTTCGCGGATGGCGACATCAATTCGGAAGATGCGGGCGCGGTCGGTGATTACATCGCTGATGGCGAACAGGCCCAACAAGCGCACGACCCGCAGAACAAAAAGTCAGCGCAGTTGCCAGTCTATAAGGAGCAAACCGATCAGTGAAGAGTAAACCGATGGCGGCGAGATCGCTCCAACGCGGCAACGCGATGGTGGAATTTGTATTGATCGCGACCGTGCTGACGCCGATATTCATGTTCACGCCAGTGCTGACAAAAACCGCGGACGCTAACCTGTCCACCGCGCAGGCCGCGCGCTACGGCGCCTGGGAGCAAACGGTGCAGCACAAGGGTGGCGACAAGCTGGCCACCGAAATCAATAACCGCTTCTATGCCAAGCCAGACATGGCTATCCGCACCAAGCAGGGCGCGGTGACGGGAGATGATCAGCAAAACCAGTTTTGGGCCGGCGCCGGTGTGGATGGCCGCATGGTCAACACGGCCGAGAACGAGACCCTTTCCGTTGCGGAAAAGGAGAGCAGCCTCGGTGGCGCCGCCGGAGTGGTTGGCAAGGTGGTCGCCACCCTGGGTAATACCATCGGCGCCATCGTACCGGATTCTAAATGGGGTCTGGGCGCAGGTGGCATTCACACGGTCAACGTTGGGCTTAAAATCGACAATGCCGCACAGATCAGCGAAGGTGAGCAGGGCGAGAACTGTCAGGGTGGCAGTGACGCTAGCGGCAGATGCATGCGGCAAAAGTCGGCTATTCTGGTGGATACCTGGGGCGCACGTGGGCCTGATGAAGTGGCGGACAGGGTGCGTTCTTTGGTGCCTGCCGGCGCTCTTGAACCGTTGGGCGATGTTGTTGCGCTTGCCGGAGTGCTGCCGTTTTTTCAGGAGCTGAAAAAGCTTGATGGCGTGTTCGGCGAGGTCAAGCCGGATATTCTTCCTCCCGACCGTTACGGCGATGAGGATGAGTAAGACGGAAGAGGGCGCCGGACGATGGACAGCGAACGCTTGTTGTTATTGCCCCGCTGATTCGCGCCTAAAGCCGCTTCTGCACCTGCAAGTCGAGCGCGCCATCGTGGCAGCGGTTTTAGTCGCGAATGTTACCGGGCGTGCTGCTTGCGGACAGAAGCCAGTTAAGCTGTCGATACCATTCTGGGCGGCAATTTGCCTGCTGGCAGGCGTCGCCAACGCGCGCGCATTCGATTTGCAGGAGCTGCGCGTGCCACCGGAAACACGGCTTAGCTGGGTGGGCAAGCGTATCGAGCAGAACGGCATGCCGATGCAGATTGTACAGTTGCAGTCCAGTCTGCCACTGGCCGAAGTGCTGCGCTTCTACCGCGAGGACTGGCGTAACTACCACAAACCCGGCGCACGGGCGACCGTGTCACGCCCCGTGGGGGAATGGCAGATGCTGTCTACCCTGGTTGATGAGCACAACGTCGTTGTGCAGCTCAAGCGCGAGGCGGGTCAGACGACAGGGTTTCTGTCCGCCACGCCGCTAGACACGCCGACCAGGCAAAATGCGATTGCACGTCATTTTCCGCGTCAGGGGGGCGCCCTGCTTGTCTCCAGTACCGAATCAAACGATGGTGGTGCAAAAGCGACCACCCTGATTCTGCAAAACAACTATTCGCTGCGGGCTAATCAGGTGTTTTATGAAACCTCTTTGCAAAAAAATGGCTGGACTTTATCACGCAGCAGCGTTGTCGACGGCACAGCGGTCATGTTATTCGGCCGTTCATCCGGCTCGCTGGAACTTGCCATGCGGCGCGCGAACGACACGACGATGATTTTTGCCAACGTGTATGGCGAGGAAGTCTGATATGCGCGCAACAAAAATGTCGAAACAACGGGCTTTTTCGAAACAACGCGGTCATGTCGCCACCGAATGGGCGGTGGCGACCATGATATTGGTCGCGGCCTTGTTTGCGCCCATCGCCGGCGACGACCAGTCCGTGATGGGGCTATTGATGGAAAGCATACAAGGCTTTCACAAACACAACTCGTTTGTGTCTTCTCTCCCTTGAACAGAAATGGTGAAGTTGTGAACACGGATACGATGACAGACGAAGCACAAGAAGAAATGGGTGAACCGAAATTATCACGATTGACGCGCAAGTTGAAGCAGCTCAAGAAGCCGCGCATGAATGCCAACGGCATCATGCTGCTGGTGTCGGTCGTGCTGGGTGTGGCTGCCGTGTACTTTTCACGCAGCCTCATCGAAGATCGGGTCAACTATTACAAGTCGCAATTGGACAAAACCGAGGCCATGACCCAGGTTGTGGTGCCGAACACGGCGCTGCAACAGGGCACGATTGTGACGCAGGACAAACTTTCGCTACGCGAGGTGCCGGCCAGCTACGTACATAACAATGCCTTGACCGGAGAAAGCTTTGACAGCGCGCTGGGTCAGCGGCTGCGAACCGACATCGGCGCCGGCAAGCCCTTGTTATGGGCGCATCTGGAAGGCGGCGATAGCGCAACCTTTTCCAATACGCTGGTCGAGGGTAATCGCGCGCTGACCGTGCCGGTCGATGAAATTAATTCTATTTCAGGCATGCTGCAACCGAGCGACCGCATCGACCTGTTCCTGACCGAGACGGGCGACGGCGAAAAACAAATTTATCCCATCATGCAAAACCTGCACGTATTGGCGACCGGGGTTAAAACCGAGGTAGACATGAGCGGTAAACCGACCGGGCGCAGCTACAACACCATCACCGTGCAGGTCACGCCGAAGAATGCCAAGCGTATCGTGCTCGCGCAGGATGTCGGCAAGCTGACGGCAACCTTGCGTAACCCCGATGACAACACCCCGATTGACAAGAAGGCACTGACGGCGGCGGAGTTGCGTGGCATCAAGCCGCGGAAAAGCAGACCGGCCCCGCCGCCCGATCCCGGCCCCGAATTTATTATTGGTGGTGTGTAGTATGCGCTACGCACACCAGAGCGACAGTCGTCCCCTAAGAGAAATGGTCTATGCCGTACAACTACAACAGGTCTTTCTACTGCAACCCCGTGCTGGTCATTTTATTGCTCAGCATTGGCGCGCCGGCACTCGCAGTCGATGTTGTCAATATCGATATGTTTGTCGGTGAAGTGCGCAGCGTCAGCCGCAAGCCGGTGGATCGTGTCGCGGTGGGTGCGGGCAGCGTTGTGCGGGCGAAGATCGTCGACAGCAGTGAACTGCTGTTGATTGCGGAAAGCAAGGGCAGCTCGTACCTGAAGCTATGGTACAAGGACGGCCGCCGCGCCACCTACAACATCCGGGTCAGCGAGCAAGACCCGGAGCAGCGCGTGGCGCTGGAGGACATGATTCGCATCAAGGTGCAGATGATCGAGTTTCGCAAGAGCGCGGCCTCCGAGTTGGGCATCAATTGGAACAAGGCGGCGAGCGGCCCCACATATGCCCTGGCGGGCGACGCCGTGAGCAGCACCTTGTTCCGCCCGCCTGGCGATCCGGTCCTGGGCGCCGGCGCCAACCCCTTGCCGTTCGAGGTTGAGCCGTTCTCGACCTACTTCGGCATCTCCACCGGCATTACCTCGCAAATTAATTTCATGAAGGCCAGAGGCGATGCCATTACGATTGCCGAACCCACCTTGACCTGTGTTAATGGCGGCAACGCGAAATTCCTGTCGGGGGGTGAAATACCGTTTTCCACCGTCAACGCCAACGGCCAGAGCAATGTGCAGTTCAAGCAATACGGCATCAAGCTGGATATCTTTCCGCGTGCCAGTCAGGATGGCAATATCTACACCGAAATTGTCTCTGAGCTCAGCCAGCCCGACCTTAGCATTATTGGCACCGATGGTGTGCCGGCGCTGCTGTCACGCCGCACGGAAAGCCAGATGAATGTCCGCGATGGCCAGACCATCGTCATCTCCGGCCTGCTCAATGTCGAGAGCGCCAGGAACAAGGCTTCGATACCGGGCCTGGGCGATATTCCGCTGTTGGGCGCACTGTTCAGTAATTACGACTACCAAAACGACCTCACCGAGTTGGTCTTGTTTGTCACGCCGGAAATTGTCACCCCCGAAGAGATCGGCAGAACCGCGCGCCAGGTGAAGATGTACAACGACAGCCGCAAAACAGTGCGTAAGGTGGCCAGGAAGTTGAAGTACAGCATCATGGAGTAATGTATGTTTGAATTGGTTTATCAACAGGAAGGCAGCCGCCGCAAGCAGGTCACGATCAGCGCTGATCGCTGCACCATCGGCAGTGGCCGGCAAAACGATATCGTGCTGAAAAACCGGCAGGTGTCGCGCAAGCACGCCATGCTGTCGCGCGAGAACGGCCGGTTGCAAGTGGAAGATCTGGGCAGTATGAGCGGCACCTGGGTCAACAGCGAGCGCGTCATCACCTATGGGCCGATCGGGGTGGACGACGAAATTGCGATTGGCAACGCCCGGTTCTGGGTAGGTAATGACGGGGCCAACGTGCAGGCAGCCGCGCCAACGACCACGCCGGTAGTGCCTGCCGAACCTGCGGTCAACGCGCCGAATGGCGTTGCCGTTGCCACAAACGCGGCGCCGGCGGCCAGCGCAGAAATGCAGTACTGGGGCAAAATTCTGCATAACCGCTTGATCGCCGAAATGGACCTGCGCCGCAAAGACGTGGCCAGCATGAGTGATGCGCAGTTGCGCAGCGAGACCGAAAAGCTGCTCGGCCCCCTCTTCGAGCGGCTGGCCGGGGAGTTGCCCGATACGCTGGACCAACAGCTATTGCGCAAGAACGTGCTGGACGAAGCTGTCGGCCTCGGCCCGCTGGAGTACTTTCTGGAGGATCCGGACGTGACCGAAATCATGGTCAACAACCACCAGGACGTGTTTATCGAAAAGGCCGG
>CAZJDL010000139.1:0-7742 GCA_964544755.1 uncultured Pseudomonadales bacterium | reverse complement strand
AGGCTGTCCGAGAATAGAGAGCCTACTGCGGAAAAGCTGAATTTGGCCACATTTCCCCCTTATTTTCGTTAAATAGCAAAACTATTCGCCTCAAATAATGGAAAAATGTGACTCAAATCAACTTTCCCTCGCTACGGCTTCTATTCTCGGACGGCCTCCTAGCGGGTTGCCGCAAGAACGACGGTCTGGCTCGCCTTCCCGGCAACCGCCATAGCGCATTTGCCAAACATAATTGCCGTTACCGGCGCGACAGGATTTATCGGTCGCAACCTGTGCCGCCATTTGCTGGCGGCCGGTTTTCATATTCGCGCGCTGGTACGCTTGCCCGCCGCGGCGCAAGCCTTGCGCCAAGATGGCATCGAACTGGTGCACGGTGCGCTGCATGATCGCGCCAGCCTCGCTGCACTGGCCGATGGCGCAACTGCGGTCATCCATCTCGCCGGTAGCGTGCGTGGCACAACACAGGAACAGTTTGATCGAGTCAACGTGGACGGAGCCAGGCTACTGCTGCGAGTACTTGAGGGCAGAGCCAACCCTCCCGCGTTGCTATTGATGTCATCGCTGGCGGCGCGTGAACCGCAACTATCGTTCTATGCGAACAGCAAGCGGCGCGGGGAACAGATACTGCAACAAGAGGCCAAGCGCGTCAATTGGATCGCACTGCGGCCACCGGCCGTATACGGCCCCGGTGATAAAGAGCTAGCCCCCTTGTTGCGTTTGGCGGCACGCGGATTTTTGCCAACGGTAGGCTCGGCCGACGCGCGCTTTTCGCTGCTGTTTGTCGATGATCTAAGCAGCGCGGTACTCGCCTGGCTGCGCAGCAAGCAGCCTGTGCAAGGAATCTTTACCCTGGATGACGGCACTGAAGGCGGCTATGACTGGCAGCTCGTCGCCACTACTATTGCGCAACTGTGCGACCGGCCAGTGCGGACGGTTGCAGTGCCGGCATGGTTACTGAACTTGTTCGCCAACGCCAATAATGCCTGCGCCAGATTGCTACACTATGCGCCAATGCTGACCCCGGCTAAATTACGCGAATTGCGCCACCGTGACTGGGTCTGTAATGGAATCGCATTGCAGACCGAGCTAGCCTGGCAACCGTCCATAACGCTTGCCGACGGGCTTAAAAGTACACCCGGTTGGTTCGACTAGCGCGTTAGTCGCCGAGTAAGCTAACATTGTTTCCTGCTTGCAGGCTGTCAGCACGCAAGCATCAGTGGAGTCGTTTTTTTGGCAAAATTTCTGTTCGGCAATCCAGTGCGCAAGACGGCGGCCCAATATAGCCTGCTGTCACGCCTGTTATGGCTGCTGGACTTGCTCTTTATCGGCAGCATTTTCGCCCTGCTGCGCTTGCTGCCCGTGGATACAGCCTCAGCCATGGGAAACCGCTTTGGACGCTGGCTTGGCCCCAAATTCGAGAAAAAAAGCGCTATCATAAAAACCAATTTGCATCAGGCTTTGCCAGACAAGACAGCGGCCCAGATCGATGCGTTGACCACGCAGGTGTGGGGCAGCGCTGGCGCGGTGTTCGCCGAGTACGCGCATCTTAAGACGATTTGCAACACCGAAGCCGACCAGCGCATGGAGATTGTTAATCTGGGCGACTTGGAAACCTTTCGCAATCCGGCAAGTCCAATGGTGGTCGCTACGGCGCATCTTGCGAATTGGGAAATGATAGGTGCTTGCGCCGTAAAAATAGGCGTGCCCTTTGTGGCGCTGTTTTCGCCACCTGCCAATCCCTGGTTTACGAAGCTGCTGGCAAAACAGCGAGCAGTACTGGGCTGTGAGTTACTGCCGCGCGACGCCAACATGCGCGCGCTGGTTCGCGCACTCGATCACGGCAAATCTATCGGCATGGTGATGGACCGGCGCGCCGACAGCGGCAAACCCGTACCTTTCTTTGGGCAAGACATGTCGACGACACTGTTACCGTCAAGATTGGCGTTGCGGCATGACTGCGATCTGGTGCCGGTGCGAGTCCAGCGCCTGCAAGACGCGCATTTCCGAGTCACGTTTTATCCCCCGGTCAAACCGGACGACACACTGGCGGACGCAAATACACAGGCCACGCAGATGGCGCGGCAAGTGAACGCCCTGTTTGAAGGCTGGATACGCCAAAGCCCGCAAGATTGGCTTTGTACGAAAAGGCTGTGGGCAAAACAAACTACAGCCTTGGGGCAGACCGATACAGCGCTGGGCGCTCCTTCAGGCTCGGCGTAATCGCCTGGCGTTTATCCTCTGCTAACATTGCTATTAATTTTGGTACGAAAAATGAGAATGCAACGCAGTCAACGACAATCGATCAGGTTGTTTAAAAATGACTTTATGGAAGCCCTTACCCATGTGCACCCGATCGTGCCCTTGGCATTTTGGGCGCCGATTGCCGCATTCCTGATCTGGCGCACGTTTGCCGTGCACAGCCTGCCGCTTTCACCCGTCGTCGGCATCGCGTTTGCGGGCCTGCTAACGTGGACCTTGATAGAGTATTGCCTGCACCGATTTCTGTTTCACTATCCGGCGCGCAGCCAAGTCGGCCAGTATCTGGTGTTTTTATTTCATGGCGTGCACCACGAAACGCCGAACGACAAAACCCGCCTGGTCATGCCGCCGGTTGGAGCGGTCATCATTATGCTGCTGCTGTGGCTTCTGTTTGACTTGTTCATTCCAGCGCCGTGGATCGAACCGTTCTGCGCCTTTTTTATTATCGGCTACCTGTGCTATGACTATATTCACTACGCTTGCCACCATTTCCCCATGCGCCATCCTTTACTGCGCTATCTGAAGCGCTACCACATGCTACACCACTATTCGGGCGCGAACGCGCGCTACGGTGTCAGTTCACCCCTATGGGATCTCGTGTTTAGAACCAGTCGTTAGCTCGCTGTTTACATGAGCAAGCATTACCTTATTCCGCGTCAGCTAAGCGCCACCTTCCCCGCCCTACAGCGGGTCGCGTGGCGCCTGGAAGACGGCTTCTTCGGTGCGTGTTTTTGGTCGCTACGACACATGCCTCCCACGCTTGCGGCACGGGTAGCGAAGCAACTGTTCGCGGTGATCGGGCCGCTGTCCGCCAAGGACGCAACGGTACGCGACAATCTTGCGGTCGCCTTCCCCGAACACAACACGGCGCAAATCAAACATATGACGAAAGGCGTGTTCGGCCACTTGGGGATTGCCGTCGTTGAGTTGGCACTCCTGGAGCGGCTATGGCAAGAGCGTGACCAGCGCATCGAATTTGTCGCGCAAGATGCCGCCAAGCCACTGCTGCAAGGCGACCGCGCAGTCGTGTTTGTCACCGCCCATGTCGGCGCCTGGCAGCTATGCAATTTGATCGCACCGCGCTATGGGCTATCATTGACAACTGTTTATGCGCCCGAAACAAACCCCTTCCTCGATGACCGATTATTGCGGCTGCGCAAGGCGTTTCAATGCCAATTAACACCGCGCGATGGCAGCATGCGCGTGCTGATGCGCCAACTTGGCGCCAGCCGTACGATCGGACTGGCGGTTGATACGCGCCTGGATAGCGGCGACCTGGTGCCGTTCTTTGGGGTTAACGCACCGACCAATAGCGCTCCCGCGAGGCTCGCCTTGCGTTACGACTGTGCGCTCACGCCAGTGCGCGTGCAACGCCTGCCCGGCATGCGCTTTCGGGTCACTGTCTGCGCGCCAATCCAAGCGGCGGATAACACGGCGTCAGTCGACGCTAAAGCGCTGCAGATGACAGGCGAGTTGAATCTATTGTTTGAATCGTGGATTCGCGCCACACCCACAGAGTGGATGTGCCTGAAACGACGCTGGCCGCGTACGGCATACGCCAAATAAACTCCAGCTACCTATGCTTTATAAGGGCACCAGTTTGCAACAGATCACTTTTTTAAGCGCCATACTCACGCTGTTACTTGCATTGCCTGCGCAAAGCGCGACGCCTCCCTCTCATGCAGGCGTGCGGTGGCACCAGCTTGAATTTCAAGCCAGCAAGCTGTTCGTCAGCGGTAAGCTGCAATTCGAGCTTATGGAGCTGCCTGCTGAACAGGCGCGTACGCAACTGCTCGAAATGAATCAGCATCAGCCGCTCGACCCGCGCAGCGAAAAGGTGGCGCTATTGCTGGTACGTTCAGAGCTAATGAGCAATCGCGGTGAAATGCGCGTCTGGATGGACCCGAATGACTACCGGGTATACCAGCGCGCGCGCATATCCAGCGGCTCAAACAGCCGCCTCAAACTGTATCGGTATCTGCAAAGTGCCGTGTACCGGGTGCGCAAGGAGTCAGAGTCTGGCACACCGCCAATGGACTCAACACAGTGGCGCACCTCCAGCGAGCAAGTCATTCCATTGCTCGCCGACGGTTCCGGTTCAACTGCCATGCGTGACCCTACCGCTCTGTTATTGCTGGCCAGCAGCGCTGGACTTGCAAAAGCTGGCGATACCGTCACAACAAAGGTTTTTACCGACAAACAATTCTACGCGGCGACTCTTACCGTGACCGGCAGCAGGCGGGTCAAGGCAAAATATCGGCTGGATGACTACAGCGGCTCGCGCAATGTGGCAACAAAATTGGATACCTTGAAAATCGAACTTACGACGAAACTATTGAGCGCGGCCCCGGAAGATGAAGCCTTTGAATTTCTCGGCTTAAACGGACCGGTCGCTATTTATGTGGACCCGAAGAGCCGACTACCACTGCAAGTGGAAGGCAGGCAGAGCAGAGTCGGCAAGGTCACTGTCGACTTGCGCAAGGTCAGGCTGCAGGAAAAATAAGTTGCGCAGCAAGACAGCACCAGGTTAATTCGTCGCTGGCAGCAAGGGCCACAATCTACTGCCAGCGATTGTATGGCGGCCCGATCCGCCAGGGGCGGCGTGAAGCCCGCCAAGGTTGAACCATGTTGGAGTATACACCTTCTCTTTTGTTGTGCATGATTCTGATTCGCTGAATGCTTGAGTTACAATAAACGAGTGACTGAACTCATCGCACCTCTTGAATTTATACGGCAACAAAATGATGTCACTGAGATTTCTGCGCCTGTGGGAACCATTATTACTAACACGGGTGACCCATGCCAAGACCTGATAGTTTTATTGCGCGGACAAGTTCGCGTTTATCGGCCGGTAGAGGATGGTCGTTCAATCACGCTGTATCATATCGGCGAGGGTGAATGCTGTGTTCTGACGACATCGTGCGTATTAAACGCTACCCCTTTTCCCGCCATTGCCGAGGTTGAAAAAGAGGCGAGGGGGGTTGCGATTTCTGCCGAACAAGTACGACAGTGGCTAAAAACGGAACCAATCTGGCAACAGTATATTTTTTCTTTACTAGCGCAACGTATGGCAGCACTTGTTAGCCTGGTCGATGCCTTGGCATTTCGCAATTTAGATGTTCGATTGGCTCGCTGGTTGGTGGAGCAATCACACATTCAAACGGTGATTAATACAACCCATCAAATTATTGCTCAAGAGTTGGCGAGTTCACGCGAAGTGATTAGTCGTTTGCTTAAAGAATTTGAGCATGATGGTTTGGTGCTACTCAAGCGAGGACAAGTGGAAATTATCAACAAAAAACGGCTAGATGCCCTGTGCCTTGTGTGACTAATGTTACATACACCGACTAATCGTTAAGTAATAATTTGCTCAACATAAACTCAAGGATCTCATTATGAAAAATGTAGGCGGAACAGATAAAGTAGTTAGAATTGTAATCGGCGTAGCCGTTATTGGTTGGGGGGTTTATGCTCAAAACTGGTGGGGAATAGTCGGTGCTGTACCATTAATAACAGGACTAATTGGCTGGTGCCCTGCTTATTTACCGTTTGGATTTAAGTCGTGTAAGGCTAAATAACCTGAACACGGGATAAGAACATCCATCCAGCACACTTGTTTTAGTATGCTCTCCGCGTTCGCCTATATGGATGGAGATACAACTGATTAATGAACCAAGTATCAACCAGCATCAATAGTAATGAAAAATCATCCCATTGGATTTTAGTCATCATTGGCGCTGTATTTTCACTAATATCCATACCTGTTTGGTTTGCCCTTCCTAGTGAAATCGCTCGTGGAGAACACGGTGTCCTTTTCACCCTACTGTTCCCTTTAGCGGGTTTAGGGATGTGCTTTGGCGGCTGGAAAATACGTCAGAAATTTTTATTCTTTGGCGCTACCCCACTCTACCCATCTCCCTCTATCGGGCAAGTAGGCGGGCAAATGGGTGGCCGTATCGAACTGCTACAACCTTGGAGCAAGCGTTCACTCATAATACAACTTAGCTGCATTCATACATATTCATCGGGCGGCCATATTCATCGGGCGGCGGTAAAAATTCAACCACACACCACGACATAATTTGGCAAGAGAAAACTCACCCTGTTGATAAATCCAGCGCTCAAGGCAGTATCTTAGAGTTTTGCTTTAACGTACCTGCAGACCTGCCGTCTACCAAAAAGCGAATGAGCAAAGGTAAAATTCATTGGGAGGTCATGGTTGAAGGTTTCATAAATAATATTGAATTTAAACGTCACTGGAAAATGCCTTCTGAAGTGGGATCGGCGCAATCCAGTATAATTATTCCTGATAGCCATAAAGAAGCTACACACCATGCAATGACGGGAAAAGCAGAAGCCAGCGTTGCCAGGCAAATTCAAACAGAAACGACGAGCGATGGACTAAACATAGTTTCTGAACAAGGTCACAATAAGTCTATGAGCGAATGGCACTTACTTAAGAAAATAAGTTTGTATAATCAATCGCTTACAAACTTCTATCTACATCCTTTTTGTTAGCCTGCGCTTGGAAGGCAGGGATATGAATATAAAGATAAGATAATGCACCAAACTTAGCGATGCTTAGTGATTTTCTAACCCGCTGAAATGCAATGTTATTTACCCTTAAGTAAGTGCCATTCGTCTATGAGCTACTTCATGACCTTATTTGGCGCCATATTTACAGGGGCAGGTGTATTCTTGTTTTATCAGGCCATTCAAAGTGAGTTAATACTCTGGTTAATGGCCCCCATTTTTTTCACTATTGGGTTTAGTATTTTATCTTTTGGTGTTTTTCTCATTGGCCGCAAGCTTGAATGTAAAATTGTTGGGGGTACAGTTTATGCTCGCCGCAGTCTTTTCGGTAAAGTAATTTATACACGAGAGGGGCTGCTAAACTCCGCCGATCAACTCATCTTAAAATCGACCATGTCGAGTCAGCAAGGTTCAAATAAAACCGAATATATGGCCCTTTACGCAACAGTAAGCGATGCCCGCGGCCAATCCAGAAAATTGAAATTAGTTGAGGGCATTAAAGGACGAGGAGCCGGTGAAGCAATGGAACGAAAAATAGCGGGGATACTTTGAGTATAGGCAGCATAAATCCCCCCTCCTTCCACAGAAGAACAAAGATTCAAAGACCCGATAAAAGCCATGAAGGACTCCGAGAGGGAGTTTCCCTTAGTCCCCCAATCATTATCAGGTGCGACTAACCATAACAAATAAAATTACAGGAATAAGCATTATAAGCCCATAAATTACCGGAACAATAGACATGGCTTGGCTCTGTAAAACGCCCTGAGTAACGATCAACGCCATACCGCCATTTTGCATGCCGACTTCAATAGAGAGCGTCTTCACTTGTTGCGGACCCAAGCGCATTAATTTGGCGAGATAATAACCTGTTAGCATGGCTAAAATAATCATAACGGTAACAATGATGCCAACCTGACTTAAGAATTCAGGCATTTTATTCCACTGACTAA
>CAZJDL010000138.1:0-7771 GCA_964544755.1 uncultured Pseudomonadales bacterium | reverse complement strand
TTGACGCTATTAAGCCGTAACGGCGGTTATCTGTCTGTAACGGCTTGTAACATTCTGATCCTCAGCTTTTAGAATATGCCACTATTTAATTGTTTTAATGAAATATCAGGCTGAGTAGTTACCAAATTTGCAAAAAATAAGTAGCAAGAACCTGATCAGAGCTTTCCCAACACGCTCACTTCCGGATTCAGCGGTATTTTTTTGCCCTGATTTTGCAGATCGTGATCACCAAGCACCGCCATGCCGCAGCTCGCCGCCGCGGCCTTACGTAGTTTATGACTCACCTGATTGATAAGGATGGATCTTAATGACGAGTGGTTCAACATGGCTAAAAACGCTATTGTGTACGCGATTTCCGCAAACTGCGCGCTGCACAAGTTTAAGCGCTCGCAAATACACTTATGCGCACTTTCTGATTTGCCCCGGCAAGCAGTGTAGGATTTAAATGAGTTCGAAGGTTCCTCTAGCACACGCATCGAGGCGCTCGCAGCAAGCTTTGGACGGCCTGGCTTTCTCCTCGTTGGCGACGCTTGTGCAAGGCATTGGCCAAATAGTCGTGTTGGCCGTGCTAGCTCGTTACGTCAGCAAAGTGGAATTTGGCTTGGTAACCACGACATTGATCGTCATCGGCCTCGGCCGCATCATGAGTGAAACTCTGGTTCGACCCGTACTTGTACAAACGGAACAATTATCAGAACAGGACGTTGCCACCGCATCCACCCTGTCGTTACTCTTCGGTGTGGGATTCACCGCCATTCTGTGGTGGCTCGCGGCCCCCATTGGGAGGCTACTTCACGAGCCTGACATCATACCGGTAATCCGAACCCTCTCGTTCGTTATGGTCTTACAAGCACCGGCAAATGTTGCGGAAGGTCTGATGCAGCGCGAGCTTGGCTTCAAAGGCATGGCCGCGGCCGAAGTGCTGTCATTCTCCCTGGGTTACGCGGCCGTAGGTGTAACACTGGCGCTAGCCCAAGCAGGCGTATGGGCTTTAGTTTGTGCCTATCTGGCGCAAGTGGCAGTGAAGACCCTGTTCCTGGTGTGGCGCCGACCGGATTCACTGCGCTTAGCTTTCTACTTGTCTTCTGCGCGCAAAATACTGTGGTTATCTGGCGGCTTTATTTCTGCACGGCTCTTTGGCTATGGCGCTACTCAGGGTGATTACGTTGTCGTGGCCAGCGCGATGGGCTCGGAAGCAGTGGGTATTTACGGCCGTGCCTATCATTTGCTAAGCATGCTCGCGACTCTTATTGGCCAGTCGCTGGACCGTGTGATGTTCCCAATCTACGCTAGATTGCAGGAAGATCTAGCGCAAGCGGCCAATCACTATCGTCGCGCAGTTGCGCTCAGCGCCACGCTTGTGGCGCCCATATCAGTGCTCATGATAGTACTGGCGCCGGAAATCGTGCGCCTGGTGTTGGGCCCGGACTGGCCCGAAACCGTCACACCGCTGCGTATTCTCGCAGCCTCCTTGTTATTTCGTACCGGCTACAAGCTCAACGACCCGTTAACGAAAGGCCTAGGGTTGGTTTACAACCGGGCGTGGCGTCTGGCACTGTATGCCGCCGCTGTTGCTCTTGGTGCGTTACTCGGCGTGCGCTGGGGTCTGGCCGGCGTTTCTGCTGGCGTGTCCTGTGCGATTGTCCTTAACTTTTTTTTAATGGCTCAACTTTCGATTCGATCGGTAAATATTACCTGGCTTGAGTTTCTCGGCCTGCATATTCGAGGCGCCACTATAGCCATTTGCATTTTACCCCTCGCCGGGGTAACGGCAAACTTGCTGCGTTCTGGCGATGTTGCTTATCCAGGTGTGTTACTGGGTGTGTTGGCAATTACTGCGGTGAGCTGGCTAATTGTTGCTGCGCTACGCCCGGATCTGGCTATAGGGTCTGAAATGTTCTGGCTGGCCAGATTGCTAGGTGCGCGTTTCAACCCAGGCAAGACGACTGCGGCACCGCAAAATGCTGCCGCTATAAAACACTCTATTCTGGTGGAGGTGCACAGCGTGCCAAACAGGAATGGTCAATCCTTCGTAGGCGTGATTTTGGAACAACTCGGACAACAGGGTATTCCGGCAACGGAGGCGATGTTACATGAGCAGTATAAAAGCGCCGGGGCAATGCGCGTGTTAAACAATTTTCTGCTTTTAATCAGAGCATTTCACCGTGCGCCACGCACGACGATATTCCAGTGCTTGACCTTGCTTGGAATGGAGACGCGGCAAAGCAATACAGTCGGTAACGTATTATCCTTTCTGGCCGATAGCGAGCGACTAGCAAAATGTCGGACTAAACCGGGTGTACATATTTTTGTCCGGGGACCGCTAAGTGTGTTGCGATCGATTAATCAAGATGCTACATATGGGCTGAAGCCAAGTAGTTTGCAGGGATTGTTCCAGCTAAATCAGCCCGATTTGTTTGTTGATGTAAGGGCATCGACCACTAGCGCGGAACGAGAGAGTAGCAGCCACCCATTGCCGGTAGGCACAGGTTTGCAAAAATTCCAGGCTACGTCCCACGATAATACAACAAAGTCGGCTCGGCAGACGATCGAACAATGGATCAGCGCAGCGGATTCGACTGGCGATGTACCGCAGTTCGTGAATATCACATTAGCGGAAAACACCCCACGAGAATGCGCTGCCCAAGTTGTCAAATGGCTTGAGTCCCGCTGGAGCTCTTCTAAATAGCAGTAGGCAAGCGTCGCGGCAACAATGGCATACGCAGGGGGATTCCAGCTACACCATGCATCGAAAAAAATTTCTAGACAGGCCTCTCAAGCGTGTTAATATCTGAATTATAAAGACAAAGAATGTATAAATGAATGGCACCTAGTTAACGCTTATCGAAGCCGCGAAGGCCTGAATAGAGGGAGAATTTCCGGGATCGTCCCTGGCGGGGATGCCAGCGATCGAGCCTCCAGGGGCCGATTTACGGCGTGTCCTGGAAATTTTCACTCTGTTCTGGCCGGTCTGGACGCTTAACTAAGTACCATTAACGTATAAATGACTCGCAATAATTATTCTATAAGGCTATGACAAGGCACAGGTGTTGATACGGTCGAAAGGTTGCTCTTTTGTATCAACTACTCCTTTTCTGCCTTGAATAAAAGGGGCAATGCAGTACATGGCACACCTATGAGGTGGCAGTAGTGTCGCGCAAACAGCGGCTAATCACAGGCTTTCTACTGCGACCTTTACTTTACGGTCTGTATTATATTTCCGGGTTTTTCCACAGGGATTCACAAACCTGGGTATTTGGAACCTGGGGTGGCGAGCGCTTTTCGGATAACAGTGCGGCGTTATTTCGCTACTGCTGTGCGTTAGAAGATAAGCCGATAAGAGCAGTTTGGATTTCCCCGCGAAAAAGTGTCCGCCAGCTGGCAACCCTAGAGGGCCTGGAAGCGCATCACCCTTGGTCTCTCCAGGGAATTGCCGTTTGTCTAAAAGCCGGTATCTACATATTTGACGTTAATAGCAAGGATATCAACCATTGGCTCTCACGTGGCGCGAAGTCTGTATTGCTGCGACACGGTACCGGCATAAAAAAGATCGCGCGCGCCACTGATAATCAATCTCGCCGTTTGTACCGATTGTACTATGGGCACTGGTTGCAACGCGCCATCCTTCGTTTTTATCTTCCATGGCACGCTGCTAAATTGGATCTTGTCATGGCCACTTCTGAGCAACACGCCGAGCAGGCGCAGCTGTTTTACGGCGTACAACGTAGCCAAGTGGAAATAACTGGGTTTCCAAGAAACGATGTTCTGTTTTCAAATACGCCAACTAGAAACGACGACGCATCCGTGTGGATTGATGAAAGCCACCAACAAGGTAAGCAAGTATTCGTTTATATGCCAACTTTTCGCGACGACAACAAGCCCGCCTATCCTTATTCCTGGGAAGCGTTGGATGAACTCGCTGGGCGATTGAGCATTAGGGTTCTCGCAAGGCTTCACCCCGTCGATACTGCCATTCCCTCACAACAACAATCCAGCCAGTTTAAAAACATCAAATTACATGACCAAAACTCCGACCTGTATCAGCTTTTTCATAAAATAGACTGCTTAATCACCGATTATTCCAGCGTGGTTTATGACTTTATGTTATTGCGAAGGCCAATCATCTTCTTTTGCCCTGACCTGGAGGACTTTCTCCGCAATAACCGCAGTTTTTGCTTTAACTATCAAGACGTGACACCCGCGCCCAAGGTTAAAACCCTAATGGAGCTTGAAAGCATTATGAAAAAAATCATCTGTAACGATGCTGAACTGGCACAATGGCGTACCCCGTATGAACAGGTTTTGTTAAGGTTTCACTACTATCAAGATGGGCAGTCCAGCGCGCGTTGCCATACAGCCATTTTGGAACGATTAGCTTAAGTCGTTGCGTGGTATTTGCTTACTTTCATGCCGCCAATAATAAAGGAAACAAGACTCAAAGTGATTTTTATACGAGCCTATACAGCGCTTGCTGTCACAATTATGGTCGTTTTGAGCTTGGCGTTTTTCCTGTTTCCAGAAATTCGCGACCAACTCCATGAGGAAGATCAACTTGTGGAGAATATAACGGTATTGATTTACTTGACGGTAACACTGCTGTCGATAGGCGGGTTTTTTTACGTCAAGGGTAAATATAATAAATCAATCATGGTTCTTTTCTTTATTTTGGGACTGTTAACCTCACTTGAAGAGCTAAGCTATGGAGCGCGATACTTTGAATTCATTGCGCCGCGCATTCTCGATTACAAGATGGATACAGTTCACGACTTCTTTTTTCTTTTCTTTAAGGCGGTAAAGGAATTGGCAGAGATTTTTGGATTCGTGGTTTTCTTCGTTGTTGCCGTGCTTGGTGGGATATTCCTCTATCTGCTCTACCGAATTCGTGATCGCATCTTACCCACATTCATGTCGTTAGTCAGTCACCCACCATTCTTTTATATTTGCCTTTTCCTGGCGCTAGGGGTGACCGCACTTTTAGTTGACCTGCGAATTTTTAAGTACGATTTCCTGCAAGTGTTGGAGGAAGGTTTGGAAATGAACGCCGCGCTGGCTCTGGTAGTCGGTTGCGTTGCAGCTTTTCACGTACAAGCGGAACGATAAATGACGGCACTTGCGCCGGAGAAGATATCCGCCCTTATCCTGGCTGCGGGCCAGGGCACGCGCCTGGGTGGCAAGCCTAAGGCGTTAATTGAACTGGGGGGAAGCACGTTGGTCGAACGCGCGGTGAGCGCTGCGCGCAATTTCGCATCCCAGATTCTCGTCGGTGTACAAAAGGAAAATCTGTCTATTGTGCGCGAAATCTTGGGGTCAGAATGCGAAGTGATTGTAGGCGGCGCAACTCGACAGCAAACAACGCAGAATCTCTTGGCGCGCGCAGATAACGAAATCACACTTATTCACGATGTTGCCCGCCCGCTTGTATCGCAAGATCTATTCGCAAACGTTGTAGATGTGGCATCTAGATTAGGAACTGCCGTACCAGTAGTTCCTGTAACTCAACGGGATTCAATTGCGTTAACCGAAGGAGACTGGCTAGGCTCCGCGCTGCCACGCAAAAATGTTGTTCTAATTCAAACGCCTTACGCCTTCGCACGCGAGTCGGTTATTGCAGCAATGCGGCAGGCGGAGGATGATGACTGGCAGGACACGACCATAACAGCGCTATTAGCAAGGGCGGGCTATCGCATGCGCCTGGTAAAAGGGGAGACAACTAACATAAAAATTACCTTTCCCGAAGATCTAGCCGCAGCACGTGAAGTGTTTGCAGAAACCTTCTAGTGTGCCCTGCGGCAAGGGGACACAATACCTACCAATGTTGCGCCATCAGCCGCGCCAAATCGAGCACACGGCTGCTGTAACCCCACTCATTATCATACCAGAGTACGATTTTAACTAGCTTGCGATCGAGTACTTGTAACCATCTAGCGTCCAGTACTGCTGAATACGGCTCACCCTTAAAGTCAACACTCACCAAGGGGTCGTAATTGATTTTGAAATACGGTGATGCGGAGAAATGATCTACCAGAAATGCCTCCAGCTGGTTCAAATCGACTTCGGCCTCAAGTGTAATCGACAAATCCGCCGAACAAACAACATCAGTTGGGGTTCGATACGAAAAGCCACTTAGACGGGGCGCAAGGTGGGGCAACACAGGGCGCAGGCAGCTCACAGCAGTTGTATTTTTTGGTATAAGCGCACCAATACTCGACCGCCCCAACGAAAAATCCTTCCAGTATGCGCCGGGAGACGATTGCCAGTTCACCGGGCCATCGACCAGGTTTTGGTAAGATAACCAGGGGTGCAGGGTAGTAACGAAACCATTGGCCACACCAAAGCGGTCTTCTAGTGCTTTGAGTACGTGTGCAATCGCGTTGGTATCGCAGATAGTGGTAGAAACAACGTGGTCGCTGCGTGGGTTATAGTCATCGCTGTTTACACCCATCACGATATAACGATCGACACCGGCCTCCGGAGAATGCGTAATAATGGCCTTTCGAACCTGGGCGGAGTTAACCAGCGCATTGCAGGCCAAAACATTTTCCGAGATACCTGTGGCATCGATGACGATATCCACGCCTCTTTCGTGCCACGGAACATCGTCGCATTTTTTATAGCAATAAAATTTCGCCTCGCTGTCGTCGAATTGCACGGTGTTGCCATGTTGCGACACCTTGGCCAACTTTTGCGAACGGCCGTAGGTGGAGTCATAGTTATACAGATACACCGCATTCGCTATATCATCGTTCAACTCATTAACAGCGACGATGTCAAAATCAATCCCGGAGGTTGCAATCCGCGCAATACAGCGTCCGATGCGGCCAAAGCCGTTAATCCCAAGGCGAATCTTTTTCTTGCTCTTTGACTTGTTATCGTTGCTCATACGTTATCGTCTCGCTGGCATACTAAGTAAACTCTTTGCCGTATAAGCGGAGGTATTCCGTTACGGAAGGTTGTGTACACTTTGCCAGCTTTAACAACCCGACAAGACAAAAAATATGCTAGAAAAATACCATTTCTGTCTCCATCGGATCATACACATCATGCATCATGCTAGTCGGTTGTAATTAATTGTTTCGCGCGCATCTAGGGTCGGGTCTTGCATTCAAGCACCCGGCATAGGCCCGTCAATCACGCAAAACCCCCGCTAGGAAAGACCCGCCTGGCGGAGGGCGCCAACGAATCGTGCGCGATCGTCCGGGTTTTTGAATTGAGTACATTGAGCACGGCTGTCCTTATCGAATCGGTATTCTGGCCTTACTCGCCTGATATCCGCGACGGCAGTTTTAGCCTCACGTTCGTTGCCGGCAAGCTCATGGCTGGCGGCCAGATACAATCCGGCGGGCACGAATTTTGGATTGAGTTCGAAATTACGCTGCAGAATTTTGATAGCCCCATGGTAATTCGACAGCATAAACATAGCGACGCCGCGCGAAAAATAGTAGGTCTCGTTTGGATTGAGCCGCATTGCCTTGTCAATCAGTGGCAAACTGGACTCGGCATGGCCCGCCCACATCATACAGAGTGCAAGACGCTCAAGTGCGACAACGTCATCCGGGTCCAGTTCAATCGCACGCTGACCCGCAGCAATCGCCTTGTCGTGTTCACCCCGCCACAGGTAAGCCCAGCACAAGGCCGCGTGTGGGAGCGCGAGTTGATCATCAACAGCCACTGCTTTGAGCGCAAGCTCAAGCCCCTTATCGATGGATTCCTGCGCGCAATTGCTCCAACCTAGAATCCAGCGAAATACGTAGTTGATTGCCAGACGCGCGTA
>CAZJDL010000137.1:0-7988 GCA_964544755.1 uncultured Pseudomonadales bacterium | reverse complement strand
CATAGTTATTTACTTGTAATCATCTTCAAATAGTTAAAAATCATCGAGTTAAATGTTCGGCGGGTTGAGCGGAAACTAGGTAGCATTAGGGATGGGCACTTCCATCTTCTTCGCATCCACTGCATCCATTCTTTTTTGAGGACTTTCATCATCCAAATAAATCGTTTGGTAGATGCTTTGCACATACTTTCCTTCAAATAGATTGAGAAATTCTAACCGGTCGCCGCAAAACGCGCCCGGCGCAGCGCAGCCGCCGATTGCTGCACGCGCTGCACAAACAATTCGTCTACCCGCACATTTTGCTTGTCGGTAATTCCGCTGCAATGAATGCTCATGTGCTCGATATTGCCCGCCGCGGCAACACGTACCTTGCCGGATAACATCAATGAAAAACCTTCCACCTCCAGGCATTCGTCGATTAGCATGGCGTGACGGCCACGCTTGTCGGTGTAATGCAGCACGATGCCAACCGCACCGGCAGGCGGAATAGGAAAACCTAACCAGGCGGCGACATTAAATTCCAGCGCCAGTTTCAACGACTGGCCGGCGGCGCGGTAAGTCGCTGCGGGCACGTTGGCCAAAAAACAGGACTGGATTAGTTGGGGGGGCAAGTTACGGCTCATTGCGGTGTCCTTCGAAACAAAATTGCTTAATAATTGATCACATTTAAACTATACGCTGCTTTTTTGAATTATAAAATCCTGAAAAATTGAATCTGTGCTAGCCATCACGAAGTCGATAGGACGTAATCAACGAATTGAGCACGACGGAGGCTAAAGGCCCAGCGTGATCAGAAAATTAACGATTTCCGTGCGGCAACAGGGCCTGCATGACATCACGGCCGAGGTGGTAGCAGCTATCGAGCAGGCAAACGTGCTTGCCGGCCTATGCACGCTGTATATTCAGCACACATCGGCCAGCTTGCTAATTCAGGAGAACTACGACCGGTCCGCCCGCTGCGACCTGGAAGGCTGGCTGAACCGGCTGGTGCCGGAAAACGACCCGCTCTATACCCACACGCTGGAAGGACCGGATGATATGCCGGCCCACATCAAAGCCGCGTTGACCGCCACCAACCTGTCGATACCGGTGATGGAAGGCAAACCGCTGTTGGGCACCTGGCAGGGAATTTTCTTGTGGGAACACCGGCACTGCCGCGGCAAACGGCACGTCGTGATGCATATCAGCGAAGATTGATCGCGCTCTAAGAACAAGCCGCTAAACGTTCAGTTCCGGGTTTTGGATGAGTTCGATACAAGCGCCGTCCGGGTCGAAAAAGAACAGCGCCCAAATACCGTCTATCGGCAAGTCTGGCCCCATGTCCAGCCATACTGGCCGGGTTGGGCAGTTAACACCGTTTTGTAGCAATGCCTCATAGCAGGCCTGGCAATCGTCGACCGCCAGCGCGATGCGATACAAACCCAAATTGTTCATCTGCGTATACGGCTGACCAATCGGCTTGGGGTCGGTCCACTCGGTCAATTGCACGCCAAAGCGCTGTTCTTGGCCGGGAATATGCAGCAGCGTGCTTTTGAAACGCAGGCCGCCGCCGGCACCGTACACGAGGCCGTTCATCTCGTGATCGAGTAGCGGCTCGGTAGGCCGAAAACCAAGGTTGTCGCAATACCACGCAAGGCTGCGTTCGATGTGGCTGCAGTTGACGTTGACGTAGCCCATTTCCACCGGGCCATCGTGGTCGAAGAATTCCAATACCATGCCGTCCGGGCCGCTGAAACAGAAAAACCGACGGCGCAGGTCGTGGTCGCGATCGATGAGCACATCTTCCGGTGCACTAAAGCAATCGACGTCGGCATCGGCCAGCCGTTCGCACTGCAAGGCGATATCGGGCACTTTGAAAGCCAGCCGGCTGAAACCGATATGGTTTGGCTGCTGATACGGCGCACCGGTGAACAACGGCGCTTGCCATTCGAGCAAATCCAGCGCAGTGCCGTGAAAGCTGTGGTGGTCGTTGAGCTGGAATGCGTCCCACTGAATGGCGGGCCCCATGCCGAGCGCAGTACCGTCTTGTGGGTCCGAACCGGTGTGCGCCTCGGTATTCAGGCCGACAATACCTTCGTAGAATTTTTGCGCGCTTTCCAATTGCGAACAATTGATATTCACATGCCGTACTGATTGCACCAGAATCGCCATGCCCTCACCTCTTATTGCGACACTTGAATACGACTATTCTGGCGCTGCCGGTGAAGGCTTGTCAAACGGCGTTGGGTATTTTTATTAAGCCTGTAATGCCCGGATAGTCAGCATAAGCACGGCACCGACTACTCCAATTCGTAAATCACCGATACCGACGCCCGCACGTTGACATCACCCGCCTCAATCGGCGGCGCAGCGCCGTCCATTGCCATTGCGCGACCCATCATTTGTGCCTGCGGCTGCACGTGCATTGGCGTGGCAACGGCATTGTCCAGATTTAACGACAAAGTGCGCTTGATTTTATCGCCGGATGCGGCAGCCAGTGTTTGCGCATCGGTTTGCGCATTTTCCATCGCTTGCTTGATGGCCTGGGCGCGAAATTCACGCGCATCGGCTAACCCAAACTGCACCGAATTCACCGTGTTGGCGCCGGCGCTCATGGCCGCGCCGATAATATCACCCGCCAGTTGCATTTTTTGCGTTCGCACTTGCAGGCTATTCGTGACCCGATAGCCAATAATTTTCGCACCCCATTCCGGCGCCGGATTGCGCGGCCGTCGCGACCACATGGGGTGCACCTGAAACTGCTGGGTCTTGTATTCGTCTTTGCCGAGGCCGAGCTTCTTAAGTGCGCGCATCATGGCGTTCATATTGTCGTTGTTGGAAGACAAAGCCTGTTGCGCCGTGTTTGCCTCGCTGGTCACACCCAGGTTTACCATCACCTGGTCGGGACTCACGTTCAGGATGGCTTCACCACGCACCGAAAGTTGTGACACGGAGGCTTCGTCGGCAAGCGCAGACATGGCCGCTACCCCGCAACACAAACAAAACGCGAGAATTTTTTGCATGTTTGCTCCTGGTTAATCATCTGCCAAACGCTGCATCATGACCGGTAATTCAGCCCGCTGTTTAGCGTCTAATGTGGGATATTCAAGCTTCAAACCAGCCAAGGTCTGCTGCAGAATGTGCGCTATGGCCAGCCGCATAAACGGCTTGTTGTCGGCCGGAATAATATGCCAGG
The DNA here is from genome assembly GCA_964544755.1 of uncultured Pseudomonadales bacterium. Lineage (GTDB taxonomy): Bacteria > Pseudomonadota > Gammaproteobacteria > Pseudomonadales > JAUIET01 > JBBKXJ01. The sequence goes on along the minus strand of CAZJDL010000137.1, from coordinate 4,813 downwards.
GCGCCCACGGTGTCGAGGTCGCTTTGATGCACTGTTGGTAGGCACGCATATAGTCCTTCCAGTGTTCGCGCTCGTCCAGGTCGGCCGCCGAGAACTTCCAGTTTTTCGCCGGTGTCTGCAGGCGCGACAGAAAGCGTTGACGCTGTTCTTCCTTCGACACGTTCAACCAGAACTTCAACACCAGCGTGCCGTTACGCACCAAATGCTGTTCGTGCGTACAAATCGATTCGTAGCGGTGCCGCCAGAAGTTTTTACTGCGCGCCGGTTCGGTCAAACGCTGGCTGTTGAGAAACTCCGGGTGCACGCGCACGACTAACACTTCTTCATAGTAGCTGCGGTTGAACACGCCAATACGGCCGCGTTCCGGTAATCGGCAGGCCGTGCGCCACAGGAAATCGTGATCCAGCTCTTCCGGCGATGGCGCTTTGAACGAATACACCTGAAAGCCGGCGGGATTTAGCCCTCCCAGCACGGCGCGAATGGTTGAATCCTTACCCGCCGCGTCCATGGCCTGGAAGATGCACAACACGGCGTGATTATCCTGCGCATACAGCCGCCGCTGCTGTTCGTCCAGCTGCTTGACGACTTTGCCCAGTTGTTTTTCGCAGCGCTTATCGTTCGGCGCATTTTTCGGTGGCTTGCTGCGTGCTTGAGCGATGCGAAAGCTGCCATCGACCGGCGCGCGAAAATCTTTGGCGGAGAAAGTGCAATCAGAAGCGCTCATAAGGCATTCGCTGTGGGCTTGAGTGGCAACCATGATATGGCTGAAAACGCTGCTGTCAAATTTGCTTTCGCTTTGAGTTATTGCAGCGGCGGTTGTTACAATGGTGCGATAATTCACAACCGAGATATTGCCGTGCGCCTGTTTTTACTCTGCCTGGCCGCCAGCATTCTAGCTGCGTGCTCCACCACCGCTGACAATCCAACCACGTACGCCTACACGATTGAAGACAAGATGCGCGACAATAAGGGCTTTAAACGCTTGATCATTGCGCATGTGAATTTCGGTAAACCCTCACGCTTGTATTTGCAGAACTACGAAAGCCGCGTCGATGGCATATTGAAAACCTACCTGAAAAAACACGGCTACAGTTTTGTTTCCAGCGCGCTGTTTGAACAAGCCTGGCAAGTCGCCGTGCGCAAGTACGGCAACCCCTTCGACAAATCCACCGGCAAGTTGAATCAAAAAACCTTTCGCTTGGTGGTAGCCGACACCTTTAGTCAATTGCAGGAACGCAACGATATAGACGGCGTGATGTTTACCGACCTCATCGAGCGCAATGTTCAGTTTACAACCGGCATAAGTCATGTTGCGCGCTGGGACGGAGTGACCCGCAAGCCACCATTACAAGGCCCCGGTGACAGCGTATCCAGTGGTTTTAACTGGGCCGCGCCGGTCGACGCGGTGTCGTTATGGGTGAATGTGTTCGCACTGGATTTGGCGCTGCAATTTCAGGGTGCCGGTGGCATCGAAGTCACGCAAGCGGTCGATATGAAAGCATCGAACCCGAAATTTGTACGCCGCCGCAGCATTCTCGGTAACAAGTCAAACATCGAGGAAGGCATCAAGCTAGCCATGCATCCGCTGATTGTAATGAAGGGCTACCCGGGCGCGAGCCAGTAAGCTGTTACGACAACAAACCCACGCTGCGCTCTATACACCAGAACGCGGCGGCGGAGCCAATCATGTAGGTCGGCACCCAGCGTAACGTTGCCAGCCAGTCTTGCAGCGCACGCGCCAACAGCCAACCCAGCGCCAGTACGACGCCAATAAACGCGATTTGCCCCACTTCCACGCCGACATTAAACATCAGCAATGCGGCTACAATTTCTTCCTGTGGCAGACCAATATCGATCAGCGCCGACGCGAATCCCAAGCCATGCAACAGGCGATCAGGAAGCGAGACATTTTATTGTTCCGATCGGCAAGCAATTCAGGCGCGCCGTTGTGGTGAGCCGCCACTAAAAATGGAAGGCAACGTTCAATTGCAAATGGTCGTCGTCGCGCACACCGGAAAGAGGATGGGAGTTCGCAATACTATGAAAAGTACGCGCTTCAAGGCTTAGCACCCAACTGTCACCAAAGCGCCGGCTGGCTTCGACACTGCAAAAACGCGCCGAGCTGTCCAGGTCCTGCACGCAGCCTGCCAATAGTTCGGTGCTCTGTATATCATTGAAACCAAGCCGAGCCCCGACAAACAGATCGTTGTCGAATGCAACGAACGGCAAAGGTTCTGTGAAGCTGATATCCACATCACGCTCATCGAACAGATACTCGAGCAGCACACCGATATCAATGTCAGAATCGAACACGCTGTCAAATGTATACTCAAAGCCTGCGGTGGCGGCCAGGAAACCGTCGCCCTGCCCGGTGCGCCAAATGGATTCCAGCTTCCACAACCAGGCGCCCTTGGTGGCTTGCACATCCAGCCCGGTTTGATGGATCTGTTCGTACAGCGGAACCAACAACACCTCGGTATTTTCCAGCGCGATAATAAAACGCGGCTCGCGGCTGGTGCCATAAAAGTGAGACAAGCCAATATCCCAATCGCCGACCACATGCGACCAGCGCAATGCGACATCGGTGTGCTTTTCTTTCGCACCGGACTCATAGCGCGCATCGTCGGTGGCGACGCGCTGCTGCAATCCAAGGCGGCCTTTGCGACCGACAAACTCGCGCTCGCGAAAGCCTGGCAAGACGAATAATTCCAGCGTTCCCCAGTCGCGGGTAAACTCCAGGTTGAGCATTGGCTGACCGAGTTTGTCCTCGCCGTCGATATTTTCCAGCTGATCGGTTTGATTGATGATGTCAACCAGGTGTTGTGCTTCGGTAACCCCCCAAAACACCGTGCCTATACCCACCTTCACTGCGTAACCTTGCCTCACGGTAAGCCAACTCAGTTCACGCACATCGGCATGCGTGCGTTCGCCGTCGTGTTGATCGACGCGCGCAAACGGTTCGAAAGTCAATGAGGATTTGCCATCATTCCAGCGATAATAGAGTTCGGGTAAGGCCGACAGGCTGGCGTTGAAATCGTCAAACTGGTCGGGCGATGCGGCGTCGGAAAAGAAATAACGCAGCTCGGCGGCGATCTCCCCGGAAAATTCCTGCGCGGCCACTTGCATAGAACACATCAGTAATGTGTAAATAATGATTCGTCGCATAACTATTTTGTACTACCTGGGCGGAGTCAATCTGTGTTTCTCTGTGCCCCTTGAACTGATGCAGGAACGACTGGAACCCGGTGCCGGATAGCCGATCAATCGACCATGCTCTACGTAAAGAAGTTTGCAAAGCCTTTGAGATGCCACTGTGTGGGCATTGGTAATAACGCGGAGCACAAGCTTACCTGTTTTGCCAGAATTGAGGCCGACAACATCAGTATCGGCATGCATCTGCAAGCGCGCCAGAGGCATCAGGGATACCGAGTATTTCAAACTCAAGATCCAACAGTCATCGCTTCAGGACAAGGATTCAATGTTCTATGCTGCGGCCTGATATTCACTCACAATACCTGAGAGGAACCTTTGCCTGACACTATTTACTATAAACATCAACATGTTATTCCTTGCGATCAGACTCTAAACTAAAAAACATCTTTTGGCTTAGACTTGATGGTAATTAGGTAAGCTTAACATTGTTCGCTTACATCGCTGCTGGTTGATGCTGTTACATAGTCAAATTCAAAAGATGCATCCAGCGATTGATTCCATAAAATATTACTCAGGTCATTTTTCATCTGATCGAACTGGTCGCGATCATTCTTTTTTCCGTTATCGGTGAGATAATCATCTGCGATGAGCCGATCGAGTAACTGTAAGAATGCCGCAGGTACGATATCGTTATGCAATTTTATGTGAATTGTCTCGTTGTTCGCCGTTACCCACCACTCAAACTTCATGCTTGAATTGCACCCCGAGTTGCAGCCCTGAGTATTGATACTCTCGTGTATTTGAAAACGGTTTGTTGAAATTGTAGCGGTAATTAGCTCGATGGCATCTTTCACACCCGGGCCGGGGTGCCCGCTAACAACCGATAAACTATCACGCGACCAGGTCACCTGTTCCCAGAGCTTCGACTTCAAGTGTTCTGGCTTTGAAAATTCCCGTGCGGCAAGTTGCATTGCTCTAAAACCAACCGTACAGCCAAACCACGAATCGCCTTTGTGAAATTTTTTCAAGTCATCATAATCAAAGCGGGTCAGTTTATTGTCTACGATTATGCTGACGGTAAGGTCTTCAATTGCTGAACGAACGGTTGTAGTTGTATTCATATTACCCTACCTGATTATCACCAATACTAAGCCGAAAGATATTTTTCAATTATCAATAGCCTAAAATTAGAAATCAAGTTCAAATAAACTCCCAAACCCCCAGATAGAGGTTCGTCAGCGCTCTAAGGGCCTCTGATTCCCTCTTTCAAGTCTTATTGCTGGCCATCACAGCGGGTATGATAGAGAGGTTTAGTCAAAAACCCTTCCTCGGTGCCTATTCGGCACTCAATTGGCTATTTTGGACGAACCTATCCTGCATAAGCCGTTATTTTTGTCAGTAATTTGTTAAATGGGCGGCGGCTCAAACTCCTTCAGTGCAATAAGCACTTGTTCCAACAGTGTTCGATGTTTTTCTTTTAGCTTTACAAATAACTGCCGTCCCGTTTTGACCACTTTTGCGGCCATGGCATACAAGCGCCAGCGCAGAGTCATTGCACGATGACTCGCCAACTCTTCCGGCAGTAATTGGCGCATAAGGGCAAACAAATTGTAGGACAGTGCAGAGATTAAAAAATACAGCGCATTGGCGTTAAAGTCCG
>CAZJDL010000136.1:0-8027 GCA_964544755.1 uncultured Pseudomonadales bacterium | reverse complement strand
TGTCCATGAGACGGGTTTTATCGGAGTGATAGCGTTCTAAAATTGGTTGGATTTCGTTATTCATATAATAAACCTTATGAATTTAAAACATTGGTTGCAAACATTGATGAGAATAGTTATCATTATCATTATTGCGAGAGGGTTTGCTGATCCCATCGCTTTGGAACTTACGAGCTATGATATGAAGGAGCAAGTTGTAATCCCTCTTAAGCGCCTTTTTACCGGCCGAGCAGGCTTGTTTTTTTGCTTTTATGCAAACAGCGAGGTGTTTTATCGTTAGCACATCTTATTGTTAGTATTGTTAGCATGTCTCACACACCTACTAGAGCCTGTCTGACACTATAACACACATTTTTTAGAACAATCTACTGATTGATATTGATCAGCAATCTTCCTTCCTTAAAAATCTAAGTTTCACCGCCACCGCTCTATTTAGGCAACCCTAGCGAATCGCGCACCGATAGAGTGTGGAATTGGTCTACTAAATGGGTTCATTTTGCCTGCCAAATTGCGTGTGATTTTATATTATCCCCTTTAGAAACAACTAGATAAACGCAGAACCAGCCCAAGTTTTCCACGCCCTTTGGTTTTCCTGACAGCGATCTAATTGGCTGCTTCGCAGCAAGCGCCTGCGAAGTGCTCGGTATCGGCAAACGTCGCCCGCAGAACAGGCGAATGCCATATTGGTACTCCCATATTCATCACCAAGCCGGCGGGCCGCCCTGGTCGAGATCCTGGATGCAAGATTTTGAGATGCCACGCAAGGCATAATTAGAAATCGTACATTATTAACTCAAGTTTCAGCGTTCAAAACCGCGAAAACACCGCTTCGGTAATAGCGATGCGGCCGCGCTAAGTGAAGCCTGCATTCTTTATCGGCGCATTGAATTTCGGCTTCGTCCAGGTGTCGTATCGCCAGCAAGAGATATCGAGCTTCCCGCAGGTTTATTCAGGCTGGCGAAGGTATCACGACCGTGATGTGCGCCATGAGCTGAGAATTGACAAGCCGTTACGCGATAACATTCGCTTGCAGCATCATTTTTCCACCGCAAACGCACGCACTATTGAAACCAATTTAATACGTGCCCCCCACGCAAATTAACACTTGGCAATCCGTTTCAATCTTTATCACCGGCATTCCTATATAATGTGGGCTAGACGACTAAATGCATATTTTCCTACTCCCGTTTCAGCACCAAAGTCTCACCCTATTTTGCCCAGTCTAAATCAACCCAGGAACAAACGCGGCTGGAATGCGCAACTCCTTCTGCCGGTTCTGGTGTTACTGGTTGCCGTTGTGTTGGCCGCCGGCTTGATCGCGACCGGAAAACCGGTTCAACCAAGCGAGCCCGAACCGCGGGCGGTAGCGATCAAAATCATTGAAGCGCAACCCCAAACCGTGCAACTGCTGGTCACCTCGCAAGGCACGATCGAACCGCGCACGCAAAGCGATTTGATTCCGCAGGTGTCGGGCACAGTGGTGTCGATGTCGCCAGCACTGGTGGCGGGCGGGGAATTTAAAAAAAACGAACCCCTGCTGAGCATAGACACGGCCGACTACGAGACGGCATTAGCGCGCAGCAAGGCCGCGTTGGCACGGGCCGAGTCACAGCAGAAACGCGCCAAACGTGAATACCAGCGCTTGCAAAAAATCAGCACGCAGAAACTGGCGAGCGAAGCGCAACTGGAAAATGCCGAGAGCGACTATGCGGTCGCGCTGGCCAACCTCGAAGAAGCACGCGCTAACCGCCAACAGGCACAGCGCGACCTTGAGCGCACAACTATCCGCGCACCGTATGATGGCCGAGTGCTGAGCGAAGCTGTTGATGTCGGCCAGTTTGTCAGCCGCGGCAACACTATCGCAACGCTGTACGCAACCGACTACGTCGAGGCGCGCCTACCCATTGCCGACTCGCAACTGGCATTTCTGAATTTGCGCAACCGACAAAATAATGATGACACGCCGAAAGTGACGCTCAGCAGTCGCTACGCCGGCAAGCAACTTAACTGGCTGGGCGAAGTCGCCCGCACCGAGGCGGCGATTGACATTAAAAGCCGTATGATTTACGTGGTAGTGCGCGTTACCCCGGAAGCGAACGACGGCCGTGTACCGCTGGTAGGCCAGTTTGTCAAAGCCGAGATACAGGGCAAAAGTGTGACCGGCGTTTACCGCCTGCCACGCGCCGCGTTACGCGATAATACCAAAGTGTTAATCGTCGCCGACGACAACACCCTGGAAAGCCGCGACGTAAACATCGTGCGCTTCCAAAAAGATGAAGTATTGGTCGATTCAGGCGTGCAAGCCGGCGACCGGGTTAGCGTGTCGCGCCGGCAAACCCTGGCGACCGGCACCCGCGTAGCCCCCACCAAAACCGACGACCCATCATGAAGCCAATCATCACCTGGTTTATTGATAACCCGGTGGCCGCCAATCTGTTGATGTGGATTCTGGTAGTGGGCGGCATCGCCACTGCGCCAAGCATTAGGATGGAAGAGTTCCCCACCATCGATGCCAATACAGTGCAAATATCGGTACCCTACCCCGGCGCCGCACCCGAGGAAGTCGAACAAGGCGTTTGCATTCGGATTGAAGAGGCTATTGACGGCATTGACGGCATCAAGAAGATAAGCAGCAACGCCTACGAAGCCTTGTGCGAGGTCAGCGCCGAACTCAATCGCGGCAGCAATCGCAGCAAGGTGGTCACTGATATACAAAGCAACGTCGACAGCATTATTTCTTTTCCGAAAGGGACGGAAAAGCCGGTGGTGGCCGAAACCACGATTCTTGCCAATGTACTGCAAATCGCCTTAACCGGCGACATTAGCCCGCGCGCGCTAAAGGAAATTGGCGAATCCATTCGCAACGACATCACCGAATTACCCGGGGTTTCACAGGTCGTACTGCTGTTTACCAAGCGCTATGAAATTTCTATCGAAGTCAGCGAGCAAACTCTGCGCCGCTATGGTTTAACGCTAGGTGGGGTGGGCGATGCCATTCGCGCCGCATCGGTCGACATTCCCGGTGGCTCCATAAAAACCGGCGACAGCGAAATCCTGCTGCGCACTAAGGGCCAAGCTTACCTCGGCGAAGACTTTGAAGATATCGTGGTGCTGACGCGCACCGACGGCACTGTGTTGACCATAGGTGATATCGCAACCATCAGAGACGGCTTCGAAGAGCAAGACCTGGAAGCCAAGTTCGACGGCAAGCCGGCGGTGATGATCAAGGTCTACCGCGTAGGCGATGAAGACGTACTGGCGATTGCCCGCGAGGTAAAGAAACTCATGGCGCAGGAGCAAGAGAACCTCCCCGCCGGGGTGGAACTCACCATCTGGAAGGACGAATCGCAAGACTTGCGCGACCGCATGGTGGTATTGGGCCGCAACGCCGCCGGTGGGCTGGTGTTGGTACTATTGATACTCGCGTTATTTTTGAAGTTTCGGCTCGCCATGTGGGTAGCCCTGGGTTTACCCATTGCCCTGCTCGGCACGCTCACGTTGTTTCCGTTATTTAACTTGTCGATCAGCACCATGTCGGTCATGGCTTTTATTCTGGTACTTGGAATTCTGGTCGATGACGCGATCGTGGTGGGCGAGCGTGCGCACGCCTATGAGACGCAAGGCTTTTCGCTACGCGACGCCGCTGTCTATGGCACGCACGAAGTCACCGTGCCGGTGATATTTGGCGTACTTACTACCATGACCGCGTTTCTGCCACTGATTATGATGGCGTCCAATCTGTCGGCATTCTTCAAAGTGGTTGGCGGCACTGCTATTCTCGCTTTAGTATTTAGTATCATCGAGTCGCAACTGATCTTGCCGGCCCACCTGGCGCATCGTAGGCCCGTAGTTGATCGGCGCTCGACGGCGTGGATGCAGCGTTGGTTGCATTTTCAGGAGCGTACTTCCCACTGGCTACAACACGTAGCCGAACAGCGCTATAAACCGTTTCTAAAGCGTGCGCTCAAATGGCGTTACCTGACACTGGCTATTGGCATTGCGCTGATCATTATGGTCGGCGCGCTGATCACCAGTGGCCGCATTGTGTTTCAGTATTTGCCGGCGTTTGGAGCTGAACGTGTTTACGCTACCGTTACCATGCCCGCAGGGACGCCTTATACGGAAGTGCGGCAGGCGGTTGCACAAATTGAACGCGCAGCCGAGCAAGTTCGCGCCGAACTGGACGACGACGGTGTAGCGGCAGGACGCGCATCCAATGTTAAACATATCGTCAAAACCATAGGCGCGGTTGTGTCGCGCGGGTCGATCGACAGCGCGAGCGCGAGCGCGAGCGCCAACACCCCGACCAAGGCCGAAGTGGCGATGGAGCTGTTGCCCGACAAAGAACGCGATACCATCGGTTCAACGGCTATCGCCAATCGCTGGCGTGAATTGACCGGGCCAGTAACGGACGCCGTCGCACTGCATTTCACCGACGATTTCTTTAGCGCCGGAGAACCTATCCATATTCGTCTGCGCGGGCCGGATGTCGAAGAGCTTAAAGCCGCCGCCAACGACTTAAGTGCAGAGCTGGAACGCTTTAGCGGTGTATACGATATTGCCGACAGCTTTCGTTCCGGCAAACAGGAAGTACTGCTCGCGCTACGCCCCGAAGCCAAACCGTTAGGTATTTCGCTCATGGAATTGGGCAGCCAAGTGCGACAGGCATTCTATGGCGAGGAGGCACAGCGCGTACAACGTGGCAAGGAAGATGTGCGCGTTATGGTGCGCTACCCCGAGCAGGAACGGCGCTCGCTCAGCGATTTGGAAAACATGCGTATTCGCACCAGAGATGGCATCGAAGTGCCGTTCGGCAATGTCGCGGAGGCGCAGCTAGGCTACGGCTTCTCGACCATAAAACGTGAGAACGGCGAGCGGGTTATTTCGGTCGTCGCCGACGTGAACCGCAATATCATCGAGCCAGAACGCGTGCTGGAAGCCCTGCAGGAGCAGTTTGTGCGGCAACTTGGCGTCAACCATCCCAATATCGACTATTCACTGGGTGGTGAAGCGGAAGACAGTATGATTGCTATGGAGGGGCTGGGACGCTGGACAATACTGGCCTTGCTGATGATTTACGCCTTACTGGCAATTCCTCTGCGCTCCTACACACAGCCGCTGCTGATCATGAGCGTGATTCCGTTCGGCGCCATTGGCGCCGTGTTAGGGCACTTCCTGCTGGGCGTCGATCTGGTGTTTTTCTCGGTACTCGGCATTGTTGCTCTGTCGGGCGTGGTGGTGAACGCCAGCCTTGTGTTGGTCGATTACATCAATCTCCGGCTTGCCGATGGTGAGGACGTAGTGCACGCAGTGACAAGCGCCTGCGCGGTGCGCTTTCGGCCCATTGTATTGACGTCGCTAACGACTTTTGTTGGTCTGATTCCGATCATGGCCGACCAGAACCCATCAACCATCATCTTTGTGCCAATGGCTATCTCGCTGGCGTTTGGCGTACTGTTTGCCACTGGCGTGACGCTGTTCCTGGTACCATGCCTGTATCTTATGCTCGATGATGCCATTCGTGCGCTACGCGGTGAACCGCAGGCGGGAACCGAGTGGACTTAAGGGTGCCAGGGCACCGCTAAAAATAGTGATTTTTTTTCGTCAGAACAACGTAGCACCGCGCGCAGAACCGCAGTTTACACGAAATAAATGACGATTCGAACTCGGAGCTGGCGCGGAAAAAGCGCGTTATTCGAGGTGTCCTTAGGCTCCAAGCCAGGGCGGGTTTAACTTCGCTATGGTTTTAAACGCCGGACAGTCGAGCGCATGAGCGCCCTCCAGGTAACCGGTACTCATCAGGAATTCGCCAGTTATTTCGCCGCCGGTAAACCTAAACGTCTTTTTAAACAGTTTGACCCATTGCGGTTTCGTTAGAGCGTGCTGCAGGTGCAACCACTGCGCAAAAGAGCCATGCTGCGCCTGCAATTGCAAAATAGTGCTCGCGTTAGCAATCGCCGCGTTGATCTTTAAACGGTTGCGAATAATTCCGGCATCGTTCAGCAAGCGCTGGCGGTCGTCTTCATCGTAGGCCGCCACCTTGGCAATATCGAAGTCATCGTAGGCGCTACGCATGGTTGCACGCTTTTTCAGAATCGTCGCCCAGGACAGGCCCGCCTGATTAATCTCCAGCACCAGACGCTCAAACAGCAGATTGTCATTGCTCAACGGAAAGCCGTATTCGTTGTCGTGGTATGGGCCGTGCAACGGGTCACCGGGTGCGAACGTACAATAGCTGCTCATGGCTCTCTGGGTTTCATACTGAATAGGGCCACTATGATCGCACAGAATTCAGCCGTCCGGCTGCTGCATTTATGCACACAGCAAAAACTACGCAATCTGGGCCGTATCACTTAAAATACGTCGTCCCGGGGATTCTTGTAACGATAGAAGAGAGATCAGATGCGTAGAAATATTCGACACGGCCTCGTCATTGCCATGCTGTTGCTGGTGGGTTGCGGCATCAACCCCGTGACCGGCAAGCGCGAGCTGCAATTTATTTCCACGCCAGGGGAAATAAAGATTGGCCAGCAAAACTATGCGCCGTCACGCCAGGTGCAAGGCGGCGATTACGTGGTCGACACCGAGTTAACGCTTTATGTACAAAAAGTGGGCAGCCGCCTGGCCAAAGTCTCTGACCGCGACCTGCCATATGAATTTCGCGTCATAAACAGCTCGGTACCTAACGCCTGGGCGCTGCCGGGCGGCAAAATTGCAATCAATCGCGGTTTGCTGCTGGAACTCAACAGCGAAGCCGAATTGGCCGCCGTGCTGGGCCACGAGATTGTCCACGCGGCGGCGCGCCACGGCGCCAAAAGCCAGGAACGCGGCATGATTATGCAAGGCGGTCTGCTGACTACGCAAATCGCAACGCAGGGCAAGCAGAATGCCGCCCTGATTGCCGGTGGCTCGATGCTGGGCGCCAAGCTGCTGACCACCCGCTACGGGCGCAGCGCCGAACTGGAGTCTGACCTGTATGGTATGGAATATATGGCGCGCGCCGGTTACGATCCAAAGGCCGCGATTGATCTGCAAAAAACCTTCGTCAGATTGTCTGCGGGCAAACAGAGCAATTGGCTGGCAGGTCTGTTTGCTTCGCACCCTCCATCACAAAAACGGGTAGACGCCAATATCGTGACGGCGGAAGCCTTAGCAGCCAAGTACAACGGCAAACTGGAAATGGGGCGCGACAGCTATCAGCGCGCCATAGCACAAATAAAACGCGACAAGCCTGCCTACGACGCGCAGGATAAGGCGCTCGCGGCGGCGCAGAAGAAAGATTTCAAAACCGCCGGCAGCGTCATCGACAAGGCCATTCGCCTGCAACCACGGGAAGCCAAGTTCTATGGTCTGAAGGGCGACTTGGCCTTGCACCGAAAAAGCTATAAGCAGGCGGTGACGTATTACGAGCAGGCGATTCAACGCTACCCTGAGTATTTCGCATTTTATCTGCATAACGGCATGGCCAAAAAGGCGCTGGGGGATACCAGCGGCGCGAAAAAGGCCTTTGCCGCCAGTAACGCCTTATTGCCAACGCCAACCGCACACAAGGAGTTGGGCGAGTTATCGCTGGCCGGCGGTGATCGTGCCGCCGCGCTGCAACATTTTCAGGTGGCGGCACAATCCAAATCAGCGGCCGGCCAGTCGGCGGCGGTTGCGATGACCCGGCTCGAGTTACCAGGCAACCCAGGCAAATATATCAAGGCTAGCCCGCAGGTGAACAAAAATGGTCGGGTAGTGCTGGTCGTGCGCAATATGTCTTCGCTGCCGGTACGCAATGTCAAAGTCGTCGCGGCGCAAACCGACGCTAATGGCAAACAACTGTCACGCGCGCAAAATTTTACGGTGCGCACCACCATTCCGGCAAAAAAATACGCCGTGGTAAAAACACCCTGGGCAGCGCCCAACACGGCGCAAGCAAAAGTGCAAGGCGCGAGTCTTGCGCAGTAAGCATGCCATTTTTCTGTCGTAAATAACTAGTGCCCGTCCAAAAACAGCGGTTTTCAGCTGGCATTCGACCAGAGCGT
>CAZJDL010000135.1:0-8319 GCA_964544755.1 uncultured Pseudomonadales bacterium | reverse complement strand
TTATGTCACTGCTTCGCTCCTAAACTGGCCAGTAAATAACACAACAGCGAGCCCAATGCGACACACTGCCCCATCGAGCGCAGCGCGGGAATATCCGACAGGCCCAGGGTCGCAAATACCACCACCGTCGATGCCGCGCAGGCGGCGACCGCGTGCCGTGTCGCGATCGTGGCGCCGATGTTTTCCGCCGGTCGGCTGCGAAACAAGGTGTAATCGAGGCCCAGGCCGGCGACCAGCATGAGCGAAATCAGGTGGTATAGGTCCAGCGCGCCGTGGGCCAGGTAGAGCAGCCAGGCCGTGCACGGTAATACACAGCAAACAATTGCCAGGCACCAGAGCGCACGGCGCAGCGCAACCCAGGCGGCCAACCCGAGGCCGACCAGCAGCAGGGCAATGGTGAGGGTCAGCAATACGGTGCGCCGATAATTTTGCACCAGCTGCTCCGAGCTGGCTTTGAAATCAAGCAGCGTTGCGCCCGGCGCGTTGGCGGCCAGCCAGCGCGCCAGTCGCGCCGGGTCGTCGACGGCATACAGTGTGAACAGGCTGCGCCATTCGCCGTCGACCGCATAAAGATGAGCGCGCAGATAGTCGCCAATGGCGGTATCCACCAGCCGATCATAATCGAGTGGGGGCAGTTGCCGGCTCTGTTGCGCATCCTCGACAAAGCCGTCGAACGCGGTGGCGGCAAAGCCGCTGTTACGACTGGCGAGCGCGACGCGTTCGCGCAGTACGGGCCGTGCCGGAATGGCGCCACGCCGCGCATTTTGTGTTTGCACCGATGGCAGAATTCTTGTTGCCGCGGTCCAGCCCGCGAGTCGTTTCTCTGCGGCCGCGGTTTCCAGCGCGGCATCCAGTTGCTCGGTGCGGCGCAATACTGTTTCGAGGTCATCGCCATTGAGCAGAATCGAATAACGCGCATCGGCCGCGCCAATGGCGGTGCGAAACTGCCGGTCGAGCGCCAACTGCTCTTCCGGCACCGGGCTCAGCGCCGACAAATCGTTGGTCCATAGCGCGGCTGGTGTGTCGTCACTTAGCAGCCCGTGTAAACCCGCCGCGAGCAAGGTCGCTACCAGCAGCCCTGCGATGGGGTAAAAGCTGAGCCTGCCGGCCGTCAATGGCGCGGCTGTTGGTGCCGCATTATGCGCCTCGACCGCGGCATGGGCGCCGCTCGGCGTTGCCAGCGTCGGCATGACCAGCGGTAACAGATAACGGGTGCTGAGCGCGGCGGCGACAATGCCTGCCGCCGTAAAAATACCGAGTTGCATTAGGCCACTGGAGCCCGACACGGCCATCGCCAGATAGACCAATACGGTGCTCAGCAGGCCGAGCCGCAGCGTGGGCCAGATGGCGGACGCTGCGCGCGCCAGCGGTTGGTGGCGTGCGTGACTGAGCAGATGCAGCGGATAGTCGATGGCGACGCCCAGCAGCGTGAAACCAAACGCCAGCGTAATGCCATGCACTGCCGGAAATAACACGCTGAGTAGGGCGACCGCGGCGACACAGGCGGTTGCCAGCGGCAAACCCGCGACCAGAACAGCCAGCGGTTTGCGGTAAGCGATCAGCAGAACAAGCAGCAACAGCACGCTGGCCAGGCTGCTGCGCCACATGGCTTCGTTGCGAATCATGTTGGCCATCTGCGCACTGATGGCGCCGATGCCGGCTATTTTAATCTCGGCGTTGCGCAATTCAGGCAGCGCCGCTAACAGCGTCAAAGTCGCTTTGTAGGCACGCTGCTGGGCCTCGATATCAAACGCTGGTGCTGCCGTTTCCGCCAGTAGCAAATGGTAGCCGTCCGCGCTGCGCCACGTTTCCTGCGCGCCGGACTCCGCGCGCGCTTGCAGCCCCCGTAACAGGCTGCGGATGCTGAGGCCTGGATCGCGGCTTAGCAGGCGGGTGAACGATTCACCATTGAGAAACTGCAACTCGTTCTTGCGTTGCACAAGCTGCCGCTGCAGCGCGGCGGCACTCCAGTCTTCATGATGCAAAAGATAACGATACTGTTGCAGCAGCGTATTCTGGCCTGGCTCCAGTTCCAGCTCCGCCGTTGCGCTGCGCACACTGACGAAAATGCCGCTGTCTTGCAGCGCTTGTTGCGCCAGGTCGAGCATCTCTTCGCCGTTGAGTGATGAGTCCGCGTCTCGCAAACCAATATACAGAAACCGCGTGTTGTTGCTGCGTTGCAGCGTTTCCAGCAATACCTGCTGTTGCAAGGTGTGTGGTGCCGGCAGAAAGTGGCTCAGATCGTAGGAGAATTGCAGCTTGGTACTGAGCAGCCAAGCGCTTGCCAGCAAGGCGAGCACCCAGCACAGTAGACGCCGGCCGTTAATCGCCGGGTGCATCTGCGCTTAGTGATGCCTTGCGGGGGATGCGCGACACAATAGTCTTGTCGCCGTTGCGCATAATCGTGGTCAAGCGCAGCAGCTCGTTGCCGACGCCGGCTATTTGCAGCGATCGCAATTCCTGCATGCGCTTGCGCGCCGGCGTTTTTTTATCGGCGTCGAGAGGCGTGAGCAGCATTGTCCAGTTGTCCCCGGTGTTGCTGCACTGCAATGGGTGCGATGTTGCCAGGGCGGGCAGTTTGCCTTTAGCCAATGCCGCAATCGCATTCAGCGTCCACTGCAGGTCGGAGTTTTTCGGCAACCGCAGGCGCCGGGTTTTGCCGTGCCGAACAATCGTCAGCGTGCGGCCCCGAACCTGGAAGCTTGCCTGTTCTGGCGTGTCAATTTGCTTTGTCATCGTGGCCGTCGCCGGGTCATAGCTGAGCGTGCCGCGCGAATACTGTGCGTCAGTGAGCAGCTGACTCACGCGTTTCTCGCGATAGGGCATTTCGAAGGGCTTGCTGCTAGCGATGGCTAACAGGCGTTCGCGCCATTTTGCGCCGGCGCAGGATTGGTCGGCGTTTGCTGTTGCAGTCATACTCGCGGCCAGGGAAAAACATAGCAGAAACAGTGGTCTAGCGTTCATCGTTGCGCCTGGAGAGCCGCCCGGTGGGTTGGCGGCGAACCCGCTCGAAGGCTTCGAGCACGTTGTTGAGCGGCAGTTTGCCATTTTCTTCGCGTGGCAGCGTGTTCACGAAGTAAATTGGCCGCGGTACGAAAGCGGCATCCACGTGGCGCCGAAAATGGACGTTGAGGGTTTGCGCGTCAGCCTGTTCGGCGACCACCAGAGCAGCCAGCCGGTCACCGCGCGCCGATGCGGTAGCTGCATCGGCGCGCCGAAATACGACACCGTCGATGACGTTCGCGGCGCTCAGTAGTACCCGGTTCAGTTCCTGCAGCGAACCGCGTTTGCCGGCTACATTTATCATGTCGGTCTGCCGGCCACGCAGTGTCATCTGGCGGTTGCCGTGGTCTAGCAACGTGTCCTGCAATTCCACGGCGCCGGGCAAATGGCTGGCGTGGACGAAGCTGGTGTTGTCGCGCTGCTCCAGCTGCATGCCATCGAACAGGGTCCACTGTTGGTGCTCTGCGGTGTGGCGATAAGCCATCGAACCTGATTCGCTGGACCCGTATATCTCCACCAAGCGGCCGTCGAACAGACGTTCCACCTGCGTTGCGAGCGCTGCATCGAGCGGCGCGGTGGCACTGAGTATGCGTTCAACGGGCGGATATTGCAGGCCACTGTGGGCCAGCGCGCGCAGGTGTACCGGCGACGACACCAGCACCCGCGGCGCCGGCAATTGCTGCAACGCGGTTTGCACGTCTTTAGGAAACAGCGGCTGGCCGGCACTGCTGCATATATCGGCAAACAGTGGCAGTAATATTGACGTTTCCAGCCCCCACATATGCTGCCCTGGAACCGTCGCCAACAAATGTTGTGTGGCAACCGCGTCAGCAAGCATGTGGCGGGCATTGATCAGGCTGCTTTCGCAAAAGGTCTGCCAGGATTTTTCTACCGGTTTGGGTTGACCGGTTGAACCGGAAGTGAAGGCAATGGCCGCGATATGGTGCAGAGGGATTTGTGGCGATTCGCCGGTAGCAGCCATAGTTCCTGCGAAATAATCAGCCAGGTCTATGATTTCAAATGTGTTTATCCCGTTTGCGACGTCACAGCCGTCGTGCAGTACATAGCTGCCAGGGTAGCGATCACAGAGCTGTTGTTGCACCGCTATACCGCGATTGGCGGGCAGTAGATTGGTTTGACCGCGCACAATGACGGCGCAGAACGTGACCAGAAAGTGGTAACGATTGCCGCATAAATTGAGTGCGTATCGTTGCGCGGGCAACTGATCGGCCAGGCGCCGCACGTGGGCAAGGAATTCACACGTGTTGATCAGTCTGGAACTGGCAAGCATCGCCATGCTGTCCCTTGCCTGCCGGGTTAGCAGTGGAACACGTTGTGCGGTCATATTGATTGCGTGTGGGCTGGCGGCGTGTCAAGCGGCCTTATTACTGACGACAAAGGTATTGAGGCTGCGCAGAGACGCAAAGGCGTCACGAACAGCGTCGTCTTCGGCCTGCATTTGTACGCCGTATTCCTGCGAAATCGCTAGCGCAATCTCGAGGGCATCAATGGAGTCCAGGCCGAGACCTTCGTCAAACAACGGGGCTTCGGGGTCTATTTCCGCAGCTGTTACATCTTCCATATCCAGGCAGGATACAATTACTTCAGCGAGCGCGCGTTCTTGCGCAGTCTGCTCTGTCATGTGGTGCCCTCTTGATTTTTAAGCTTTTTTGCAAGCGGCAAATTGTATAGTATACGCGGCTTTTGTAGAACATCACCGGTAGCGCTATTTGGTAGTGGCTGATGTGCTACACGCGATAGTGAGCCGACAGGACACTAGCATTGCATATATTTTTCTCTAATGATGGCGTCAGTGAGGGTGCTCCGGGGCGGCAATTGTTGGCCCGTTTTCCTGCCGACCGCACCGACTCAGCGGGCGATTTTTCTATCCCCTTGCCCATTATCGGTGAATCCGTTGCCGTTGAGCAATGGTATGTTGATAGCGATGTCCGTTTTGAGCAGAGTGGCAACCTGCAACTTGCCGTTAGTGAAAATTATCTGCTGGCGCATATCAGGCATCCTGGACTAGCGGCCGATCTTAGACAGCTGTCTTTTAGCAGTTATCAGAGCCTGCGCGAAGCAAGCCTGCAACATGGTTTTCCGCATATTCTGAAATGCTGGAACTTCGTCCCTGGCATCAACGCTGGCAGCGGCGACGCAGAGAATTACAAACAGTTTTGCGTCGGCCGTGCCGAGGCGTTTCAGCAGGCCGGCACGATGCAACACTATATACCGGCCGGAACTGCCATTGGCAACGACATAGCGCGCGGTTTGACCGTCTATCTACTGGCCGCGAAAATCGCGCCTCGGGTGATTGAAAATCCACGCCAGGTAAGCGCCTATCATTACCCGCGTCAATACGGGCCAAGCAGCCCATCGTTTTCCCGGGTGGCCTGCTTCTGCCCTGGCAGCGGACGCAAGGCGATGTTGCTGTCGGGTACCGCGGCGATCGTCGGCCATGAATCCTGCCATGTGGGTGAGGGTGTTGCGCAAGTCAGGGAAGTGCGGCGCAATGTTGAGGCTTTGTTGCAGGAGGCCGGCATGCCGCCGCTGAGCGCCTATCGCGGTGGCGGAGAGTGTGCCGCAGCGCTGCGCTTATTTGTCAGGCCGGGCGCGCAACAACAGGCTATCGTCGATTTTTATGCGGAGCATTTTCCAGAACTGGGCGATACCCTGATACTGGAAGCCGACATATGCCGGCACGACCTGCTGGTCGAGATAGATGGGGTGTTCTGGGCGCCAGAAGGTTAGGGTCGAGGGGTCACCCAACAGCCCCATTAGCTTAGCCTGTGACAAAACCGGCCAGGCTATCAGCGTGAAAACATATTTAAGTGTTTGATACTTATAAAATGACAGGAATGGTCGGAGTGAGAGGATTCGAACCTCCGACCCCTGCGTCCCGAAGGCTTTTCAAATGGGGCAAGCAGCCATCTCCAGATACCAATAAAACCCCGCTAATACGCACTATTTAAAGCAAAACATGCCTAGATAGCGTGTCAGGTTGTGGCGCGTTGTTCTTTGGTGTGTGTTAAAATTGCAGTAAATGTGCAGTAAAAACGGAGATGCATCAATGCGAGCCAAATTGACGACTAAGACGGTCGCCGCACTGAAGCCGAAAGAGTCGCTGTATAAAGTGTGGGACACGGAAATTCCAGGCTATTTTCTTCGCGTTATGCCATCTGGGACGAAAACCTATTGCCTGCATTATCGTCACTTGGGAAAGGGTCGAGATTTTACGATTGGGAAGAGCGGGAAATTTACTGCCACGACTGCTAGGGAAACTGCTCAACGGCGAACTGGTGAGCTTGCGCAAGGCCTAGATATCCAGGCGGTCAAGAAAGATGATGTTGCACGCGGCAAGGCCGAGAAGTACCAAACGCTGGGCGGATTCATCACGGAAATGTATAAACCCTGGGTTTTGGCAGAAAGAAAGACAGGGCAAGCTACGCTTGATATTCTGGGACGAGATTTCTCTCACCTATTTAGCCGAAAGATGATCGGCTTGGGCGCCTGAGACTTGCAAAAGTGGCGAACCGAAAAACTTAAGTCCGGCATGAAGCCTGTCACGGTTAACCGGCGTGTCACTGCACTGAAAGCTGTACTTTCAAAGGCGGTTGAGTGGCAAGTGATACAGCATCACCCATTATCGAACGTAAAACCACTTAAGGTCGATAAACTGGGAAAGGTTCGCTATCTCACGGATGAGGAAGAAAAGCGGCTCCGGGAAGCCCTAGATAAGCACGAGGCCAATATCAGAGAAGGGCGCGCCACAATGGTAACCGCTGGCGGGAATCGCGCGGCTATGCGCTTAAGGACAGCATGGAGCGTAATACGTTTGCCGATTATCTGAAACCCATGGTGCTACTTGCCCGTAACACCGGAATGCGTCGCGGCGAGTTATTTGCTTTGACTTGGGAAAATGTCAGCGTCAAAGAGAAACTGGTGACCGTCGAAGGTGTTACAGCTAAGTCTGGTAGTACACGACACATTTCACTAAATAATGAAGCGTTGGGGGTGCTTATTGACTGGCGCAATCAATCAGATGGCAATAAATTGGTTTTCCCAAATCCTAATACTGGTAAGAAATTCGACAATATCAAGAAGTCCTGGGCGACGCTGATAAAGTTGGCCGGCATCAAAGAGTTTCGATTTCATGATCTTCGCCATCACTTTGCCAGTAGTCTCGTTATGAAAGGCCAAGACCTCAACACCGTAAGGGAATTGCTAGGCCATAGCGACCTGAGTATGACACTGCGATATGCGCATCTAGCGCCAGAGCACAAGGCCGCTGCGGTTGCCTTAATCGATTGGCCCACTAGTCAGACACTCTGATTAGTTCTAATAAAGCACTGGCTTAGAATTGAAGTAACGACTGCCTCGGGGGCGGGCTCCCCCGGGCAGCCTATTCACCACGCATACTGTATAGGAGTAGGCGCAATGAATGACGATAGTAATAAACCACTTGGAAAGAAGCAATCGCCAAAGAGAACAAGAATAAAAGACATTCCTAACTGGTTCGATCTGAAAAAATATTCTGAGTGTGACAAATTTAGCGAAGTGGATTGGCAGCGAGCCCTATTTCTTCGGAAACGGCTTTTCTATGATGTATACGAAGTTTTTGATTCGAATCAACTTGATCTGAAAATAGTTCAAGAGTTACGTGGCAGGTTTTTAGACGCAATTGCCGCTGATCCAATCAGTCCCTACCTAGGAAGAACTTTGCTAGGCTACCTAAAAGTATCTTCGTCAGCGCTTCATCGGCTGGTTGACAAAGAGATAGGTACATTATCAAAAGGTGCATTATCAATAGCTGCGAAGTGTTGGTCCAAAAATAATCAAAGTGAAGATAAAACGAAGGAGGATGAAAAACTCAAAGATGCATTGAACATAATTTCCGGTTCAATAATCACCGAAGAGACAATTTCCAAATTAAATACCCCAGTAAGAGAATTATCCGTCGACGATTATTTGCGTACTAAACGGGTAATGAGTCATTCTGATACCTACGATACCGACAATAGTTTGAACGAACTTTATCGTGATCCCACAGTTGTGAAAAAGAACGCAAATTTACTTGGTCTAGATTTGCCGACTGATGACAATTACTATTTTTATGTAGGTATAGATTTGAGTGCCTCAGATCAATCGCTAAAAAATGCTTTTGACGAGCTCGTTGGGCAATTACGTGAAAACTATAAGATTCCTAAACCAAAGAGAAATCCGGTGCGCTCAAACGTGGAGCAATTGTCACGCGACAAGATATTGCCTGTTATCGATTTATTGATGTGGTTTGCGCATAACAACCACCAAATTAAT
>CAZJDL010000134.1:0-8601 GCA_964544755.1 uncultured Pseudomonadales bacterium | reverse complement strand
GCAGGGCATCAAAGAGTACACAGCGAACCAGTACGAGAATTCTTTGGGTTAGCCGGGGTCTTTTCATGGAACGCTCCCCTTCTGCTTAACGGCAAACCCAGCTGCCGGCACCCTCAAGACTGGAAAGCCTGCTTCATTGCACTACACTAGTGCATTGTAACGAATAAACCGCAGTCGGGCGCAATGCTTGACTCACTGACCCACGCTGCGCGTCCGCGATGCAACTAACATTACAAAAAATCAACGTTTGCACCAGCTCACACTTTTGACAAATCTGCACGCAAAATAAACGTTTTTACAAACGAGTTAAGTTAACGGAAATTAAGAAATTAATTGGATCATCGCGTGAACTTTCCAGCAACACTCGAATCGAGGCTGCCAGAACTTTCAAAGTTATTGATCAATTTATTCCTGTGATATTCCTCCCGCCGTAATCACACGGATACAACAAAAGGGAGTAATCACATGGAGCAAGCTGCAACCAATTCACAACATAAAACATCGTTCAATGGCCGACTTCGCGAGCGCGGACAGGGCATGACCGAATACATCATCATCGTTGGTGTTATCGCAATTGCGGCGATTAGCGTGTTCGGTTTGTTTGGCGATACCGTAGAACAACAAATATCAGGCATGGCTGCCGAGTTGGCCGGGGGCGACGGTAGCGGCGCTCAGACAAATGCCGCAGCTTCAGCAACGAGCGCGCTCACCGATGCCGACAACACTAACAATCTATCCAACTATCACGGCAACAACAACTAAGAGGCGCTGGCAACTGAACAAGGATTTTTTTTATAACTAACGATCGGACAAGGATGTCTATGGCGCTTCCCACACACACCCTCTCGCCGCACGCCCAGCGTGGCCAGGCCCTGCCTTTGGGCTTGGTGTTTATCGCGGCGGCGGCGCTGCTGATGCTAGTGGTGTTCAATACTGGGCAGATCGCTTCCGAAAAAGCCCGCGTAGTGAACACGGCGGACGCGGCGGTATACAGCGGGCTGGTGTGGCAGGCGCGGTCGTTAAATTTTCAGGCTTATACCAACCGTGCGATGGTTGCCAATCAGGTGTCCATCGCCCAGTTGGTCAGCCTGGGATCATGGACCAGCTACGGGCGCATCAATTCACGCAATCTGGATTACGCGATCGGCTGGATTCCAGTCGTCGCACCTTTCACCAAGGCAGCGCTGCAGGGCATGACTCAAATCGAAAATGTGGTACAGAATGCGGCCAAGGTAGCGATTCCAGTCATAGACGGCGCCACAACCGTCCTCAGTGTCGTGCAGGAAGGTGTGTATAACGCCAGTTATGTGGCCATGCCCGAAGTCGTCAGCACGATCGTTAAAGCCAATGACGGGCGCTATCGGGCGACGTCCACGTATTCCATTGCGGCCAATCTGCGCAGCGCCCAGGCCTGGCAGTCATTGACCGCTCGCCAGCAGCGCGCAGACAGCGGCCTGGCACGCAAGGCCGGTATTATTCGCGAATCGCGCGATGACTTCAGCGGGAACCGGGGTTGGAACAGGCTGCCCGGCGTACCTCGCCGTATTTATGTTACACCCATAGATCGGTTCTCGATTGTGAAGGAAGGCACTACGCGGTTGCTGCAAAACGGCGCCGAATGGGAATGGCGCGGCAAGGATGGCCTGTCTGTGCACTGGGAACACTACAAATGTAGCTGGAAAGGGTGTCGCTGGAAGCGCGTGGAAATGCCGATGGGCTGGGGGTCGAACTACGCCGAGGGTGACGGCGCGTGCAGCGCTGGGGGTTGCTCCCGTTGGTTCAATCGCAATGGTAGCGCCGAGCGGTTGGCCGACTCCGGAGCAGAAGACCTGGGAAGTGGATTTACAGGTGTTAAAGCCTATCGTTCACTGCAAGATCTCAGCCGTGAAAACCGCGACCCCCGCCTGCTGCTGCGTGTGGAAGTGGGGGTTGACGCTGCCCAAGTGCGCACCGCGGAACAGATTGAGCAACTTGGCTCGGCGCGGCCCGCGGCAGACGGCCTGCAGCACGGTATCGAAACCGGCATGTTTCTCACCGAAGATACGTACGCCAGCAATTCCATCGCGTCGATAAGTGCCGGTGAAGTGTTTTTCAAACGACCGGTACTGAACGAGACAGATAGACTAAAGGTCGCGGGTCAGGGCGCAGTGAACGAATACGCCAATCTCTTTAACCCCTACTGGGACGTGCGACTGGTAAATGTGGGCGCCGCCGAGCGCCGCATGGCGTGGGCCATACGCGCCCCCGGTTTGGCGCTGGAGACGGGTGCCGTAGTAGCGCAACACACGGCCATCAACGGCACGAGAGAGCGTGTTACCGGCGCGGCCAGAAACGCCGCGGACACGACAAAAAGCACTCTTTCCGCACAGACTAATGCCAACATCGCCACTTATATCTATCGAGATGGGCAACCAGGCGATAGCGACACTGCAAGGTGACTTCATAAAGGACGCTGTTAAAGACCGTGCACTCGGCGCGTTAACCGATGTAGCGCAGAGCGCGCTGTCAAATTACGCTGACGGCAAGGGTTTTGGCGATGTTTACAATACGGCGGCCGACGTACTCGAAGATGGCGAAGTCAATAGTAGTGATCTGCGCAATGCGGCTCGCCGGGCTGTTGACAACAGCGCTACCGGGGGGGCGCTTGCTGGCGCTTCAGAACTCGCTAGTGGCGTTTTAGCAAACGCCGAAGGACTGGCGGACACCTTGCTCGCAAGCGCCGCTGTCACGGATGCCGTGGACCACATCACGGCGGGTTTGCGGGATCAGGCCACTGCGCTCGGTGACGACTTAAAAGATTCAATCAGCGCTACATTTGCAACAGAAACAGGCATCAGCGAACAACTGACAGGTTTACAAAATGTATTTGACAGCGCAAACAACAGCGTCAGTGCTGAAGCAGATAACTTCGCGAATATGCTGCGCGAACGGGCGACGGCTACCCTGAATACCGAACTCGACCAGCTCGAGCAAGACCTTAAAGATTCGCTGGACGGAGTCTCGCTCGATCGAGACGCCATCATAGACTCATTCACGGCAGAACTTGACGAGGTCGCGTACGACCTGGTCGGCCAATCTACGGCCGAGCTGAGCACCCGTCTCGACGACTTACAAAGCCTGATCACCGACAAGTTTGGCGCGCTGGAAATCAACCCCGACACCATCGCAGAGAATGTGCTTGACGGCGCCAAAACGTTTATCGGCGAACAGGCGGAAACGTTGCAGACGGACATCAACCTGGCGCTTGGCCAGCTTGCCGAACGAGGTGAATCGTTGCTAAGCGGTCAGTTGCAGACAACGTTAGCGCAAGCCCGGCAACACGCGCAAGAACAGGTTCAGGACGCGATCGCGCAGCAGGGAAGCGAGCGCAGAGCGGGGTTACCGGACTATGAGTAATTCGATGCGAGTCAGGTCAACCCAGCGCGGCAACGCCATGGTGGAATTCGTGCTGGTCGCAACCGCACTGACTCCAATGTTTTTGCTCACACCCATGTTGGCTAAAACGGCAGACGCTAACCTGGCCACCGCGCAGGCCGCACGCTACGGCGCCTGGGAGCAAACAATACAGTACAAAGACAGTGACAAGCTGGCGGTCGAGATCAATAACCGTTTTTACGCCAGGCCGGACATGGCTATCCGCACTAGCCACGGCGTGGTGACGACTACAGATCTGCATAACCCGTTTTGGGCGGGTGCCGGACTGGATGGCAATCTGGTCAACAAGAAAGGCAACACCCTCTCGGTTGCAGTCAGTGAGAGTAGCCTGGGCGGCAAAGCCAGTGTGGTTGAAAAAGTGGTCAACACCCTGGGCAACACGATCGGCGCTATCGTCCCCGATTCAGAATGGAATCTCGGTGGAGGCGGCATCTACACCGTCAACGTCGGTCTTAACATCAGCAATGCCCGGCTAACGGCTGAAGATGGACAAGAGAAAAACTGTCAGAGCAACGACCGTGAAAACAGCACGTGCATGCGCCAACAATCGACAATTCTGGTAGACACCTGGGGAGCAAGAGGACCCAAGCAAGTGATTCGCCGGGTGCGTTCTTTGCTGCCAGCCGGTGCCCTTCAGCCGTTGGGCGATACCGTGGCGATTGCTGGCAAGGTACTGCCAATGTTCCAGGAACTGAAAAAACTGGATGAAGTTTTTGGCGAGGTCAAACCGGATATTCTTCCCCCCGACCGCTACGGCAAAGAGTAACAGGACTTCCCCAGTGAACATGACTCATTACGTACGCGCTCGCCTCGAAAATATTTCTGCCTATTTTTTGTGCGTTTTTTGGCGCCTAATTGGCCACCTTGTTCCGCTCGGTTTGGCCGTTTGCGGCCTCAGCGCCACCACCCATGTGTTTGCATTTGATTTGCAAGAGCTGCAAGTGCCACCCGAAACACAGCAGAGTTGGGTGGGCAAGCACATCGTCCACAACGGTATGCCAATGCAGATTGTGCAATTGCAGTCGAGCCTGCCAATCCCCGAGCTGTTGCGCTTCTATCGCAAAGAGTGGCAGAACTACCACAAACCAGGCGAACGGGCGACCGTGTCACGCCGCGTGGGTGAATGGCAAACGCTGTCTACCCTGGTTGATGGCCATCATGTCGTCGTGCAGTTAATCCGCAAAGCGAGTCAAACGGAAGGGTTTCTTTCTATCACGCCATTGGATACAGCGACCGAGAAAAATTCGATTGCACGCTATTTTCCCCGCCAAGGGGGCGCACAACTGCTCTCCAGCACGGAATCAAACGACGGTGGAGTCAAGGCGACCACCCTGATTTTGCAAAACTACAATTCGCTGCGCAGCAATCAGGCATTTTATAAAAACGCTTTGCAACGCAGTGGTTGGAACTTGTCACGCAGCAGTTTGGTGGGCGGCACAGCGGTGATGTTATTCGATCGCTCGTCTGGCTCGCTGCAACTGGCCATGCGCCGCGAAAACGCTACGACGATGATTTTTGCCAACGTGCGCGGCGAGGGGGTCTGATATGTGTGTAACTGCCTTTTCCAAACAACGTGGTCACGTCTCCACCGAATGGACGGTGACCACAATGCTAATGATAGCCGCCTTGTTTTTACCCATCGCCGGTGACGGGCAATCTGTCGTGGCGCTACTCATGGAAAGTCTGCAGGGCTTGCACAAGCACAACTCATTTGTACTTTCTCTACCCTGAACAGGAGTGTTAATGCTGTGAATATGGCGATAGAAGAACCGCAAGGAAGATTGAAGCTGAAGGTCAAACCGCGCATCAGCGCCAACGTCATCATGCTACTGGTGTCGGTATTGTTAGGCGCGACTGCCGTGTACTTTTCCCGCAACTTTATCGAAGAACAAGTGAGTTACTACAAGTCGCAGTTGGATAAGACCGAGCCCATGGTGAAGGTCGTGGTCCCTAATATGGCAATGCGCCAGGGCACGATTGTCACGCAAGCCACTCTTTCTTTGCGCGAAGTGCCAGTGCGTTTTACGCATGACAATGGCTTGACAGCGGAAAACTACCAACACGCCATTGGCCAGCGACTGCGAACCGACATCGCTGAAGGCAAGGCCTTGCTGTGGGCGCATCTGGAAGGCGGCGAAAGCGCGACCTTCTCCAATACGCTGGTCGAGGGCAATCGAGCATTGACGGTACCGGTCGATGAAATTAACTCCATCTCGGGCTTTCTGCAACCGAACGACCGCATCGACCTGTTCCTGACTGACAGGCACGCCGGCGAAAAAGCAATTTACCCGATCATGCAAAACCTGCATGTGTTGGCGACCGGCGTCAAAACCGACGTGGACAAAAGCGGCCAACTGACCGGGCGCAGCTATAACACGATCACCGTGCAAGTCACCCCCAAAGACGCGAAACGAATTGTGCTGGCACAGAGCGTCGGCAAGCTCACCGCAACCCTGCGCAACCCCGACGACAACGCCCCCATTGAAACCACTGCGCTGACTGCGTCAGAGCTACGCGGCATCAAGCCCAAACCTAAGCCCAAGGCACGGCCGCCGCGACCGAAGAAAAAAAGTATCGAATACATTATCGGTGGTAAATAGTCGGCAATGCGCAATTGCGCACAGCAGTCGTCAAACAAATGAAAAAGGAATTCGTTTATGCAGCACATCAAGCCTACCTACATCAACCGTATCCTTGTCATACTAATGATCGGACTGTGCCTGCCCGCGCAGGCGGCGGAAACAATCAATATCGACATGTTTGTCGGTGAGGTTCGCAGCCTCGGCATCAAGCCGATAAATCGCATCGCCGTGGGAGCCGGTAAGATCCTCCGTGCCGATGTCGTCTCCGGCGGCGAGCTGCTGGTCATTGCGGAAGGTAAGGGCAGCTCCTATCTGAAGCTTTGGTACGAGGACGACACTCGCGCGGACTACAACATTCGTGCTAGCGAGCAAGACCCTGAACAGCGTGTTGTGATGCAGGATATGATTCGCATCAAGGTGCAAATGATCGAGTTCCGCAAGAGCGCGGCATCTAGACTCGGCATCAACTGGGACAAGATCGCGAGCGGCCCCACATTTGCACTAGCAGGCGACGCCACCGGCAGCACCTTGTTTCGCCCGACAGCCGATTCGATTCTCGGCACTGGCGCCAACTCACTACCCTTCGAAGTAAAGCCCTTCTCGACCTACTTCGGTATCTCTAGCGGCATTACTTCGCAAATCAATTTCATGGCCGCCAAGGGAGACGCAGTCACCATCGCGGAACCCACCTTAACCTGTGTCAACGGGGGTAGCGCAAAATTCCTGTCGGGTGGCGAGATACCCTATTCCACCGTTAACGCTAACGGCCAGGTGAACGTCGAGTTCAAGGAATACGGTATCAAGCTGGATATTTATCCGCGTGCCAGTCAAGACGGTAATATTTATACCGAAATTATTTCCGAGCTGAGCCAGCCAGACCCCAGCCTGATTGCCGCCAATGGCATTC
This sequence comes from uncultured Pseudomonadales bacterium, assembly GCA_964544755.1. Classification (GTDB taxonomy): domain Bacteria; phylum Pseudomonadota; class Gammaproteobacteria; order Pseudomonadales; family JAUIET01; genus JBBKXJ01. The sequence goes on along the minus strand of CAZJDL010000134.1, from coordinate 1,677 downwards.
CGGCGCTGTTGTCACGCAAAACCGAGAGCCAGATGAATGTGCGCGATGGCCAGACCATTGTCATTTCCGGCCTGCTCAGTACCGAGAGCGGCAAAACCAAATCCTCGATTCCTGGCCTGGGAGATATTCCGCTATTGGGGGCTTTGTTCAGTAACTACGACTACCAGCACGACCTCAGCGAACTGGTTATTTTTGTCACCCCGGAAATTGTCAAACCGAAAACACTCGGCGGCAATGCGCACCAGGTACAAATGCACGGCGACAGCCGCGAACGACTGCGCAAAATCGCCAACAAGCTTAAATACAGCATCATGGAGTAACGCATGTTTGAACTTGCTTACCAACAAGACGGCAGTCGCCGCAAGAAAGTCACAATCGCCGCCGATCGCTGCACTATCGGCAGCAGTCGGCAAAACGATATCGTGCTTAAGAGTCGCCATATCTCGCGCAAGCACGCGGTGATGTCGCGGCAAGACGGTGTGGTGCAAGTGGAAGACCTGGGCAGCATGACGGGAACGTGGGTAAACCGCGAGCGCGTCATCAACTCCGGCCCGCTCGGGGTTGATGACGAAATTACGATTGGCAATACGCGTTTTTGGTTGGGGAACGTCGTCTCTAACGCGCAGGAAACCAAGCCGCCGTCAAAAACGGCAGTGCAAAACCAGGAAGCGACTAATGAAACCCATGGTGCCGCGGCAAACGATGCGCCCTCGCCCACTGCCACAACCGAAATGCAGTATTGGGCCAAAAATCTGCATGAGCGCCTGATCTCAGAAATGGATTTGCGCCGCAAAGACGTCTCCAGCATGAGTGACGAGCAATTACACAGTGAAACGGAAAAGCTGTTAAACCCCATTTTCGACCGCCTGGTCGAAGACATGCCCGCAACACTGGACAAACAGCTACTGCGCAAAAGCGTCCTCGACGAAGCGGTCGGCCTCGGCCCGCTGGAGCACTTTCTGAGCGACCCCGATGTTACCGAGATCATGGTCAACAACCATAAGGATGTGTTTATCGAAAAAGCAGGGGTGTTGTCTTATAGCGGGCACAGCTTCAGCAGCGACCAGGCCGTTTTGTCCGTCATAGAAAGGATTATTACCCCCCTCGGTCGCCGCATCGACGAAAGCAGCCCGATGGTGGACGCCCGCCTGAAAGACGGCTCGCGGGTAAACGCCATCATTCCACCGTTAGCGCTGAAGGGGCCGAGCCTGACGATCCGCAAGTTCGCGCAGCAGCGGCTGCAATTCACCGACCTGGTGAATTACGGTTCGGTCAACGACGACATGGTGCAATTTCTTCGCGTCTGCGTGGTGCACCACAAAAATATCATCGTGTCAGGCGGCACCGGTTCCGGCAAAACAACGCTGCTGAACGTATTGTCCAATTTCATTCCCGATAGCGAGCGGATTATTACGGTTGAAGACGCAGCGGAACTGCGTCTGCAGCAACCCAACCTGGTATCGCTGGAGACGCGGCCGTCCAATCTTGAAGGCAAGGGTGCCGTTACTATTCGCGAGCTGGTGAAAAATACCTTGCGCATGCGCCCCGACCGCATCGTTGTCGGCGAGTGTCGCGGCGGTGAAGCACTGGATATGCTGCAGGCGATGAACACCGGCCACGACGGCTCGTTAACGACGGTGCACGCCAACACGCCGCGCGATGTCTTGTCGCGGCTTG
>CAZJDL010000133.1:0-8864 GCA_964544755.1 uncultured Pseudomonadales bacterium | reverse complement strand
CCATCCCGCGCGACTGCACCTTTGTGCTGCGGCGCAAGGACGGCGGAATCGTTGGATCCTGAGCCCCGAATCGTTTTTCATTACGCGGCGTTCGTTGATGCAGTAGATACGGCTGCTTCAGCGGTCACGACCGGGTCGGGAGTTTTCCCCTGGCCAAGCAGTTTGACCGAGACTGCCATCCACTCCGGAACAACATCGCCGATGATACTCGCGAACGACGCCTCGCCCGCGTCGCAACCCGTGCCAATACGCACCAGACCGTGGGTGGGCACCATCCGGGTGGCGTCAAACAAGTACCAGCGCCCGCCGACAAAAGCCTCGAAGAAGCCATGAAAATCAGGTGACTTCAAGTCAAGCGCATAACCCGACACGTAGCGGGCTGGCGTGCACAAAGCGCGGCACAAGGCGATGGCCAAGTGTGCGTAATCGCGGCATACACCGCTGCGCTGGATCAACACATCGCAGGCGCTGGTCTGCGTATCGGTACTGCCGGCAACATAATCGAGGTGCTCGTGGGTCCAGTTGCAGATCGCGATGACCCGGGTAAACCCAGGCTCCAAATGGCCGAACTCCTTCAGCGCGAACCCTTCCAGGCGGTCAGATTCGCAATAGCGGCTGGCGTTGAGGTAAGGTAGAACCTGCCGGGGCAACTCGTAGTCGGCGCTTTCCTCAACAGCAGGGGGTTGTTGAAATTCAGGGTTAAGACTGACTGTAGCGCGGTACGCCAGCGTGAAATAGCCAGGCTGCGCTTGCACTCGCAACATGCGATTTTTCTCGCTGTTCTCCTCGTAAAGCTCATACGCAGTGGCAGGATTCACACTGATCGTCTCATGCTCGATAGCCTGGTATTGAGTCTGCGCCGGCATAACGTTGAATACGAACGACGTCGGCGAGTTGACGCGGTAGGAGATCTCGCTGCTGACTTCGATAAGACTCATCAGGCGACAACTCTGCGTTGGAGCGGCTCGCTGCCGGACATGACGGCGCGGCAGGCTGTGACATAGAGAACCGCTAGATCGCGACAGGAAGCCTCGTTGTGAGTCAGCGTCGTTGCAGGCAGCAATGGCCCCGCCGTCTTGCGTGCGACAGGGCTGTTGCGGGGATGTAGATTTCGTGCAAGCAGCCCCGGAAATACTTCTTCGAAAAGGACGTACGACGATATGTGCAACACGCTATAGTACATAGAATTCCTGTGTGCCGCGTCAAGCGTAAAAACTTTCGAGCTGCGTCGCGGTAGTTGAGGTTGAGTATACCCCTATTCTCTCCCGCCATTATCATCTTGCAACGCTACTAGCCGATAAAAGTCGGTCGCGCTAGCCTAATGTCCCATCTCGCTGCCATCTAAACGCCATCTCCCTGTCATTGTAGTTTCACATCTTCGATTTACTGTGGCGCCTATGAGAGTGCTGAATGACATCTATCGGTATGACCGGCGTATGCTGCTTTGGTGTGGTAAATCACACTACTACCCACAGCTCATCAGGCTGGTTCGTGTTATGTCCCGCAGTGGCGACGGTTATATGCAATTGCTGCTGCCACTGGTCATACTGGTTTTAAACCCATTAATCGGCAAAGCGTTTCTGCCAGTAGTAGCCACCGCTTTTGCCATTGAGCGACCGCTTTACTATGTGCTAAAAAATACTTTAAGGCGCCGACGGCCAGCGCAGGTAGTCCCCTCCTTTAATAGCGTTATTCATGCATCGGACGAGTTCAGCTTTCCATCGGGCCACACCATGGCGGCATTTGTTCTTGCTGGCGTTGCTGCGCTTACCTTTGGCCTCGCCGCCGCGCCACTTTATTTCTGGGCCGTCGCGGTCGGTATTTCCAGAGTTATTCTGGGCGTGCACTTTCCCTCGGATATTCTGGCCGGCGCTTGTCTGGGTAGCGTGATCGTAATGGTAGTAGCCAATCTCTTGTAAAAATTCTCTATGGCATTCAAGGCGCGGGCAACGGGCATGTTTCTCGCGGCTGCGTGCTGGCCACATACCTGGCCGCAGCCAAGGCAGGGAAAAATCAACAAAAATAAGCAGCATTTATAGCTAATCATGGCGCTATATTTCATGCTATAAATAATGAATGAACTGGATGGTTCCGAACTGTCTCGCGTGGATATACCCCTTGTCTGTCAAGCCCTGCCAATTTGTCAGCGCTATTAGGCGCAACTAAGGACAGGTACTTAATGCTTTCGATACTCAAACGCGGCGGTAAAGACAGTTTCGGCCGGCTGCTCGGCGAGCACATCGAACATCTGTATGCCATCGCCTACCGCTTAACCGGGCAAGCCGCTAACGCGGAGGATCTGCTACAGGAGTTGGTTATTCGCCTCTACCAGCAGCGCGATAACATAACCCAGCTGGCAAACCCGCGCGCTTACCTGGTTCGCAGCTTGCACAATCTGTATGTCGATGCCTGGCGCAGCACAAAAAACAGCCCGCTGAGCAACGCCGAAGACATTGACGGTGTGAGTCCTCTTGTAAAGGAACAGTCCAACCCCGAGCAAATTGCTAATAACGAACGACTGGCCGAGCGCGTGCACATTGCGCTGCAGAAGCTGCCGCCGGAACGGCGCATTATGGTGGTGCTGCACGATATTCACGGCTATTCGATGCCCGAGCTGGCCAGCATATTGAATTTGCCACTGGGCACGGTCAAATCACGCCTGCACCGGGCGCGCGCCGCGTTGCGGCTGGAATTAAATTGGGAACCTTTGGACGAGCAACTCCGTTTACCTTATTGAAGGCATTTTACCCGTTAGGCATTATGGTTTGACCTGCCCTCCTCAGTGGCTTGATGTTTGGGAACAATCCCAGCCTGAGCATGACCCACAGAGGTTGAGGGCGGGCAGGTCAAACCATAATGCCTAACGGGGCGGCAGCTTCAGCGCAGTACGCAGGTCAACGCAATGGCACAAGACGGCGAGCAACAAGCACAGGACTGGCTGGATGGTCAGGTCGACGCAGAGCAAGCGCAGGCGTTTGAGCAAGGCGTGCGTGACAGCACGCAGTTGCAATCATATGTGCAAACACAGCAAGCCTACCGGGATGTGCTGCGTAGCATGGCACACTCTCGCGTGCCAACCGGGTTGGCGACTCGTCTGCTGGTCAAAGCGCGTTGGCACGGCATAAAGCAAACCCTGTTACCGTTGGGTGCGGGCTTTGCTGGTGGCACCCTCGCCACCTTGTTTGCCGTGTGGCTGCTGCTGCCGAGCTGGAATGAGCAATCGGCGCAAGGCATGGCCAACGCTGCGATTAGCAATTCCGCCCCGCTGATCTCGCAACTGGCATACTGGCAACCCGCCGAGTCGGGCGCTGTAGCGGTGGTAAATCTGGAGGCGTCGGCGGATAAACCGCTGGTGAGCGTGCGCGTGATTTTACCGCCCGAGATGGAAATGGAGGGCTTCCCCGGTTATGACATCGTCGAGTGGGACACACCGATTTTGCGCGGCTTCAACAAACTGCTGCTGCCGCTGATCAGCCATTCTCAGGCGCCTGATCAGAATGCTGGCCAGAACGTTCGCCTTGAGTTGCTGTACGACGGCAACAAAACGCAAACATTCCAGTTACCTGCCAACGCGCCGGCCGGCGAATATATTTTCTAGGACGATGCTGGTGTTAAACAAGGAGAAGGATATGCAACGATTATCCGCTAAATTTTTCACACTGCCGCTGACTATGTGCGCGCTGCTCGCAGGGAGTACGCAAGCCGAATTCCTGATCAGCCCACCCGGCGCTGCTCGCGATGCGGCCTTAGACACCGTGCGGGAATCGGTTGACGCCGAAACGGCGGCCGGCATTGACGCCGCGCAAGCGCGAATTGCAAGCCTGCGGCAGGAGCTGGAGACGCTACGCACATCCGAGACAACGCAAAACAGCGAAGCCATTAATGCCTTGCGCGAGGAGCTGCGCACAGTGCGCCAGTCGTTGGCGCAGGAAGTTCGCGACATCGTCAGCGCCAATGACGAGTTACGCGGCCAACTGCAACAACGGGCACAAGCCGCGCGCGAGCAAATGGCCGCCAACCGGTTGGTGATGGGCGACCGCGAGGTATTTGACCAGGTGATAGGCGTTGCCAACGAGCAGGACGCGCAATCTCTGGCGCAAACGCAGGAGCAAATCGCCGCGGCGCAAGAAACCATTCAGGCAGCGCGTGACGCTGGCGCCAACCGTGACGAACTGATGAGCTTGCGCGATGAGCTGGCAACTTTGGTCAGCGAACAAACAGATACCATCAGCGAAGTGCTGGAGTCTAATGAAGACTTGCAAGCGCAAATTACCGCGCAAGTGCAGGAAGCCATTAATGACGCGCGCAATCAAGTTGGTAGCCAACTGCCCGGTAAAAAACCAGGCCGATAGATCATAGCAGGTCCCCTCGCTCCGCCCGGTGTGCCGGGCGGAGCTTTTTTTTGTAGAATGCCTAACGAAACTTGCACAGCAAGGATTGCGCCCTATGCACTGGTACGGCAAAATCGCTACTCTTATTTCTCTATGTTGCCTGTCGGCGTCGCTGCTGGCCGCCGATTTGTACCGCGATGGGAAAGCCGCCTTTAAGCGCGGTGATCTACCGGCCGCTAAGATCGCGTTTGAAAATCTATACCGGCAAAACACACAAAACCAGGAAGCGGCGTTCTCACTGGCTACCGTGTATTTTGAAATGGGCGACTACAGCGCTGCGCAAACGCTGTTTGAGGATATTACTACAACCGGGATGATACCCTACGCCTGCTACTACCTCGGCAGAATAGCCGAAGATAACGGCGACACGGCACGGGCCAAAACCTGGTACCAGAAAGCCGCAGACCAAGACCGCGTATTACCTGCACAGGGCTGGGCCGATGACGCGCTTCTTTCGCTGGAACACATGGGTGCACTCGCTGCTCCCGGCAGTAACAGGGAGAAGGTCGATACCAGCACCAGCAGCGCACCCTCATTTGCTTTTGCCGGCCTTGAAACCAAGTATACTGATGGCCTTATCGACCCGGTAGACACCACCAGCGTCGACGCCAGCGATACCTCTTATGCCTTGCTCGTGGCTGGCAACGCGCATTTGTCGGGCTCCCCTGCGTCTGCCGAGTTGCGCCTGGGCGGCACCTATTTCGGCGAGCACTATGCCGACTTCGACGAATACAATATTGACAGCGCCTCGCTGTATACCGAGCTGGGTGCCAAGCGCGGCCAGCATCTGTTCAAGGGCAAACTCGAATACCAATACCTTTGGCTCGACGGCCAACAATATCTGCAGCAATTAAGTGGCACCCTTGGCGACAAATTTAGCCTTACCGGCAAAACCAGCCTGCAACTGCACGGCCGCTACATTGCGGTTGCCAGCCCTGCCGAGGAATTCGAACGCTATGACGGTGCGGTTTGGGAGGCGCGGGCCCGCTTGCGAGGCACACACCGGTTGCGCTGGTTGCTGGATTACACCTACCGCACGGAAGACCGCGAAGACCTGGAGGGAACACTAGCCAACCCCTTCACCGACCGGCTCTTCACCAGCTACTCGCGCGACAGTCACCAACTGCGGGCACGCCTGGCATGGAGCTACAGCGAAAAGTGGTCGCAGATGCTGGAAGTCAGCTACCGAACCGCCGAGTACCACGACCCGGACGTACTCCGCAGCGCCGACGCCATCAACACCGAGCGCCTGCTGAGAGAGAATGACCGGCTGAAATTCCGCACCGACATCACCTATCGGATAACCGAGAAGTTCGATATCGCGCTGTTGTACGAGTGGTTCGACGAAGATTCGAACAACGATATCTACGATATTGACAGTCAGTCTGTATCGCTGGGTTTGAACTATCTGTTTTGGTAGTTCGTTACATCGCAACATTGGTCAGACGAAGGGCACGTACCTAGCGCCCGTCCGGAAACGCATCTATTTCCGAACTTCGTCATTCCGGCCTGCGCGGGAATGTCAAAAACTGGATTCACGACCAGGGGTTGCATAACAATGAGTATGAGTTTTGAAGGTAAAGTAGCGATCGTCACCGGTGCCGGCAACGGCCTCGGCCGTTCCCACGCGTTGGCATTGGCAGCCCGCGGAGCCAAGGTTGTTGTTAACGATTTGGGCGGCGCGCGTGATGGTAGTGGCGCTTCTAAAAGCGAAGCCAAGTGCGCTTTTGCCTATTCAGACAGCGATGACTGAATGGCGCCAACGTCGCGTAAACCACTCTCCAGCTGCCGCCAACGCTGCGCCACCGTGCCGGTGATGCCGACCGACATTCTTAGCAGCCCGGTTCCAATGCACGCCAGCGACATATCATCTTCGGTCATTTCGCTCGAGGTACTGCTACCGGGGCAGGACATTAGTGTATCGAAATAGCCCAGACTCACGGCCATGAATCCGAAGTGATATCTGTTTTGCAACACATCCATCAGCGCGTTTGATTTTTCCTCGCAGCCCATATCGAGGGTGAGAATGCCGCCAAATCCGTAGTCCGTGCAATGGAGCTTCCGCATGAGTTCATGATCCGGGTGGCTGGGCAGGCCCGGATAAGCAACGGGCACGCCCAGCCTGTGCAGCTTGTCGGCAAAGTACCGGGCTCGCCTGGAATGTTCAGCCATGCGCAAGGCGAGGTGCGGCAGCCGCAGGCTGATTTTCGCAGCGATGGTAGGGTCCATCGTTGGCCCAAGAATCATTAGCGGACCTTGGTGCAGATCCATCAATCCCTGGATGAATTCGGTCGTGCCGCAGACCGCCCCGGCGATAATGTCGGAAGCGCCATTGATATACTTTGTGATGCTATGCACTACAACATCGGCGCCCAACTCTGCAGGATTTAGAATGAGAGGACTGAACGTATTATCAATAACGAGCTTTATGCCACGGGCTCGCGCGAGCTTCGCAAGTTCGGGGATATTGGCCACGCGCAGGGTCGGGTTGGCGATACTCTCTGCATAGATGACCTTCGTTTCGGGGGTGATGGCCGCCTTCACCGCCTGCAAATTTGTGATGTCAACAAACGTGGTTTTAGTATTCGCTTTCGCAGGCAGAAAATCGTGCAGCAACGCATAGCTGCCACCGTACAACGTATGAGACGCGACGATGTGGCTGCCCGATTCACATAATTGTAATATGGCCGCCGAGATTGCGGCCATACCGCTGGCCGTGCAGTACGCCGCTTCGGTGCCTTCAATGGCGGCAAGCTGGCGGCCCAGGTTGTAAACCGTTGGGTTAAAGTGCCGACCGTACAGATAGCAGCCCTCTGGCGCTGCAATTCTGCCCTGAAAAAGGTCGGGTATCGTTCCGGGCTGCATCACCGTGAACGCCGTGCTCGCCTCAATAGACATATTGACGCCACCATGCTCACCGAATTCATGCCGTGTGTCAGCCAAACGTTCGATGGGATTCTTCGTTGTCATCACTCTACCTCCGCGATTGGTTCATTCCATGCAACCGCTTCGTTGCCGGATCTCAAGTATACTGGTTCGCTCCACGCGTCCTAGAACCATAGTAACAGGGAAGCAATCCAAGTGACGGTTTTGCTTAACCGCTACACTATTTAGACGACTAGTTCAGGTAATTTTTCGTCAGCTCCCGGGAAATATCCCATAGTTTTCTGGCTAACTCGCGGTCACGCATATGGGGTCCTTCGGGAACGATCGGGTTGCAGTCGGCAAAGAACCGGCCCGATACCTTAGCCAATGAGGGGTGGGTAGCGACGTAACATTGCGTGGCAGCACCCTCTTCTACAGACTTCGTAAATGCCCAGCCCCCTAAAATAAAGCCCAGTTTCGCGTACCAGGGCTGGTGCCTAAACAGATTTGTATGTATGACGCCGGGGTACAACGCATTAGCGGTGACGGAACCGTCAGAAAAGCGGCGAGAAAACTCCGCAGCAAACAATGCCATTGCCAACTTCGATTGGCCATACGCGGCAAAGGAACCGTAAGATTTCTCGCCCGAGAGGTTGTCGAACTCGATTCCAGCCACAGGTGCTTTCGTATAGAGACCGCTGGACACCATGACGAGACGGCCCTGTGGTGCTGCTTTGAGGCGGTGCAATAAACGTTGCGCGAGGAGAAAATGGCCCAGATAATTGACAACAAACTGTTTCTCAAGCCCGCGTACGGTTTGGCGCTCAGATGTTCCCATGATCCCGGCGTTGCAAATCAGTACGTCCAGGGGTTTGCCTAACTTTTCGACAAGCGTTGCGCAGTCTACGACCGATTCAAAATCGCTTAGCTCACAAACCATTGGCGTAACTTCGCCTTCTACACTTTCCGCGGCCTTTGTAGCCTTTTCCATGTTTCTGGCGGCTGCCAGCACATGTGCGCCACGCAGAGCCAGTACTCGCATCGTTTCGTAGCCCAAACCCGAATTGGCCCCGGTGACGAGAATGGTCTTGTTAAATAAATCCATGCCCAAAGTTACCTCTTCGGCGGTTGAGTCGGCATCAAATTCGCTACCGGAGTACCCGCCAACTTGCGCCAGCAGAGAACTCGGTACTAGTGGCACGATGCTACAGGCGATCGATCTGAGAATGAATTCACGGCGGGTAGACGGTTTGGACATTTTTCTCCTCCTGGAGAGAATCGGCTAGAGGTTTAGGTCACTATGGAGTTCGGCTGGTGGATGTGTTGTCAATCTGCTTCAATGCTTACCGCTAGTCCTTGTTGTAAACTATTGCGTCGGAGACATAGTATTCCGGCATATTCCGGTTGTAATTAACCTGGGTAAAAAGGTGAGTAAATATCTTGCACAGACGTATCAAGGATCGGAGCGAGATTTGAGTATGGCCACCTATTTCGAAGAATTCGGGGAGGTTATCGATTTCAACAAGAGTGACGTCGTCTTTCGTCAGGGTGACGATAACGACTCCATTTATTACATCCAGACGGGGCTTCTGAAGGCGTACTATGTGA
>CAZJDL010000132.1:0-8879 GCA_964544755.1 uncultured Pseudomonadales bacterium | reverse complement strand
GCAGTTGGGTTGGCTGGATTTTTCTGCTGCGCATGCGTACAATCGCGCCTCCTCATCTTTATTTTGTCCGCTTAAACCCAATCAAGCCCCGATAAAATGCGGCTTCAGAATCGAGCACGGCTTAAAAATAAGCAACACACAATGTTGCAGCGTTGCAATAATCGGGAACCGAGCACCACCTGCCTATGACCAGCGCCGAACCTATTTTAACCGCAGGCCAACAGCCCGTGGCCGATATTCTGGCGTTTACCCCGCCGCTGCGCAGGTCATTGCGCATCTGTTTATTGGGCTACCGCAGTGACCCCTTCGGCGGCGGGCAGGGCGTATATCTTCGCTACCTCAGCAAAGCCCTGCTGGAAGCCGGTCATCAGGTAGCCGTGATTTCCGGCGAGCCGTATCCACATGTGGTCGCCGGTGTGCGCCTGATTAAAATGCCGGGGCTTAACTTGTACGCCAATGGTCTGTTCCCGCTGCGGCCGCGCTATCTTGGCTCGCGGGCAAATATTGTTGAATGGTGCAGCAAGCTTAGCGGTGGTTTTGCGGAGCCGTATACGTTTGGTCTGCGGGTTGTTAAATATTTACGCCAGCACGGCCATGAATATGACCTGATTCATGATAACCAGAGCCTTTGCAGCGGTCTATTGCAACTGCAGGCGATGGGGTTACCGGTAGTTGCAACCGTACACCACCCCGTTACCAGCGATTTACAGATTGCGCTGAACGCCAGCCACCGCTGGTGGGAGCGGCTGCTGATACGGCGCTGGTATTCTTTTCTACGCATGCAAACGCGCGTGGTGCGCCAGCTCAAGCATGTGATTACCGTCTCGGACCGCTCACGTACCGATACAGCCAGGGCGTTTGCTATTCAGCGTGACGCCATCGAGCTTATTTACAACGGCATCGACACCGAGGTGTTCAAACCATGTCCCGCGGTACCACGCGCGGGCCGCCGCTTGATAGCGACCGCCTCTGCTGACCAGCCGCTGAAGGGGTTGCACTTTTTACTGAAGGCCTTCGTGATGCTGCGCAAGGAGTTTCCCGATTTGCAGCTATTGGTGATCGGTAAACCCACACCCGGCGGCAAAACAGAAGAACTTATCCGCCGTTTGCGTCTGGGTGCCGAGCTGCAATTCGAGCGCGGCATCAGCACGCCGGCGCTGGTTGAACGTTACGCGAGCGCAACGCTGGCGGTGGTGCCGTCGCTATACGAAGGTTTCGGCTTGCCGGCCGGCGAAGCCATGGCCTGCGGCGTACCGGTTGTGGCTACTGACGGTGGTGCCTTGCCCGAGGTGGTAGGCGACGCCGGTGTGCTTGTGCCCGCTGCCGACGCCGAGGCGCTGGCCGCCGCCATTGCCGCGCTGCTGAACAATCCCGCCCTGCGCGTCGAGCTGGCGCAACGCGGCCGCGAGCGCATTCTTGCCACATTCAGCTGGCGCGTCGTGGCGCACACATTGACCGACTATTACGAGCAGGTATTGGCGCGTGCAAACCGTTGATTTCGAAAAATTCGGTTTGCAGTCCGGCGACACGGTGCTGGACCTTGGCTGCGGGGAAGGCCGGCATGTCATAGCGGCTTACACCGAAGCCGACGTGCATTCCTTCGGTGTTGACCTGAGTTTTGACGATCTGCGAACCACACAGGAAAAATTTCAACCGTTTGCAGAGCCAGCCAACGACGCCAGAAGTTTTGGCTTGTCGCAGGCCAACGCGCTGCAACTGCCATTTGCCGACAATACCTTCGACAAGGTCATTTGCTCCGAAGTGCTTGAACATATTGCAGACTATCAGGCCGTATTAACCGAAATGGATCGCGTGCTCAAAGCGGGCGGGCATTTTGTCGCCAGCGTGCCGCGTTTTTGGCCCGAATGGCTCTGCTGGGCGCTGAGCGACGAATATCACGCCAATGTGGGTGGCCATCTGCGTATTTTCAACGCCGGACAATTGCGCCAGCAAATCGAACAGTTAGGGTTTGCCTATTGCCAGCAGCATTGGGCGCACGCCTTACACGCACCGTTCTGGTGGTTGAAATGCATGTTTTGGAGCAGCAAGGAGCGGTCGTGGCTGGTGCAAACGTATCACCGCTTCCTGGTGTGGGATTTGATGAACCGGCCCTGGCTTACCCGCACGCTGGAAAAGCTGCTGAACCCGTTGATGGGTAAAAGCGTTGTGCTGTATTTCAGAAAGTGTGAGGCGTTATGATTCACTTGTTGGTATCGCGCGGGCTGTATCCCGAGCGCTATCTGCGGCCCACGGTCGACTTTATTCTCGCCAGCCAGCAACAGAATGGCTGCATTCCCTGGTTTGATGGTGGCCATGCCGATCCGTGGAACCACACCGAAGCGGCGATGGGGTTGAGTATCGCCGGCGAATATGCAGCCGCCGAAAGCGCTTACCACTGGCTTGCCAGCGTGCAGCTGCAGGATGGCAGTTGGTGGGCTGCCTACAAAAACGGCAAGGCCGACGCAGGCGGGCAACGCGAAACGAATTTTGTCGCCTACCTGGCCGCCGGCGTTTGGCATCACTATCTGATTACCGGCAAGCACGAATTTCTGCTCCGCATGTGGCCGGCGGTCGAAGCCGCGGTCGGCTTCGTGCTGCGCCAGCAAACCGAATATGGTGATATTCACTGGGCCCTGGATCGGCACGGCAAGCCCAAGGAAGACGCCCTGGTCACCGGTTGCAGCTCCATTTACAAGAGTCTGGAATGCGCTTGCAACATCGCCACACAGCTAGGCATCGATAAGCGCGACTGGCGGCAGGCGCGGCGCAAACTGGGCGCCGCGTTGCGCCATCAACCCGCGCGTTTCGACCGCACTTGGGAAAGCAAGGCGCGCTATTCGATGGATTGGTTTTACCCGGTCTTGACCGGCGTGGTGCCCAAGCCGCTGGCGCACGCGCACTTGCAAAAGAAATGGTCTGTGTTTGTTGAACCGGGACTGGGCTGCCGCTGTGTGTCAGACGAACCCTGGGTTACCGTGGCTGAATCGTGTGAACTCGTGCTGGCCTTGCTGGCGGCCGGCGATCGTGCCCGCGCGGTGATGCTCTACAGTTGGCTGCATCAATGGCGGGATATGGACGGCGCCTACTGGACCGGCCATCAAATGGTGCTCGACATCATCTGGCCGGATGAAAAACCCACCTGGACGTCGGCCGCGATTCTACTGGCCGCTGACGCCTTGACCGAACATACGCCGGCCGCTAAATTATTTACCAGCGTATCGTTGCTGGACGCTGACCAGCCGTTATTGAGCCAGCCATTAAATATACCAGTTCAATAACTGACACGGCGCAGCAGGCCGAGCGTACTCACTAGCGGCAGCGGCTCGAACAAGCTCGAAGCCTGCGCCAGCTGCCATATGGTGTGAGGCGCCTGGCCGCCTTCTTCCGGGTTGGGAAAAATATCGTGAATTGCCAGTATACCCCCCGGCATGATATGTGTGGCCCAGCTGCGGTAGTCGGTCATGGCCGCCCGCAGGCTATGGCCGCCGTCGATAAACACCAGCGCCAACGGCGTTGACCAAAAGCGCGCCGCGACGGCCGACGGTGCGACAATCGGCACAACGGTGTCTTCCAGATCCGCCGCGCGCAGCGTGCAGCGAAATTCTTTAAAGCTGTCCATCAATTCTGCGCTGCTGTCGAACAGCTCCGGGTCGTGATACGCCTCACCGGGTTGATGTTCTTCCGAGCCGCGGTGGTGGTCCAGCGCATACAGCACGCTGCTATTGGCTTTACAGGCGCTGCCGAGATAAACCGTCGATTTGCCGCAGTAACTGCCAATCTCCAGGCACGGCCCGCGTGCCGACGCTTCGGCCGCGGCGTTATACAGCGCCGCGCCCTCATCGGCGGCGAGAAAGCCTTTTATGGCGTCGATATCTACCGGTAGTTGCATTGTGATGGTCGCCCCAATAAACAGCAGCGCACCTTAGCTTGCCTTACGCCAGCGCGCAATCCGTGCTTTAGCCTATGCTATTATGCGCGCTTTTCCAGGCTGGGTCGGTACTCCTTCAATGAAACTCTCCACGCCCAACTTTCAGCAGGCGCAGGTGCTGGTCGTCGGCGATGTGATGCTCGATCGTTATTGGTACGGCGATACCGCCAGAATATCGCCGGAGGCGCCCGTGCCGGTGGTCAAAATTGGCGAACTCAAAGATCGCCCCGGCGGCGCGGGTAATGTTGCGTTAAACATCGCCTCCCTCGGCGCTGGCGCCGTGTTGACCGCCATTGTTGGCAACGATGAGAACGCCAAAACCCTGACCGAAGCGTTGCAGGCGGCACAGGTGTACTGTGACTTTCATGCCTCGCTCGAACAGCCGACCATCACCAAATTACGGGTGCTTAGCCAGCACCAGCAATTGCTGCGCATGGACTTCGAGGAAGTGTTTGCGGCCATCGACGCTGAGCAGTTATACGCCCGTTACTGCAATTTGCTTGAGCACGCCGGTACGGTAGTGCTATCCGATTACGCCAAAGGCAGCATCGGCGACCCACAGGCATTTATAGCGGCCGCCAGGAAACGCAGCATACCGGTATTGGTAGACCCGAAGGGCAGCGATTTTGCGCGCTACAAAAATGCCAGCCTGCTGACGCCAAATCTCAGCGAATTTGAAACGGTTGTGGGTCATTGCGCCGCTGAAGCGCAGCTGGTGCAACGTGGCTTGCAGTTGCTCGAGGATTTTTCGCTGGGCGCCTTGCTGATCACGCGCGGCGAGCAAGGCATGACCTTACTGCGTGCAGGCGAGCCAGAGCTGCATTTGCCGGCCCGCGCGCGCGAAGTGTATGACGTAACCGGCGCGGGTGATACGGTCATTTCGGCGTTGGCCGCGTCGCTGGCGGCCGGCAGCTCGTTGCCGGACGCGGTAGGTATTGCCAATATTGCGGCCGGGCTGGTGGTCGGTAAACTGGGTACCGCCAGCGTTAGCGCGCCGGAACTACGTCGCGCCGTGCAGCGTGAGCGCGGCCCGGAACGTGGCGTGCTGTCGGCCGCGCAGCTAAAAATCGTCGTCGATGACGCACATGCGCACGGCGAACGCGTGGTGATGACCAATGGTTGTTTCGATATTATTCACGCTGGCCACGTAGGTTACATCGACCAGGCGCGCCAATTGGGCGATCGCTTGATCGTGGCGATCAATAGCGACGCTTCGGTGCGTCGTTTAAAAGGTGCGGGCCGCCCCATCAACCCGCTTGAAAGCCGCGCCGCGGTGCTGGCCGGGCTGGAGTCGGTCGACTGGGTAGTGGGTTTCAGCGAAGACACGCCGGAAAATTTGTTGCGGCTTATTCAGCCCGACGCGCTGGTCAAGGGCGGCGACTACGACGAACAAGGCGTGGTCGGTGGCGACATCGTCAAGGCGTATGGCGGTGCAGTCAAAGTGCTGGGTTTTCTTGATAATTGCTCGACCACCGCCATCGTGCAAAAAATCCGCGCTGATTGACCGTAACGACCTGCCTGCCGGAAGGCATCCAGCGCCAACTACGCGTGGATATTGCACATGGTCTCCAAGCTCTCACAACATGGCACCGCAGGCTTTGTGCTTGCCAATGGCTCGATGAGCGCCAACACCAGCTCCGAAGGGAAAATACGTCAGCAAATACTCGAAAACGATTTGGTTGATTGCATGATCGCGCTACCCGGGAGAGGGGCTGGTGGGGGTGAGGGGGTTTCTATGAAGACCCGACAGGCTATTGCAAATCCGCCACACTCGAAGACATAAAAGCCAATGACTATGTGCTAATCCCCGGGCGATATGTCGGCGCAGCACCGATAGAATACGATGGCCTCCCCTTTGAAACCAAAATGAGCGAACTCAGCCAAACCCTGTGTGGGCAGATGAAAGAGGCAGAAAAGCTGGATGCTGTGATTCGTAAGAATTTGGAGGTGTCGGGTTATGGGGAGCGCAACTATCCTGGCATAGGGGCAGTCACCAATGGGGTCAGGCTCGATTGATCCTGGTTTTCTGGTACGCTTTAGATTTCCTGTCGCCACCTCTAGTAACAGGCGCGGCTCTGCGATCCAGTTGTTGCTCAATCCCGTCTTTAAAATGGCCACCGCCCAGCACCCAGGCATTGTTGGTGGCTTGCCGTATCTCGGCCAGTGTTCGCTGCGCGATACGTGATTTAAATAATGCTCGGTATGCTGTTGATGCCGCGCTGTCTGCTTACCTAATCGCAGGTACTCTGTATGGGGCGTAACGAGCGTATCTTCCTGGCCCAGCGCATTATAGTGGTAGCTGGACCATCGGTATTCCGAGTGATGGTTTGCCATTCCTTCTGCCCGCAGCGGGTTCAGTTCAATATAGCGGTGATGAGAGCTTTTTCGAATTTTCCAGGTGCATTAAGAGCTTGTGCATACTTTCGTGATCCAACTGCGGTTTCTAGGTTCAATGTTATTCCAATCAATCTATTCCAACAATGTCTTAAAGAATTTTCTTGATACCCATAGATGTTTGAGATATTCTGTGACGCACCGCTCAAAATAATATATTTCCTTAAAAAAATAGATTTTTAGTGTGTTTTCTTGCCAACGGAATTTTTTCAAGTCAAGGCAGCTAGGGGTTAGAGGGTCAGGCAGAGGTTGGCTTCGCCGTTCAAGGCGTCTAATGACTAGCAACTTACTGGCTCTTCACGAAGGGTAACGTTCATGCTTGATACGCAACTTTCTTTTAATCTTTTTGATCTTATTGTCATTAGTATTGTGGCCGCCAGCGTAATTGGGGCCGTTTTTCGTGGGTTTATTAGAGAATCGTTGTCCATTGCTACTTGGTTGGGCGCAGCATTGATTACGCTTTACGCTGTCGATGATGTGGCGCAATTTTTGTTCGAGTATGTAGAAAACAACTTTGTTTCAACGATTTTCGCGACCATGATTACCTATTTCACGACGTTGACAATGCTGTCTATTTTAAAAGCATTTATTGTTAAGCAATATATCCGAGAGGGAAAAGATGTGGGGATCTCGGATAATATTTTCGGCATCGGATTGGGGGTTGTCAAAGGCTGGCTTCTGGTGGTGCTTGGTTTTATTGTTTTTACCTTTGCTAAGGGACAGAATGCTGAGTCTTATCCTGATTGGGTAAAAAATGCCAGTTTGTTGCCGTATGTTGAGCGAAGTGCCATGTATGCGGAACAGGTTTTGCCGGATTATCTCAGTATTCCGAAAACCAATATCGGTGGCCGCGATCTCGTCGAGGAGGGAGTTGAAGGTGCTACCCAACTGGGCGTGACCAGCTTTCGCTGATTAGTCAGCAGCAAAAAGCATATCAAAGGGGGCGGGCTCGAATGATCCTGGTTTTTTGGTGCGCTTCAGATTTCCTGTCGCCACCTCCGGCAATAGGCGCGGTGCTGCGACCCAGTTGTCGCTCAATCTTGTCTTTAAATGGCGGTTGCCCAGCACCCAGGCTTTGTTGGTGGCTTCGCACATCTCGGCCAGTGTTCGCTCCGTAGTATAAGGTTAGGTCTTGTCTTTTTCCTTCCGAGACAAGCTGTCAGTATTTGTCCCTCCATCGATTACTTGTCAGCGACAACGATTTCACGACCATCCGCTGAAACTTCGAGATCTATCTTTTTACTTCCCATATTGCCCTCAAGTTCGTATTGGACAACTTTTTTGCTCGCCGAGTGGCTGGCTTCTATGTACGTGGGGTTAAATCCGGGATGCCGAGCTTCAATGGCTTTCATAACCGCGCCGGGTACAAGATCTTTGCTAAATTCGACTTCGATCTCTTCAATATCGCCATCTCTAAGAATGTCCACCTCGACCTTGCGACCATCTTTCATCAAACCTTGAATTTCGAAAACCACTGTCCCATCGGCTTCTTCTTCCGTGTTTGCGCTCTTGAACTCGACTTCCGGCATCAGTTTCTGGGCGGTTGTCCTGATGGTCTCAGGGACTTGAGAAAGTTCGATTATGGTCTCTGTTCCGGCATAAGCCTGGGCGTTAAAAAGCAGAGCAATAAAAAAAATGTTAATGGATTGAATCTTCATGCCTAGCCTCTCTTCTCGTCTTTGTCACTTTTAAAACCATTCAACAGGTCACGAAGCTCATCAGCTACGGTAGACCAGAAATCACGCAGATTCGCATATTTATTGTCAACAGCATCAAGATAGACTTCAAGGTTGTCAATTGCGGCATGCTGCTCGTCTTCTTCTAACTTTCTGAGCTTGCCTTTGAGTTCCGCGAGTGACTCCTCAAGATCCTCTATGCGGTTTTGCAACTCCTCTTTACGGCTATTGATGGTATCGTTCATGCTGATTCTCCGTATAGATTTAGGTTACACGCCGAGTAACTGGCTGCCGCCAATCAGGATTAATGGGAGGATAAAAAAAATGCAGGCAACATACATGGCAACGTACCATTTGTTTTTAACAGTGGCATCAGCCAGCTTTTCCGCAGCCAAGATCGGGATGTTGCGCAGGATAGGAATTCCGTAGATTACGATGACTCCGATTACGTTGTACATAAAATGAATCAATGCGATCTGTAATGCGAATATCGCGTTAGCACCCGTGATGGCCGTCGCTGCCAACAGCGCAGTGATACAAGTTCCAATGTTGGCGCCCAGCGTAAACGGATAGATCTGCTTTAGAGAAAATACGCCGTTACCTGCAAGGGGTATTATCAAGCTGGTTGTTGTTGAGCTGGACTGCACCAGTACCGTCATGAACGTGCCTGAGGTAATGCCAGAGATCGGGCCGCGTCCAACGGCGTTATGCAGGATTTGTTTTGCACGTCCTACCATCAGTGTTTTTAACATTTTGCCAATCATGGTGATGACCAGGAAAATGGTCATAATACCCAGGGTGATCATCAGGATGCCAACAAGGGTCTCTGGAAGCGACGATAAAATTGTTTTCTCGATAAATTCAATCGGGGGTTTTACTAG
>CAZJDL010000131.1:1265-8976 GCA_964544755.1 uncultured Pseudomonadales bacterium | reverse complement strand
CAAGTCGACGCGGAAGAGTCGCTACTGATCGTTGACGACGTGCATGATACCGGCCTGAGCATTCAACAGGTCATCCAGGATCTCACGGCAGCCTGCAGAAAAAATACACCTGATATCAAGATCGCAACCCCCTATTACAAACCCGACAACAACAAAACCGAGCGCGCACCCGATTTTTACGTACATGAAACTGAAGAATGGCTGGTTTTTCCGCATGAACTGCGCGGGCTTTCAGTCCAGGAAATTCTCACCAACAAGCCCGGTATCGATTCGATCAAGGATCATTTACTAGCGCTCGCCGCTACCGTGTAACAACCGTCAACAACTTTTTGCTGTTCACGCCAGGCCGCTGATATAATGCCCGCGTTGCCCCCGTAGCTCAGTTGGATAGAGCATTCGCCTCCTATTTTGTGGGCACGCCAACGGAAACGTTGGGTGTGAATCTACTCAAATTCAGGGAAACCTTAGCGGCTGATGCCGCTGGCAATCCTGAGCGAAGCCGCCCACGACGTGAGCGGAACGTGCAGAGACTTGACGGGTAGCACCTACCGGCTTGAAAAAGTCCACGGTGAAGAGAAAGTCCAGACTACAAACGGCCCAACTGCTAATAAGTACACGGCCGGTGGTGAAAACCATAGTGGTATGAAGCGAAGGGTCGGACGTTCAAATCGTCTCGGGGGCACCATTTCTTTTGCGTCACGCACTACAACGAATACCGCGCACACAATCGGGCGCTTCACTCACATGCAACCGTGTCGGTCACCGTAACAAATGACAAGGGCAAAACTACAAGAGCCTTGCCGCACGACTTTTCCAGATTTTTGTTATACAGCAGCGCTCGCTACACACTGTCGATTAATTTGACAATTGCCTATATTTCATACAACATAAAAAATGTAAGATTATGTTTTATAAAAATAATATTGTTTTGGCGTGGAACGTGAACTGGATACGTCTTAACCAAGCCGTCACGGAGTCATACCATGAAAGTATTAGTTAAAGCAGCAATAACCGTCGCAGCGATAGGCCTGTCAAATCTGGCGTCGGCCTATTCAATAGACTTCACTGGCGAAGTCTTTAACAACAACCATGCGATCAGCGGAGTGGATTTCTCGCTCTTCCATCAAAACAACGGTCCCAGCGGCGGAACGATTGCCCACTTTGACGACCATCAGGCGTTCAATTTTACCGTCGAGTTTAACGACATGGACGAAATCACTCGCGTTACAGCCGGTCGTCATCGCTTCGACACCAGCGCAGGCGATTTTATTGTGCGCAGGTTGAATCTGAGAATTGATGCAAACGACAACCCGAGAGGAAGAATGAACTATCGTTACGTGCGACCAGGATCAGATCTAACCGGTAGCTTAAGATTTGACCCAATGAGCATGAACGTTTTCAATTCCTATACCTATGAAAACGGCATGTTTACTGCTTACTTGTGGGGCGGCGATGCTGACAACAACAAAGGTATCGACTTTGCCTTTACCGGCATGGCGGCCGATGTTCCCGAGCCAGGCACCATGGCCTTATTCGGCATTGGCCTGTTAGGCCTGGCTGCGGCTAGGAAGCGCAGTAATCAATAACGGCTAACACGCACTTCAATCAGCCCCGCAACCGCGGGGCTTTTGTTATGGCTAGCCATTACATTTGCAGTACTCATGCGTCGTTCCTCGTTGCATCGTGGCTCAGTGCGGCCAGGTACCAGGTAATAAAGTCCATGCAAAGTCGCTCAAACTCGGGATTGTAGAGCCCCGGCTCAAAGAAGCGAGAATTTACTCCTTCGCTATTGCGCCGAATAATAAATTCGTCTTCCAATTCCAATGTGGTGTGGCACCATAACCAGGTCACTGCATCCTTGTCGCAGCCCACCCCCTCTTCGGTGTCGGCGCGCACAAACCAAGCAATTGTCATATCGGTTGCGGTCAGGCCGCACGGCGTAAACCGATACAACACACAGTGATCGGGATAATTGAGCATAAAGGTCAGCGCGCCTGGTCACTCGCACGGTTATTCGGAGCGTGCTCGAGTAAAGCTAAAAGTTCGGCGCCGGCGTTGCATGGCGGCGCGGCGGATCGAATAGTGGTTTACTAATCACCTTGCATTTAGCCATCACCCGCGTCCAATGCAACTCACGCATATAGTAAATTTCGGCGTAAAGAGGGTCGGTTTTTTTGCCGTACGGCATTTCAATCGAGGCGAACGCTACGTTGGTTTTTGCCGTTGGGCACCAGGCCGCCGACGTGACGGTACCCACGACTTTACGCTTACAGTAAATAAACGAATGTTCGGCGGGCTTGTTGCCTTCGACATCGAGTTTGACAAAACGATAGCGCGGCCCTTCCGCCTTCTGCTTTAGCAGTGCTTTGCGGCCGTTAAAAACCGGTTTGTCGAAGTCGATCAACCAACTCAAGCCCAGCTCCAGGGGCGAACGGCTGCGGCCATTGCGCACCACCAGCTCCGACGCGACAAAATCAACGCCGGCCTGCACAAAACCGGCTTCTATACGTGCCACATTCAGCGCGAGCGAACCCATAGGTCGAATCATATAGTTTTCCCCGGCAGCGAATAACTGATCCCATAGGGTTTCCGCCAGCTCGGGCGCGATCCACAATTCGTAACCCAGGTCGCCGGTGAAGCCGGTGCGAGATACCGTGAGGTCGTTACCTTCGAACGGAAACGTCGTAATGCCAAACGGCTTAAGGTCTTCCAGCCCTTCCAAACCCATCGCTCTCAATACCGCACATGAGGTCGGGCCTTGAACGGCTAGCGCGGCGACGTCGGCAGTCTCATCGACAATTCGCACATCGAAACCGACGGCCGACCACATCAACCAGTCGATGACGCGCTCATACGAACAAAGGCGGAAATTCTGCTCGCCCAGGCGAAAGATCGTACCATCGTCGATTACCTGACCATTGTCGTCACACCACACCGTGTACGCCACCCGCCCGACTCCAATTTTGGCGACGTTGCGCGTTACCAGGCGGTCGAGGTATGCCTCGGCGTCGGGCCCGATAATGCGGTATTTCGTCATCGGCGTTAAGTCGAATACGGCGGTGCCAGCGCGGATGGCAAAGTATTCCTTTTCCACTTCGTTATAACACGTGGGGGTGGTATAGCCCTTCCAGTCGCCCCACGCGTTAGCTTCACAGGCTTGTTGCACTCGCGAGTGGAACGGTGTGCGCAACATCATGGTTTCATCGTGCGGGGCTGTCATGCTGTTGCTCCGATTATTTCTTGTGCCGCGTTGCGACCGGCCAAACCCATTACCCCGCCGCCCGGATGTGCTCCGGCACCGCACAGATACAATCCGTCAATCGGCGTTGCGTATTGGCTGGCGCCGGGTACCGGGCGCATCATCAACAATTGGTCGGCGCTGATTTCACCGTGATGCCAATGACCGCCGCTGATACGAAATTCAGCTTCGAGGTCGGCCGGTGTCAGCAATTCAGACGCCGTGATTTGTTCTTTAATAGCGGGCGCATAATCGGCGATACGATCAATCACCAGTTGCTTGAAAGTGTCTTTGCTGTCTTCCCAGCCCGCTTTTAATTTTCGTGGCGCGTACTGCACAATCGCCGACAGTACATGCTTACCGGCTGGCGCGAGGCTGCTGTCGTGTACGCTGGCAATGCTGATATCGAGTGCCGGTGCGCTTGAGTACTCGCGGTATTTGGCATGGTTGAAGGCGCGCTCGATATACGCCATGGTCGGCGCAATCAGCAAACGGTTACCGGCATCGGTCACGGCCAGGCCAGTAAATTCCGGCAGGCCATCGAGTGCCAAATGCAGCTTGGCCGCGTTGCCGCGCATGCGAATAGTGTGAATGCGACGCGCAAAACCCGCTTCAATATTGCGCACACCGACGAGCTTGTAAAACGTGGTTTTCGGGTCGGCATTGGAGACAATCGTTTTGGCGTTAATCACCTCGCCGTCGGCGAGGGTGACACCGGTAGCAAGATCGGCCGTGAGGTTAATTTTCGCCACCTTGCTGCCACTGCGAATTTCAACACCAAACGCGCGTGCCGCATGAACCAGCGTTGCACCTAACGCACCCATGCCCCCTTGCACCACGGCTGGACCGTTATAGCCATAGACATCACCCAAACGTCGATATAAGTAGCTCAGCACCGTATTCGGTGAACGCGGGCCCATATGTGTACCCATCACGGCGTCTAAACTTAGCCCGGCTTTTAACAGCTCATTGTCGAAATTCTCGTTCAGTAAATCGTAGATATTCATCAGCCCGACGCGCAGTAAATCGCCCATCTCCTCGCGGCCCAGACGTTTCATGTCGATGCCCAACTTTAGCAAAGACAGCTTGTCTCGCCAGTCGCTTTCGACCAGTTTCGGTGGCCGCCGGGCAAAGGCGTTGGCCAGCACCTTGGTATAACGCAGTATTTTTTCGTGAAAAGCGTTGAAGTTTGTTTTGTCTCGCGCCGAGACATCGCTGCCGCCCACAGTGCCGCCTTTGAAGCTGACGTGCTTACCGTCTTCCGCCAGCACAATCGAGGTCAAATCGCGGGCGGCCAGCTGCAGGCCGTGACGTTGCAAGCTCAGATCAGTGTTGACCTGCGGGTTAAGCTGATAAAGCCAGTGCGCGCAGCTCGACACCGAGTAACCTTTGCTGAATTCACGCGTTGCAGCGGCCCCACCCAGCGTGTCGGCCGCTTCCAGCAGCAAGACCGTACGCCCCGCTTTGGCCAGGTAACTCGCACATACCAGGCCGTTATGGCCGCCACCCACGACGATGACATCGAATTCCCTAGTCATCGGCATACGCTCCAGGCACGATTGCCGGATACTTCAAGTCCATTAAAATCTCGCGCGCAGCATTGGCGCCTGGCGCTGCCATCACACCCCCTCCCGGGTGAGTGCCTGAACTGCACATATACATGCCCTGCACCGGGCCGCGATATTGTGCGTAGCCGGGGAATGGCCGATTAAACAACAACTGGTCAAAGGTGAGTTCACCCATAAAGATATTCCCCTCGGTAAGACCCGCTTCATTTTCAATCTCACGCGGCGAGCGTACTTCGCAATGCAAAATCAGGTCTTTGAAATCGGGGCTGTATTCGCTGATTTGGTCGATCACCGTTTTACCAAAGGCATCACGATCCGCGTCGCTCCACTCGCGGCCGTCGATTCTTGGTGGTACATATTGCACGAACACGGACATCATATGCTTGCCGGGTGGCGCCATGGTCGGGTCAACTTGCGTCGGTATCAACATATCGACGTAGGGGTCTTTCGACCAGGTCTCATCCTTCCAGTCATCGTAGGCGCGTTCCATGCGCTCCATCGAATCGATAAAATGCATGTCGCCACGCATGAGCGGGCTGCTTTTAGGGATAGCACTGAACGTCGGCAGACCGTCGAGTGCGATATTGAGTTTGCCCGAGGAGCCACGAATTTTGAAATTACGCGCTTTCTTAACGACATCCGCCGGCAGGTCTTTCTCATTCATGATGCGGAGGAAGGTACGCTTAGGGTCGAGGTTGGATACCACGATATCGGCGTTATACTCATTGCCGTTGGCCAGCGCTACGCCGGTGGTTTTGCCGTGCTTGACGACGATTTCCACTACTTCAGCGCCGCATTTTATTTCACCACCAAATGACTGAAAGGATGCGGACAGCGCATCGGAGACCGCCCCCATGCCACCACGGGCAAAACCCCACGCGCCTACCGTGCCATCGACGTCGCCCATATAGTGGTGCAGCAGTACGTAAGCCGTGCCTGGTGAATAGACCCCCAGCGCGGTGCCGATGATGCCGCTGCCGGCCAGATGCGCCTTGATGATATCGGTTTCAAAATACTCGTCGAGGAAATCGCCAATGCTCATGGTCCAGAAACGTAGCGTGTCGGCCAGCCCTTCTTCACCCATTGCCGCAAAGGCTTTGGCCAATACCAACATTTCTTTTAGGTCACGTGGTTTCAGCGACGTTGGATCGGGCGGCGTGCGCAGCAGAAAGGGCCGAATAAGTCGTGTCTGCTTCATGACATCGGCAACGTAACGCTCGTAGGCATTGGCATCGCGCACCGAGTGGCGGGCAAATTCACGCTGCCGGCGTTCATGGTCTTCGTACTTGCCAAGGTAATCACCATTTTTCGCGAACGTAATTCCGCCGCCATAGGGCACCACCTGCAAACCGTGGCGGGGTAATTCCAGATCGCGGGTGATTTCGGGGCGCAGCAGGCTGCACACGTAGGAGCAGTTGGAATACTTCCAGTCGGGATGCAACTCGCGGCTGACCGTGGCGCCGCCAATATACGGGTTTTTTTCGAGCACCAGCACGTCCATTCCGGCTTTGGCCAGATACGCTGCACTGGTCAGGCCGTTATGGCCAGCACCAATAACGATGGCATCGTATTTTTTCACTGTGTACTTCTCCGCGTCAGGTAAAAGGTGGCTACCCCGAATCAGCGCGCTCATTCGGGGCCGGCCTGAACAGAGGGAAATTTCCGCGACAAATCGGCATGATAGCCGATTTATAGGCTACGTCCACGTCACCTGCCTGTCGCGCAGACCAGCTCGCGCCAGGCAAACGGGATGTCTACTGGACGTGTTGACCTCAAGCTAGGTCTGGAGGGCGATCTTTGCAGCGGTTTGCGGCGTGTCACCGATCTACCTGACGAGCGCACCGAGCTGTTTTGCAGTAACCGATACGAAACAGCAACTGACCATCAACCGGTCGAGGACTACAGGTTTGTCGTTAAAGTTAACATTTGAATAACGCGACGACCG
The DNA here is from genome assembly GCA_964544755.1 of uncultured Pseudomonadales bacterium. Taxonomy (GTDB): domain Bacteria; phylum Pseudomonadota; class Gammaproteobacteria; order Pseudomonadales; family JAUIET01; genus JBBKXJ01. The sequence continues at coordinate 2,225 of CAZJDL010000131.1, read as the reverse complement.
GCCGAAAAACAGCACAAGTGGAATACGGCCTGGCGCACAGCGTTGCCGTGCGTGCGGGAGGTTATCTCGCGCAGTGCACCGACGACTTGTCACCGACGGTTAACTCGGGACACCAGTAGGGTATTTAGCGCCTGGCGGACGGGCTGGACGAGGCGAGGTTGGCCAGCAGTCTTACAGTATCGAAACTGTAAACGAGTTTGAACCGATCTTCAAAGACATGTACGAATTCTGCGAAGCACAGAAACTGGATGTTGACACCTTGATTCACGAAGCCAGTGACCCATGTTGCTCCATCAGTACATCCACCCCGGCTGTTTGATAAACATTGAAATACCACCGTGGGTGGATACTGCCGCTCACGATGTTCCGGCAGGTGCATCTCGGTCAGCTTGAGAAGCCGCGGCCTCGTGAGTATGTTGAAAAAGTCGACCGCGCTGTTTTGGCAGGCACCCTGGCTGATACGATTTTTATGTTGCTGAACGCTCGACGGTGTATTACTCTTATTCGCGGCTATTCGCGGCTATTCGCGGCTATTCGCGGCTATTCGCGGCTATTCGCGGCTGGCCCAGGCGTGGTTCAAATGTGTGTTTCGTCACAGACATCCTACCAATCCAGGCCCGCCTTGTTCATCCATTTCAGAGAGTCATCACGATCTGTGGGTACGCCAAACGCTTAAGTAAGTGCCATTGCGTTTAATCTGGCCGATTTTAGGCTGAGTAGTTACAAAGGACAAACCATATGCGAACAAAATCTTCGTGCATCAACCATTCTTTATTTTTAATCTTTTTCCCATTATTTTTTCTTACTGGCTGTGATTCTAAATCGCCTTCGCCTGAGAATAACACTGAAACTTCGATCAGACCCGCAAAATTGATAGAAATTGGCCAAACAGAAAGCGATGATTTTCTGAATTATCCAGCGGTGATTAAAGCACAACAACTTTCAACATTGAGCTTTGAG
>CAZJDL010000131.1:0-1165 GCA_964544755.1 uncultured Pseudomonadales bacterium | reverse complement strand
TTGAGCTTTGAGGTTGGTGGTGTATTGAAAGAATTATTAGTGGTAGAGGCGCAAAAAGTTAAAAAGGGAGAGATACTGGCAAGACTGGATCAACGAGATTTGCAGGTGCAATTAAAATCAGCGCGCGCGCAGTTTGATAATGCCAATGCAGAGTATCAGCGTGCCGTGCGTTTGATGAAAGAAGATGCCATTGCACGTAGTGATCTTGAGCAACGGAAATCTCAACGTGACGTGAATAAGGCACAGCTTGAAACGGCCGAAAAAGCGCTACAAGACGCGGTGCTGGTTGCCCCGTATGCAGGAAATGTTGCCAAGATCTCAATACGAAAGCAACAAGCCATTCAAGCAGGGGAGTCGGTTATCAATATTCTCGGCACAGGCGGCTTGGAGGCTCTTATCAATCTGCCTTCGAGTATTCTTTCTAAGTCGGGCGATCGTGAACCAGCAACCGATTCTTATATTGTGCTGGACGCTGCACCTGATCGACAGATCCCCGTTACCTTCAAAGAAGCTGCACTGGAAGCTGACGCAGCATCACAAACCTATGAGGTGACATTCACCTTTGGCTCTCCGGAAGATTTGATTATCTTGCCAGGAATGAATGCTGTTGTCTGGTTCAGAGATCCGGGAAGTTCGACATCGGACAGCCACAAAATACAGATTCCACTGACGGCTATTGCCACCGATGGCGGTCAAAAATATGTCTGGATCATCGATCAAAAAACCATGACAGTATCGAAAAGAAACGTTGTCGTCGCAGCAGGTGTGGGAACAAATATTGGGATTGTCGATGGCTTGAAATCGGGGGAGACTATTGTTGCTGCGGGTGTTTCTACACTTTCTGAAGGAATGAAGGTGTCTAAATGGTCGAAATAAATCCACACGGCTTATTTTTGATCAGAAAAAGAATAGAAAGGATTGAAGCATGAACATCGCAGAATTTTCCATCAAAAATAGAATTCTCAGTGTTATTGTTATTCTGATTTCCCTGTATGGCGGCTGGAATGCTTACCAGACAATGCCGCGATTTGAAGATCCTGAGTTTACTATTAGAACAGCTTTGATCTTTACAGCTTATCCGGGTGCCAGCCCCGAGGAAGTGGCTGCCGAAGTTTCAGAACCTCTGGAAACGGCTTTGCAGCAATTGCAGGAAGTTAAAAAAATA